>JBDTYK010000177.1:0-5274 GCA_040005715.1 Actinomycetota bacterium | reverse complement strand
TGATCGAGGTGATCAGGATGGTCCAGGTGAACAACGGCATCCGGAACATCGTCATACCCGGAGCACGCAGGCAGATGATCGTGGTGATGAAGTTGACCGCGCCGAGAATCGTGGCGAAACCACCCATCGCCAGGCCGAAGACCCAGAGATCACCGCCGAGCCCGGGGCTGGTCGTCACATCCGAGAGGGGCGCGTAGGCGGTCCAGCCGAAGGCCGCGGCCCCGCCGGGGGTGAGGAAACCGCTGACGGCGATCAACCCGCCGAAGAGGTACAGCCAGTAGGCCAGCATGTTCAGCCGAGGGAACGCCACATCCGGTGCGCCGATCTGAATCGGCATGAGGGCATTGGCAAAACCCGAGAAAAGGGGCGTCGCGAACAGCAGGAGCATGATCGTGCCGTGCATCGTGAAGAGCTGGTTGAACTGCTCGGGGTTGTCCACGATCTGCAGCCCTGGCTGGAAGAGCTCAGCCCGGATCAGCAGGGCAAGCAGCCCACCGAACATGAAGAAGACGAAGGAGGTGATGAAGTACAGGTTGCCGATCACCTTGTGGTCGGTCGTCGTAGCCCACTTGACCACCGTCTGCCCCGGCGAGCGTCGACGGGTCGGCGACGACGCGGCTTGGACGGGACTCAGCTTCACGGTGGACATCAGTTGCCTCCGGGCTTGGGCACGTACTGCTGGTCGCCCGACTCGATCTTGGAACGGCTCAGGCTGTTGTCGAGCATGCCCACGTTGCCGGCGGCCTTGAGCGCGAGCATGTGCGCATCGAAGTCTGCCTGGGAAACAACCTTGACCTGAAACAGCATCTGGGAATGGTAGGTGCCACACAGCTCGGCGCACTTGCCCTGGAAGGTGCCGATCTCGGTGGGCCTGATCTGGAAGCGGTTGACCTTGCCCGGAAGCATGTCCATCTTCATCAGGAACTGCGGCACCCAGAACGAGTGAATGACGTCGCGGGCCGTAAGGACGAACTCAACGCGCCTGTTCACCGGGAGATAGAGCGCGGGCAAGGTGGCAGCGACACCCGGCTGGCCGGTCAGCTCGGCCTGGGTCCCGGACTCGAATGTGCCGGCGTTGATGTAGTTGAAGTCCCAGCTCCATTGTTTGCCAACCACATTGACGGTTACGTCAGGCTTCTGGGTGGTGCTCAGCACCGCTGTCTCGTCGCGGGCTGTATAGAAGAACAGCACCGCGATCATGAACAGGGGGACGACCGTGTAGAGGATCTCGATGGGCACGTTGTAGCGCAGCTGGACGGGCAGGCCAACGTCGTCCTTGCCCCGGCGATAGGCGACCACGCACCAGAAAATCAGCCCCCAGACCAGCACCCCGACACCAAGAGCGGCCAACCAGGAGCTGGTCCAGAGGCTGGTGATCAGGTGGCTTTGGTCAGTCACCCCGTGCGGCAGAAGGCCCCGCGAGAACGCTCCGCTGCAGCCGCTCAGGACCAGAGCGCTGGCCAGCGCCAGACCGGTGACGGTCAGTCCCCGCCGCTTGACGCGGACGGACGTGTGATCGTACCGAGGCAAGGTGCGGACCTTCCAGTGACCGGGACCAGCAGATGCCAGAAATGCTATCCCAGACTTGTGCCATAGGAAGGGATAACGTCGGAGCGTGCCGCGACGCCCTGACACCGAACCGCCGGTTGCCCGACCCCGCGTTCTGCTCGACGCCGCCAGCGCGCCCATGCTTCCGGCCGCAAGGGAAACACTGATGGCTGCCCTGGACGCCGGCTGGGCTGATCCGCGACGACTGTATGCCGAGGGGCGAACGGCGCGGGCCCTGCTGGACCAGGCCCGCGAGGTGCTCGCTGACGGCCTCGGCGTACGCCCACCTGAGGTCTCGTTCCTCCCGGGAGGCCCCGCAGGGATACGGGCCGGTCTGCAGGGACTGCGGTATGCCGGCCGCCGGCGCGGATCGCGAATGGTCGCCACCAGCGTCGAGCACTCATCGATCCTGACCACCGGCCGTTACGTCGCTGCCCAGGCCCAGGATCCGTCACGGTTCGCTGAGGTGCCCGTGGACCAGCGAGGACGTGTGGACCTGTCGGCGCTCGCAGCCGCCGTCGCCGTCCCCGGCACCGTCGTGGCCGCGGTCCAGTCCGCCAACGGGGAGACCGGCACCCGCCAGCCGCTCCGCCAGTCATATGAGCTCTGTCGCACACACGGCGTTCCGCTGTTCGTGGATGCCATGGCTTCGCTCGGACGTGACGACACACCCCTGCACTTCGACGCCATGGCAGGAGACGCCCGTTCCTGGGGCGGCCCCCCCGGACTGGGTGTCCTGGTCGTCCCGGAACGCACGCGATGGCAACGCCCTGGCCCGTTCAGCGAGATCGAGCATGGGCGCACCGAGGTGGAACCGGTGGTCGCGATCGCTCTGGCTGCCGCAGAGGCATGGCACCAGACCCACGCGAGCCAGCAGGACGAGGCCAGCCGGGCCACGGCCCTGCTCCGCCGGCTGCGTGCAGCCGTCAGCGACCTGCCCGACGTTGAGGTCGTGGGGGATGCAGACGACGCGCTCCCCCACGTCCTGACCTTCTCCCTTCTGTATGTCGACGGCGAGGCTCTGTCGACCGAGCTCGACGCGCGGGGTTTTGCTGTTGGGTCCGGGTCGGCCTGTTCGTCGAGCACACTCCAGCCGAGTCACGTCCTGGCGGCGATGGGGGTGCTCACTCACGGAAATGTTCGAGTCACCTTGCCGTTGAGCATGACTGCGCCCAACCTCGACGCTGACATCGACCGGTTCGTCGCCGAGCTGCCGGTTGCAGTGGCATCCGTCCGGTCTCACCTCGGGGCGTCGGGCCTGTGACTCAGATCGAGGTCGACGCGCGCGGGCTGCGCTGTCCGCTGCCGGTGATCCGCCTGGCCGAGGCCGCCAAGAAGGCGCCAGCCGGGACAGTGATCATCGTCCTGGCAACCGACCCTGCAGCCCGGCACGACATCCCCGCCTGGTGCCGGATGCGCGACCATGATCTGCGCGAGTCGACCGAGATATCCGAGGCGACCGAGCCAGACGTGATCCAACCGGTCGGGGTCGGCGCACAGCAGCCCACTCCTCCGCCATACCTGCGTTTTGTGGTGGTGCTCCGCCCTCACCCGCCGAAGGACTCGGGAGCCGACACCAAGAGCGCCCGCTGGAGCCGGGAGACGTAGTCGTTGCGCCGGACCCGTGCGACCCCCAGGCTGGCCAGATGTGGGGTGACCCACTGGACGTCGATCAGCCGGTGCGGTTCTCCATCGGCAAACATCAGCTCGCAAAGGCCAACCAGGGCACATTTCGATGCATCCGTCGCGTGGTGGAACATCGACTCCCCTGCGAACAACCCTCCCAGGGCCAGGCCGTAGAGACCGCCCTGAAGCTGCCCATCCCGCCATGCCTCGACCGAGTGTGCCCATCCGAGCTGATGCAGGCGGGTGTAGGCCGCCGCTATCTCGGGCGTGATCCAGCGCCCTTCACGTGACGGGTCAGCACACGCCGACAGAACCTCCGAGAATGCCGTGTCCACCCGAATCTCGAAGCGGCGCAATGACTTTCGCAGTGATCGGCTGATTGTGACCTGACCGGGCAACATGATCCCGCGCGGGTCCGGCGACCACCATCCGATCGGCAGGGTGCCATCTTCGCCAACCCCCATCGGGAACAGCCCTGCGCGATAGGCCATCAGCAGGGTGCCAGGTTCGAGGTCTGCGCCGACGCCGACCAGATCGTCCTTGGGCGTGGCGTGGTCGAGATCCACCTGCCACCTTGAGGCCGCGGGCTCTATGGGCATGCCGGTCGGGCCGACAGCTCAGGGGCGCGGGCAGGTCAGGTGAGCCTCGATCTCTTCACTGGCCTGCGCACCGTAGGCCTGGGTGAAGCGCTCGAGAAAGCGCCGGCGACCCAGCTCGTACTCCTGGGTGCCGACGGTCTCCACGACATATGTGGCGAGCATCGATCCTGCCTGGGCCGAACGCTCGTGGCCGAGCCCCCAGGCAAGCCCGCTCAGGAAGCCGGCCCGGAAGGCGTCACCCACACCGGTCGGGTCGGCCTTGCGTACCTCGTTGGCCACAAGCACCTCAATTGGCTCTTCACCGTTGGTGGCGATGAGTGCGCCGTTCTTGCCCTTGGTGATGACGCGGGTCTGGACGCGCTTGGAAATCTCGTCGCTGCTCCACCCGGTCTTCTGCTCGGTGAGCGCCGCCTCGTACTCGTTGGTGAACAGGAAGGTCGCTCCGTCGATCAGCTCACGGATCGACTCGCCGTCCATGAAGGCCAGCTGTTGGGAGGGATCGGCCGCGAACGGGAGAGCCCGGGTCCGGCACTCCTGCGTGTGACGCAGCATGGCCTCCGGGTCGTTCGAGCTGATGACCACCAGATCCAGTCCGCCGACGCGGTCCGAGATCGGACCCAGCTCGATCTCGCGGGCCTCACTCATGGCCCCTGCGTAGAACGTGGCGATCTGGGCCATCTGGTCATCGGTCGTGCAGACGAAACGGGCCGTGTGCCTGGTCTCGGAGATGCGTACCGAGTCACAGTCCACGCCGTGGCGCTCCAGCCAGGACCGGTATTCCGTGAAGTCCTCGCCAGCCGCTCCCACCAGGATCGGCCGCTCGCCGAGGTTTGCCATGCCAAAGGCGATGTTGGCGGCAACTCCCCCGCGGTGGATCTCGAGGTCCTCAACCAGGAAGGACAAGGCAATCTTGTCGAGCTGGTCGACGACCAGGGAGTCAGCGAACCGGCCCTTGTACGTCATGAGGTGATCGGTTGCGATGGATCCGGTCAGAGCGATGTGCACCCAGGCAACTTACCGCCTGGCGCCGCGACGCTGTTGCTTGGCCAGGCGTCACCTTGTTGCCCCCAAACCACCGAACCTGCTACCGATATGGCAACAAACGGTGGCTTCAGCGCAACAAGGGCCAAAGCTACCGGCCAGTGTTACCCGCTGGTATGGATTCCCCTGGTCCAGCGGGGGAAATACGGTAGCTGCATGACGACGCCCATCCACTTCCCCGGTCCCCGCGACGGCATCGACGAGGGCAGCCTCGCCGAGCTCGCTCAGGACAGTCGCGAGGTCGAGGTCGAGGTCCGGCTCCCACGGCCTTGGGTCGCATCAGTGTTCGGCCCGATCGATGTCCCGGAGGATGCCCCGCAGCTGGTGGAAGGCCTCGCCGCCTACGGCTCATAGGGGCCCGGCCCCACCGCCGTTTTGCCCCAGCGTTGCCTGACCCACCGATGCTTTGCCCCAGCGTTGCCTGACCCACCGATGCTTTGCCCCAGCGTTGCCTGACCCA
>JBDTYK010000176.1:0-5368 GCA_040005715.1 Actinomycetota bacterium | reverse complement strand
GCGGATCCGCGAAGCAGCGTACGACGGCTCATATCCAGCCGCCACAACCCCGTCACTTCGTTCACGCCCTCCGACCAGGTATCCGCAAACCCGAGTCCCGTGTCTCCCACGCCAGCATCCTCTGCGGCGAAGCCGAGCTGGTCATCAGTTTGACCATAGAGGGCTCGGAACACCTGTCGATAGACCTCGTCGGGCTGGCAGTGCCCGTTCTCCCAACGGGAGATCTGGGTCTTCAGGCTGGCCGGGGTCGCTAGCCGTATGTCGAGCGCGACCGCCTGCTGCTGCATGGCATGGATCAGTCGGGTTTGTGACCATCCTCGGCCCGCCCGAGCCTGACGCAACCGGCTGTTCATCGGAAGCCTCTTTTCCTGACGCATCGTCCGGATTCCAGAGTGCCCCATGGCGCCGACAAGGTCATGGGTTATCCACAGGGTGTTTGTTAACAGGAGTCAACCCCCGTCACCTGGCCAGACCCTCGAAATTGGCGACAGGTTGGGGCACCGTGGAGTGGAGGCAGTCGCGGATCTCCCTAGAGCTCTCAAGCCCTCGCAGGCCCCTCGACAGCGCTCGACAGAAGTTTTCTCAAGTTTTTCGCGACGAAGTGAGCGCCAAGGCGCCTTTTTGTACTTAGGGGTTGCAAGAGCCGATTCCATCTGGAGGCGTGATGGGTATAACCGAACCAAACGAGGAGCGCGGATCCCTGCCAAGGGTCGACCACGCAGACCTTCTGCGAGCACTGACGGTCGAGAGGTTCACGGTGTGGAAGCCGCCGGCGTCAGCAAGTGAGCTCACCACTCCCGTTGGCCACTCACGGTCTCAGCCCTCGCGGGTGAACACCTCAGACGCCACCAACGTCAGGGGTCGGGTCGACGATGACAAGAAGAACAACAAGCCCGGGAGGCTTCCATGACCAGCGCCAGCCTGCAGATGACCGTCGAGCAGGTTCGCGGCCTGCCGCCGGTGGTCGACGTGCCGACCGCGGCCGCGGTTCTGGGCCTTGGCCGAACCGCCGCCTATGAGCTGATCCGGGTCGGCAAGTGGCCCACCCCGATCCTGCGTCTGGGCAAGCTGATCCGGGTGCCGAGCGCTCCGCTGCTCGAGCTGGTGGGTGTCTCGCGGTGAAGCACGGGTCTGTCTCGCAGCGCCACACTCGCAGCTGCCCCAGAGCGGAGGACGGCTCCTACGCGCCGCACCGGTGCAGGGGCTCCTGGCAGTGGGTGCTGGAGTACGGGCGGGACAGCAACGGGCGTCGGCTGCAGACGAGCAAGGCCGGGTTCGCGACCAAAGCCGCGGCCCAGAGCGCCCTGCAGGAGATGGTCCGCACGTTGATGACCGACGTCGACGTCACGAGCCTGACGGTCGGGGAGTACCTGGAGACCTGGCTGACCGGCAAGCACGCCCTCAAGCCCAAGACCACGGCGCTCTACAGAGACATGACCGACAACTACCTGGTGCCCAACCTGGGCAAGGTCCGGCTCCTCGAGCTGCGCGCACATCACTTGGACCGCATGTACTCCAACATCGTTCTGGGCCGGCGTGGGAGGCCGTTGAGCCCGAGCACCATCCGGCGTGTTCATGCTGTGCTTCGCTCGGCGCTCAACAGCGCGGTCAAGCGCCGGCTGCTCCCCTACAGCCCGGCCGAGCAGATCGAGCTGGCACCGGAGAACCCGAAGCGACCCAAGCCGTGGACAGTGGACGAGTGCCGGACTTTCCTTCGTGACATCGCCGATGACCGGCTGGCCAACCTGTACCGACTGATCCTGTTCACCGGGATGCGCCGCGGCGAGGCTATCGGCCTGCGGTGGCAAGACGTCGACCTCGCGCGCGCGTGCCTTTCCGTGGAGCAGCAGATCACCGAGGTCCGCGGACGAGGGGTGGTCGGGACCCCGAAGACCAAACGCGGCACGCGTGTCATCCCGATCGATGACGGCACGGTCGCCATGCTCCGTCGGCACCAGGAGATGCAGGACGTCGAGCGCACTGCCTGGGGTCCGGCGTGGAACGACGCGGGGCTGGTCTTCACCCGCGAAGACGGCCGCCCACTAAGGCCGGAGTACGCCACCCGGCACTTCCAGGCGCTGGCCAAGCGGTCAGGCCTGCCCGCCATTCGGCTGCACGACCTGCGACACACGAATGCGAGTCTGGCGCTGGAGGCCGGGGTGGAGATGAAGGTGGTCTCCGACCGGCTGGGACACTCCCAGATCTCGGTCACCGCCGACCTTTACACTCACGTGAACGAGCCGGTGGGACGGGCCGCCGCGGACAAGATTGCCGGGGCGCTGAAGCCCCCTGGGGAAACACTTCCTAGCGCATTCCTAGCGCAGAGCCCCGAGAACGACCCTCCGAAGGGTGGTGAGGCTGATGCTCATCCGTGAACGAGCAAGGCCCCCGCCGGCGTTTCCGCTGGTCAGAGGGCCTTGGTCACTCGAGTTTCCGTCTCAACACGGAGCGCGCCCGAAGGGATTCGAACCCCCAACCTTCTGATCCGTAGTCAGATGCTCTATCCGTTGAGCTACGGGCGCGGGTGTCGCACTCGGGATCGCCGGGCGCAACGTCGCGAAAGACTACCGGTTGTCCCGCCTCAGACGGAAATCCGCACCGCACCACTCACAACTACAGAGCTGGGCCCTCGGCACGCAGTCGCTCCACCTCGGACATGGCCTCGCGCAGTCCGGCGAGCCAGTCGTCGGTGTGCTCCCCAACCAGGCGCACACACCAGGCAAGCGCCTCAGAACGCGAGCGGGCCACACCCGCATCCACGAGCGTGTCGAGCACCTGTCGCTCGCTCTGGCGGAGCCTGGTCATGGCGGGTACCGACAGGTGGGTGAACAGTCGTCCGGTCTCGCCGATCTTCGCCCCCCAGGCGACGCTGCGACCGTACTTGGCCTGCGCCTCGTCAGCGATCTTCATCCGCTGCTCGCGCGTCTCCTCACGCCAACGAGTGATCCTGCCCTCGGCAGCGGCGGCATCGCCACTCCCGGGTGCAGGCAGCTCGCCCATCACCGTGATCTCGTCCCGGTCGACCGTGACCCGAAGGTCGCCGGTGAACCACTCGTCGGGAATGCGTCCGACGAACCAGGATGTCGCGTCGCTGGCATCGGGCAGGTCGCCCTGCTGCCAGCCGCCCGGGCGACCGAAGGGTCCTCCGCGACCGCGACCGCCGCCCCGACGGCCATGGGCCCAGGGTGGGGTGCCGTGTTCGTGTGTCATGCCTTGCTCCTTACACAATTACAACTCACTGTCGATTACATCATTACACTTCATGCAACAGGCGCAGTCAAGGTCGTATTCCGACCCGTCCGAGCGGCCGCGACGGGCAAGCATTCCCTCCAGCTCCCCCTAGGCCGTACCGTGTCTGGACACACGCGTTCACGACGCGACCACCTGATGGTCCAGAACGCTATGGACACAACCGACGGCAGGCAGCCCGAAAGGCTCTGCGCGAAAGGGATGGCCCAATCTCATGACGACCACGACAGGACCTCAGATCCAGAGCGACGGCTCCACCAGTCACGGCCGCCTGGCCGCCTGGGTGGCCGAGGTGGCGGCACTGACCACCCCTGACCGCATCTCGTGGGTCACCGGCTCCGACCAGGAGTGGAAGACGCTGACCGATGGGCTCGTGGCGACTGGCACCTTCACCCGCCTCAACGAGCAGATCAAGCCCAACTCGTTCCACTGCGCCTCAAACCCCTCGGACGTCGCCCGCGTCGAGGACCGCACCTTCATCTGCTCTGTCGATGAGAAGGATGCCGGTCCGACCAACAACTGGATGGCGCCGGACGAGATGAAGACGCTCATGAGAGACCTCTACCGGGGGTCGATGGCGGGGCGCACCATGTACGTCATCCCCTTCGTCATGGGGCGCCTCAACGCCGAGGACCCGAAGTTCGGCGTGGAGATCACCGACTCGGCATACGTGGTGGCATCGATGCGCGTCATGGCGCTGTGCGGCTCGAACGTGCTGGCACGCATCGAGGAGCTCGACTCCGAGTTCGTGCCGGCGCTGCACTCGGTGGGCGCTCCGCTCAAGGCCGGCGAGAAGGACGTCGTGTGGCCCTGCAACGACACCAAGTACATCGTGCAGTTTCCCGAGGAGCGGATGATCTGGTCCTACGGGTCGGGGTACGGAGGCAACGCCCTGCTGTGCAAGAAGTGCTACAGCCTTCGTATTGCGTCCGTGATCGCTCGCGACGAGGGCTGGCTCGCCGAGCACATGCTGATCCTCAAGCTCACCTCCCCGGAGCAGGAGACCCACTACATCGCCGCCGCCTTCCCCAGTGCGTGCGGCAAGACCAACATGGCCATGCTTTCGCCGACCATCCCGGGCTGGAAGGTCCAGACCCTCGGTGACGACATCGCCTGGATGAGGTTCGGCAAGGACGGCCGCCTCTACGCAGTCAACCCCGAGGCCGGCTTCTTCGGTGTCGCCCCAGGCACCAATGAGAAGACCAACCCCAACGCGATGCGAACCATCGAGAAGGGCAACTCGGTCTTCACCAACGTCGCCCTGACCGACGACGGTGACGTCTGGTGGGAGGGCATGGAGAACATGCCGGCCCACGCGATCGACTGGAAGGGCAACGACTGGACGCCTGAGGACGCCAAGAACGGCGTGCTGTCCAGCCACCCGAACTCGAGGTACTGCACCCCGATCGAGCAGTGCCCGATCCTGGCGCCGGAGTTCGACGACCCCCAGGGCGTCCCCATCTCGGCGATCCTGTTCGGCGGCCGACGCAACACGACGATCCCGCTGGTCACAGAGTCCCGCAGCTGGGTGCACGGCACCTTCATGGGCGCCACCCTCTCCTCTGAGACGACGGCGGCTTCAACCGGTCAGGTGGGCGTCGTTCGCCGGGACCCGATGGCCATGCTGCCCTTCATCGGGTACGACGCCGGCGACTACTTCAGCCACTGGATCAAGGTGGGCAAGAGTGCAGACGCCACCAAGCTCCCGAAGATCTACTACGTCAACTGGTTCCGCCGCGACGCTGATGGTGGCTTCCTGTGGCCGGGCTTCGGCGAGAACTCCAGAGTCCTCAAGTGGGTCGTCGAGCGGATCGAGGGCCGGGCGACCGCAGCCGAGACCCCCATCGGGTATGTGCCGACGCAGGAGTCCCTGGACACCGATGGCCTCGACATGACGAAGGAGCAGATCCAGGCAGCCCTGCACGTCTCCACGCAGGAGTGGGCGGCCGAGATTCCCCAGATCCAGGAGTGGTTCCGCAAGTTCGGCGACACGTTGCCGGCGACGCTGTGGACCGAGCTCGACGACCTCAAGTCCCGGCTCGGCCTGAAGTAACGGCCAACTCCCCGTCTTGGGTGGCTTGTTGCGCCGAAACCACCGTTGAGGGCAGGTTCAGAGCCT
>JBDTYK010000175.1:0-5392 GCA_040005715.1 Actinomycetota bacterium | reverse complement strand
TCACGACCTACGGCCGGTACAACGCCGGAACCGTCCGGGGCGAGGCCGACACCGCCGAGCGCTACCTGAGCTCGTTCTTCCGCATCTAGGGCATAGGAGCAGCAGATGACCGAGCTCGACCTGGCCGCCGTCGAGGCCGAACGTGAACGGATCCGCTCCACCTACCTGCGTTCCGCCAGCGATCGGCCCGGGCCGTCCGCCCGTGGCATTCACCATGTGGCGCTGCTCTGCGCCGACGTGGAACGCACCGTCCGCTTCTACCAGGAGGTTCTCGAGTTCCCCTTGACGGAGATCTTCGAGAACCGGGACTACAAGGGGTCGAACCACTTCTTCTTCGACGTCGGCAACGGCAACCTACTGGCCTTCTTCGACCTCCCCGGACTCGACCTCGGGCCCTATGCAGAAGTTCTCGGCGGGCTGCACCATCTGGCCATCTCGGTCGAGCCCGAACGCTGGACGCGACTCAAGGCGAACCTCACGCGGGCCGGGGTCAGCTACCAGGAGGAGAGCGGCACCTCGGTCTACTTCCCGGACCCCGATGGCGCGCGGATCGAGCTGATCGCCGACCCACTCGGTGAGATGTACGGAACCCTGGTGCTGGGCCAGGTGAGCGATGAGAGTCCGGCCAGGGTGCGCAAGCCGACGCCACACCGGATGGCGTAGGTCTGGGCGCGTCGCGACGCGCCCGCCCTTGACCGGCGCGTCGGCAAAGGCTTACGAGCTGGGTCAGGTTGGGGTGTCCAGCCCCTTCGCGATCGCGAACCGGACCAGCTGGACCCGGTTGTGCAGCTGGAGCGTGACCAAGGTGTTCTGGATGTGGTTCTGCACCGTGCGGTGCGAGATGAAAAGATGGTCCCCGATCTGCCGGTACGACATCCCGGTCGCCACGAGCTTGAGCACCTCGATCTCGCGAAGGGTCAGCCCGGGCACCTCGCGACCCTGCTTGCCGGCGGCCTGGGCTGCCAGTCGACGGAACTCCCCAAGAACCAGCCCAGCCAGGCCCGGCGTGAACACGGCCCGGCCCCGGGCCGTGGCCCGGACAGCGTCCAGGAAGTCCTCCCTGCTGGCTGACTTCAGCAGATAGCCGGTTGCACCGACCTTGACCGCCTCCAGGACGTCCTGCTGGTCGGCACTCGCCGACAGGATGAGCACCTTGGTGGGGATCTGTGCTGCGACGATCGCTGCACACACCTGGTCCCCTCGCATCCCGGGGAGGTTGAGATCGAGCACAAGGACATCTGGCCGGGTGGCGAGCGTTCGACTCACGGCGCTCAGACCATCGTCCGCGGTGGCGACCACGTTGAACCCGGCATCGGTGAGGTCCCGCGCCACGGCATCGCGCCACATCGGGTGGTCATCGGCCACGACAACACTGACGGTGCTCTCGTCAAAAACGTCCTCGTCGGCCTCGTCGTCCACCTCGTGCGGTCCGCTCACGTCAGGACCTCATTCCTGGGCTTCTTTGGGACCCTGAGCTCGAGGGACATCCCGGCGCCGGGCCTCGAGTCGATGGTCGCCGTACCGCCCAGGTCTCTCATCCGCCCCTGGATGCTGGCGGCCACCCCAAGGCGGCCGCTGTCGGCTGCCTCAGCGAGTCGGCCCGCGGGTATGCCGACGCCGTTGTCGCGGATCGTCACGGCGACCTCCTGGCCATCGTCATCGACAAGGACCCAGGCCTGGGCGTCGCCGCCGGCGTGGAGTCGGACGTTGTCGAGCGCGGCACCGACCGCAGCCGCCAGCTCCTCAGCCACCCTGTGAGCGACAAGTACCGGTTCGGCAGGCGGAACGACGCTTACTGCGCCATCGGCGTAGCGCCCGAGCAGCAGCCGGAGGTCAACATCGCCGATCCCCACGACGTCGGGTTGGGATGAGGCCACGACGCTCACGAGCGCCCTCAGCGCTCTTTCCTGGTCGGCCGCCATCAACCCAAGCTCGCTGGCCTCGCCACCGATATCGAGGCCCCGTCGGTGGATGTACGACAAGGTCTGCAGCACCCCGTCATGCACAGTCCGGGCGAGGCGATCTCGCTCACGCCCCTCGGCCTGGACCCTCAGGGCCCCGCGCAGCGCGGCATGCCCGTCGCGAGACAGGTCGGCGCAGTAGCCGATGAGGCCTCCGAGCAGGGTCAGGATGACGATGTTTGTGACGGTGTTCTCCGTGGCGACGCCGACCTCGACGATGTCGACCACGCCCACCAGAGCTGCTGCGAGCATTCCTCCCCGCCAGCCCCTGAGCACGGCAAAAGCCACCACTGCGGCAGCCGGCCAGAACCCCGGCAGCGTCTTGGCCCCGCCGACGATCACCTCGGAGGTCTCCACCATGCGGGTGCTCAGGACTGCCGTGCAGGCAAGCCCCAGCTCGAGCGCGACAACCCGGGTGGTGCGGGTGCGGTAAAGGATCATCCCCGCAGTCCAGGCACCGATCACCCCGAGGACGAACCAGCCCAGCCATGGCCGCACAAAGCTCTCCCGGAGGGTGAACGCGGTGTAGACGGCGTACAGCCAGGCGATCGGCCGGAATACGTCAAGGCCGCGCCACAGTGCAGTGACCACTGTCGGACCCGCTTCGGCTCCCCCCGACGGTGCCGCGCTGGCGTGACTCACGAGCTAGCTGGCCGCGCGCTCGTCGCCCTGGGAAGTCGGCGGCTGACCGTCGTGGTCAGGAGCGGCTCCGGGCGCCTCGCCGACGTCGTCGCTGTCAAGGGTC
Source organism: Actinomycetota bacterium (assembly GCA_040005715.1). Taxonomy (GTDB): domain Bacteria; phylum Actinomycetota; class Actinomycetes; order Actinomycetales; family Dermatophilaceae; genus UBA4719. Next base: position 2,686 of record JBDTYK010000175.1, on the reverse strand, counting down.
GCTCCATCGCCCTTGAGCCCCCTGTCGAACTTGTCGAACCGGTCAGCCGCGTGCTGCAGCTCGCGGGCCTTGGCTTTCGCTGCCGCGAGCAGACGGTTCTTCATGGACGTGGCATACATGTCGACGTACTCCTGACGCGACAGAAGCATCAGCTCGTACATGATCTCGTCGGTAGCCGAACGCAGGACGAACCGGTTCTCCTCCATGCCTTCGTAGCGCGAGAAGTCCAGCGGCTTGCCGATGCGTACGCCGATGCGCATGATCTTGGGGACCTTCTTGCCTGTCGGCTGCGCTTTGTCGGTGCCGATCATGGCCACTGGCAAGACGGGGCAACCGGCCTCGAGCGCCAGGCGGGCGACGCCCGTTCGCCCGCGATACAGCCGGCCGTCGGGCGAGCGGGTGCCTTCGGGGTAGATACCGAGCATCTCCCCGCGACGAAGGACCTTCATGCCGCTCCTCAACGCTGCCTCACCGGCCATTCCCCCGGAACGGTCAACCGGCAGCTGGCCCGCGCCCTTGAAGAAGGCGGCCGTCGCGCGACCCTTGACGCCACGCCCGGTGAAGTAGTCGGACTTGGCAAGGAAGGTGACCCGACGCGGAACCACCAGTGGCAGAAAGATGGAGTCCGAGAAGGACAGGTGGTTGCTCGCGAAGATCGCTGCCCCGTCAGCGGGGACGTTCTCGAGGCCCTCGACCCAGGGACGGAACAACACCCGCAGGATGGGTCCGAGGATGAGCGTCTTCAACACCCAGTAGAACAACTCCAGACCACCTCCAAGATGTGAGACAGCAGATCGACCCCGGACCCGTGAACTCTACGACACTATGCTCGCGTGAAACGTCGTGCGAGGATTCTGGTCCAAGGAACATCACGGCTATTGCCAAAACCATCAGAACCATCAAAACGCAGGAGCTGATCTGTGGCCATTCTGCCCGGGGCCGAACCGTTCCACCATGACGGATCCGACGTCGGCGTGCTGCTGTGTCACGGCTTCACCGGCACCCCACAGAGCCTGCGTCCCTGGGGCGAGTACCTGTCCGACCGGGGGTACTCCGTGCGCATCCCTCTTCTTCCCGGGCATGGAACCACCTGGCAGGAGATGAACCAGACCCGGTGGGAGGACTGGTATGCGGCTGTGGACGCGGCGTTCCGTGACCTCCATGAGGTCTGCGAACGGGTCGCGGTCTGTGGCCTGTCGATGGGAGGCGCGCTGGCCCTCCAGCTGGCCCAGGGGCATGGACCACGTATCAGCGGTCTGGTTCTGGTCAACCCCGCGGTCAAGGTGGAGGATCCTCGGACCCTCTTGCTGCCCGTCCTGAAGCACGTCGTGGGGTCTCTGGGGGCGATCGGCAACGACGTCAAGAAGCCAGGTGTCACCGAGCTTGCCTACCCGCGCACCCCGTTGAAGGCGGCACACTCCCAGCTCATGGCCTGGCAGTCGGTCGTTCGGGACCTGCCCGAGGTCACCCAGCCGGTGCTGCTCCTGCGCTCGCCTCAGGACCATGTCGTGCCTGCATCCAGCTCTGCGCTGATCCTGTCAAGGATCTCAAGTCTGGATGTCACCGAGATCTTGCTCGAGGACTCGTATCACGTTGCCACCATTGATAACGACGCGCAGCGGATCTTTGAGGAGTCGGCCAAGTTCATTGAGCGCACCACTGCGTCATGAACGACCCAGACCCCCGGAGGGCGTCCGACGGGTTCGACCAGGATGCGATCTTCGCGGACATCGTGGCCCATCTGGATGGCGACGAAACCGAGCCCCCGGCCTCCGCGACGCCCTTGGGCGAGGACGCTTCGACAGCTCCCGACCGGACCTCTGCCGCGGAGCCACCCACCGATGACGGCTCGGACGCCGGCGAGCCCCCGGTGCCACCGAGCTCGGACGCCCCACAACCGCTGCCGCCCCCTCAAGTCTGGCGGGCGCACGACGTGGACGAGGAGTACGAAGAGCACTTCGAACCACTGCCAGTCGCCCCGCTGCCGGTCGGTGACCTGCAGTTCTGGGCCATCATCGTGGGCATGGTCGGAGGGCCGCTGCTGCTGCTCTACCTCGTTCTTTTCAACCGCGAAGCCGGGGGTCTCTGGATCCTCGCCGCGATCGGGATGTCGGTCGGCGGCTTCGCGCTGCTGGTTTCCCGGATGCCGGGCAACCAGGGGGACGACGACGGCGCGCGGCTGTGACGACCGCACCACTCTGCTCACCCGTTGGCGAGACCTGTTAGGTCAAGATCCACCCAGACCGGGAGATGATCGGTGGCCGAAGCGAGATCTGCCGGGTCCAGGCTGATCGGTACGGTTGGCACGGCTGGAAGCGTCGGCGACGCAAAGATCGCGTCAGGTCTCCGATGGGGGTTGGTGGCCGGAAAGGTCGGTGCCTCACCGGTGACAACGCGTAGGCGCCGGCCTACTGTCATCCAGGCCTGCCCGTCCGGACCTTCGTTCAGGTCACCGGCAACGACAAGCGGCCCATCGCCGGTGAGCGCCTTCATGAGGGCGGCGGCATGTCTGGCGCGCTCGGCCGCCTCCAGGCCCAGGTGAATGCTGACGAAGCTGACCCACGGATAGCCGGGGCGCCTGACCTGGCCCAAGGCATAACCGCGCTGCCGTTGAAAGCGACCGCCGACCTTGAGCGGGATGTGCTGGACGTTTGCGGCATCCACCCGAAGACTCGACATCAGCGTC
>JBDTYK010000174.1:0-5392 GCA_040005715.1 Actinomycetota bacterium | reverse complement strand
GTGAGGGAAAGCCGGTCGTCAGCAGCGCATGACCGGTCATCGCCTTGGCGTCGGCGTCCAGATAGGACCACATCCACTCATCAGTCATGACTGTCACCTTATCCAGCCAGGTGCTGCCACCAGGCGCGCGAATGCAGCGACGACACGAATGACCCTCACCGTCGGAGTACTTAGCTTGGATAGGGAGCCAGAGCTGATGCTTGACCGACTGGCGATCAGCCCTCGCGAACCTGGACCTGGACGAACGGGGGCTTGACGACCTTGGCTGACAGATCATGACCGCGCACGTCGATGAGAACGTCGTCGCCTTCATTGACCGTTGGGCTGAGCAGAGCCAAGGCGATTCCCTGCCTGAGCGTTGGTGAGAAGGTTCCGGAGGTCACCTCGCCGAGTGCAGCACCATCGGCGCCCTTGACCTCGCAGTGTGAACGCGGGATACCGCGACCGGTAGCCAGCAGACCCCAGTTGACCCGCCTGGGTCCGGCGGCCTTCTCTGCGGCCAGGGCATCCTTGCCCCAGAAATCCGACTTCTTCCAGCCGACCGCCCAGCCAGCACGCGCCTGAACCGGCGAGATGTCCAGGCTCAGCTCATGGCCATGCAGCGGGTAGCCCATCTCGGTGCGCAGGGTGTCACGGGCCCCAAGCCCACAAGGCAGGCCGTCAAAGGCTGACGCGGCCTCGATGAGGGCATCCCAGAAGGCCAACGAGTCGTCCCATCGCGGGACCAGCTCGTAGCCGTGCTCACCGGTGTAGCCGGTGCGACACACGATGACCGGCTTGCCGTGCCATTCGGCCTCGACGAACGACATGTACTCATGGCCGGTCGGCAGGCCGAGGGCCTGAAGAACCTCGTCGCTCTTGGGTCCCTGAACCGCGATGACGCCGTAGCCGTCGTGCAGATTCTCGATGTCCAAGCCTTCCGGCGCGGCCGCCTGGAGCCGGCGAACGACTTCAGCAGTGTTGGAAGCATTCGGAATCAGGAAGACGTCGTCGTCAGCGCGTAGGTAGACGATCAGGTCGTCGACCACGCCGCCGCTCGGGTCGCAACACAGGGTGTACTGCGCCTTTCCGTCCCTGATGCGTCCCAGGTCGTTGGTCAGGGCGGAGTTGATGAACTCAGCAGCACCCGCTCCCTTCACGCTGGCCTTGCCCAGATGGCTCACGTCAAAAATGCCCACCCGTTCACGGACCGCCGTGTGCTCGCGCACGACGCCGCCACCGGGGTACTCGATAGGCATCTCCCAGCCGCCGAAGTCAGCCATCTTCGCGCCGAGCGCAAGGTGACGGTCGTGAAGTGGGGAGGTCTTGAGAGGCGAGTCAGTCATGAGGGTCACCGTATCGCCAGGAGAATCGCCGTTATCCTCAGCGTGGGCTACAACCCGTTCCCACCCCGTCGCGGCGCACCCCTGTCGCCTCGCCCCAGCCACGAAGGACGATGAAACCTGTGACCACGTTGAAGGTGTCCGACCGGATCCCCGCCGACCTCAAAGGCGATGTACTTGTGCTCGTCTCGGTCCAGACCGAGAAGGGCGCCGTACTGGCACCCGGTCACCGTCTTGGCGACGAGACCGTCGCATACCTCGAAGCCGCACTGTCGACGCTGCTGGCCAAGGGCAGCCCGGAGGAGGTTGTCAAGGTGGTCGCTGTCCCCGGGATCCAAGCACCACTGGTCGTCGTGACCGGCGCAGGCAAGGCACCCGATGAGGAGTCGCCTCTGGAAGCCGAGGCAGTGCGCCGTGCCGTCGGATCAGCCACGCGCCAGCTCAGTGGTCTCACCACGGCGTTGGTGGTGGCCCCCGGGTCGAGCGTCGCCGAGGCCACCGCCGCCGCCGAGGGCGCCGTCTTCGGGGCGTTCATCATTGCGAGCGCCGCGGCCGGATCCACCTCGGCTCCGGTCAAGAACCTCACCCTCATCTCGGCGCTGGCACGGGACCGGGGCCTGCGCGCTGCGGTCAAGCGAGCCGTTGCCCTGGGCAAGGCCACGACCTGGACCCGCGACCTGGTCAACCAGGCGCCCAACGACCTCTACCCGGCATCGTTCGCCTCGATGATCAAGAAGCGCGCGGTCGGCAGCGGCGTCAGCTTCTCGGTGCTCGAGGAGGCGGCCTTGGCCCGTGGCGGCTTCGGCGGCCACGTAACCGTCGGCGGGGGCTCGGCGCGCGGTCCCCGCCTGGTCACGCTGCACTACAAGCCATCGCGGGCGAGCAAGCAGCGCAAGCACGTCGCCTTCGTTGGGAAGGGGATTACCTTCGACTCGGGTGGCCTGGCGATCAAGCCAGCCAAGAGCATGACCACCATGAAGTGCGACATGGCGGGCGCTGCGACCGTTGCCTCAGCCCTTTTCGCGATTGCCGCTCTGGAGCTCGATGTCGAGGTCACCGCCTACCTCTGCCTGGCCGAGAACATGCCCGGCACCGGCGCCTGCCGCCCGGGCGATGTCGTCACCATCCGCGGCGGCAAGACGGTCGAGCTGAACAACACGGACGCAGAAGGTCGCATGGTCATGGCTGACGGCCTGGCTCTGGCCTCGGAGAAGCAGCCTGACCTCATCATCGACATCGCCACGCTGACCGGTGCAGCAGTGGCCGCGCTGGGTGACCGTACCGCGGCGTTCATGAGCAACGACGACGACCTGCGAGCCAGCGTCAAGGTCATCGCCGATGCGGTGGGTGAGCCCTTCTGGCCCTTCCCGCTACTCGAGGACATCCGCCCGACGCTGGACTCCCCCGTGGCCGATCTCTTGCAGTCAGGCCCGACCGGTGTGATCTTCGCCGGCTGGTTCCTGAGCGAGTTCATCGGCAACGGGAAGAGTGGTCGACCGATCCCCTGGGCTCACCTCGACATCGCCGGACCGGCGTTCAACGACAAGGCTCCGTGGGGTTATACCCCCAAACAGGGCACCGGCTTCGGAGTCCGCACACTCGTCGGCATTGCGGAGTCACAAGTCTGACCATCTGCAGACCCCGGACGCAAAGGGAACCGGCCACATCGTGTGGCCGGTTCCCTTGTCTGTGAGACGTCTTCCAGACCCGAGGGTGCCGATCAGCCGCCACTCTTGCGCCGGAACATCTGCTGTGCCTTGGCCGGTCCATGCGCACCATGGATCTTCGCGCCCTCGCCATCGTCGGAGACGTCGCGTCCGCCATGGGCGTGCTTCTTGTCGAGTGCCTCACGGAACTTGCGCTTCACATCCTCGGCCGGAGTTGCGGGCGCCGGCTGGTCGCTGTCGGGCGTGCCTTGCTCTTTGGTCATTGGATGCTCTCTTTCGTCTCTGTGTTCAAACCTTGGCACGGGGGCACACGGCATACCAACCGGCTTAACGAGAACCCTTGCGTTGTCTGGAGTTCCACTCGCGCATTCGCGAGGGATACCCGGTCTGGTTCACGTCATACACCGGTATTCCGAGGGCTCGCGGAAGCTCGAAGGCCGCCTCACGGCTGCCGACCGCCCGCCGCGTCCACTCGCCGTCGTGTGCAATAAGCACAACAGTTGTCGCCGTGACGTTGGTCGGCGGCTCGACGAATGCCTCAACTCCGCGGCGACTGCTCACGAAGGAGGAGAGGTGGTCCCGGACGGCCTTGATGTCGACCGTCATTCCGGGCCCGTCGACGGCGCCGCTCCTCTTCACCGAACGCCGTCGACGAAGCCTTGGCCACCACCTCATCGGAGAGCTCCAGTCGCCGGCATGTCCCACCTGATCATGCACTGACTCTATGACGCGCCACGCCGTGTCGCCCGCACTGCGTCTTCGCCGCGTGGTGCCTACTTGCGGCCGCGACCCCGATCAATGGCAAGATGCTCTAGAAGCCCCGAGGGTGAGCAGCACGGATGTGCGTGCGGCGAGGATTCAGGGGCAACGTCCGGTCAGATGCGCACACGCAAGGGAGCGTCCGCAATGTCGGCTACCGCCGAGAACACGTTCGACATCGTCATCCTCGGTGGAGGAAGCGGCGGTTACGCCTGCGCACTCAGATCCGCCGAGCTGGGCTTGTCCGTCGCCCTGGTCGAGAAGGGCAAGCTGGGAGGCACCTGCCTGCACATGGGCTGCATCCCGACCAAAGCCCTCCTGCACGCGGCCGAAGTCGCCGACACGGCGCGTGAAGGTGAGCAGTTCGGCGTCAAGACCACTTTCGAGTCGGTCGACATGATCGGCGTCAACGCCTACAAGGACGGCGTCGTGGGCCGCCTCTACAAGGGTCTGCAGGGCCTCGTGAAGTCCTCCAAGACCATCGAGCTGGTCGAAGGCGAGGGTCATCTCGTCTCCAAGAACACGATCGAGGTCGCCGGCCGACAGCTGGTCGGCACGAGCATCGTCCTGGCCACGGGCTCCTACGCCAAGACCCTTCCCGGCCTGGAGATTGCCGGCAAGATCATGACCAGCGACCAGGCGCTTTTCCTCGACCATGTCCCAGCCCGCGTCGTCGTACTCGGAGGCGGCGTCATCGGCGTCGAGTTCGCGTCGGTGTTCAAGTCGTTCGGCTCGGAGGTCACGATCATCGAGGCGCTCCCCCGCCTTGTTGCGGCCGAGGACGAGGCAATCTCCAAACAGCTCGAGCGGTCCTTCCGCAAACGCAAGATCAGCTTCCAGACCGGCGTGAAGTTCTCCGGTGCCACCCAGTCCGGTGACATCGTTCAGGTGTCGCTTGAGACCGGTGAGACCATCGAAGCCGACCTGCTGCTCGTGGCTGTGGGCCGGGGACCGGTCACCACCGGCCTGGGCTACGAGGAAGCCGGCGTCAGCGTCGACCGCGGTTACGTGCTGGCAAACGAGCGCTGCCAGACCAACGTCGATGGCATATATGCGGTTGGCGACATCGTCCCAGGACTGCAGCTGGCGCACCGCGGCTTCGCACAGGGCATCTTCGTCGCAGAGCAGATTGCCGGCCTTAACCCGCCGGTCATCGATGAGATGGGAATCCCACGCGTCACCTACTGCGAGCCCGAGATCGCGTCCGTGGGCTACACCGAGGCGCAGGCCAGGGAGAAGTTCGGCGAGATCGAGACCTACGACTACAACCTCGGCGGCAACGGCAAGAGCCAGATCCTGGCCACCCAGGGCTTCATCAAGCTGGTCCGACAGAAGGACGGCCCGGTCGTCGGTGTCCACATGATCGGCGCCCGCATGGGTGAGCAGGTCGGCGAGGCCATGCTGATCTACAACTGGGAGGCACTGCCCTCCGAGGTCGCTCAGCTGATCCACGCGCATCCGACCCAGAACGAAGCCCTGGGCGAGGCCCATCTGGCCCTGGCCGGCAAGCCGCTGCACGCCCACGCCTAACGCGCCCGTCGCGACCTACCGTGCCCGTATCCAGAACCCAAGACAGTGACCGTCGCTCTGCACAACGAGGAGACCTCAACTCATGTCTGAACGCGTGACCATGCCGGCCCTTGG
>JBDTYK010000173.1:0-5444 GCA_040005715.1 Actinomycetota bacterium | reverse complement strand
TCCATCAGCCCGGCGTTGATCTTGGCGCGGCTGACCGGGTCGGACTGGTAGGGCATCCGCAGCTCGACCCCTTCGACCGCGGCGAGCGCACCGTCAAGCTCAGGTGCGGTCGAGGCGCCGGTCCAGACGCTCACGGCAAAGCGGTCTCCATGGGCTTTGGCCTCGGTCATGCGGTCGACCAGGGCCGCCGGCACAGCCTTCGGGTAGCCGGCGCCGGTGAACCCGCTCATCCCCACATTCGAGCCTGCCGTGATGAACTGGGCGGCCTGCTGAGCCGACATCACCTTGTCCGCCAGGGCCTTGCTCCGAATTCGTGAGCTGTCTGTCATCCCTACACCTGTCTCCATCAACGTCGGTCCCCACGGGCTGGTATCCGGACTTTCTATCACGTAGGTGATAAAGGGACTGGTTTGGGGCAAGAATGCCGGTGAGCCCGACGAGTCCGCCCCACGGACGCGCACGCGGCTGTCCCGGGCGGACCCGTAACCTAGACACTCGTGAAGACCTTCGAGCAGTTGTATGCCGAGCTGAGCGACAAGGCTGCCACCCGCCCCGCAGGGTCGGGCACCGTGGCCGCGTTGGACGCCGGAGTCCATGCAATCGGCAAGAAGATCGTCGAGGAGGCCGCCGAGGTGTGGATGGCCGCCGAGTACGAAGGCAAGGAGCGCACGGCAGAGGAGATCAGCCAGCTGCTCTACCACGTGCAGGTGATGATGGTCGCCGCTGACATCTCGCTGGACGACGTCTACGCACATCTCTGACCCGAGCACCCGCCTTCAACCGAGAGAACCCAGACATGTTGAGAATCGCCGTGCCCAACAAGGGCTCTCTGTCTGAGCCCGCGGCCGAGATGCTTCGCGAGGCGGGCTACCGCAGCCGTCGCGAGCCCAAGGAGCTGGTGCTGACCGATGTCGACAACGACATCGAGTTCTTCTTCTTGCGCCCTCGCGACATCGCGGTCTACGTCGGGGCCGGCACCCTGGACGGCGGCATCACCGGCCGCGACCTCCTGCTGGACTCCGGCGCCTCAGCGTTTGAGGCGATTCCACTGGGTTTTGGCGCCTCGACCTTCCGCTACGCCGCAAAGCCCGGACTGGCCACCAGCGTGAAGGACATTGACGGCAAGCGGGTCGCGACCAGCTACGCGGGGCTGGTGTCTGCCCATCTGGCCGAGCAGGGCGTCAGCTGCGAGGTCATCCGCCTGGACGGTGCGGTCGAGACCGCCATCACCTTGGGTGTTGCCGACGTGATCGCCGATGTCGTCGAGACCGGGACCACCCTGCGTCAGCAGGGCCTCGAGGTCTTCGGCGACCCGATCCTGCGCAGCGAGGCGGTACTGATCCAGCGCAAGGACACTCCGGAGCAGAGTGCGCTCGACATCCTGACCCGCCGACTTCAGGGCGTCATCACCGCGCACGGCTACGTGATGATGGACTACGACGTGTCCGTCGAGCTGGTGGAGCAGGCCTGTGCCCTCACACCGGGCCTGGAGTCACCCACGGTCTCACCCCTGCACGACAAGGGCTACGTGGCCGTTCGCTCGATGGTGCCGCGCAACCGCACGAACCAGGTGATGGACGCGCTCTACGACCTTGGCGCCCGGGCGATCCTGGTCACCGACATCGCCGCCTGCCGGCTCTGATGCCACGCGCTTCAGGCGCAGCCTCTGTCACGCCCGATCCCTATGCCGTCTTTCGCCCCCGGCGCGGGCGTCGGGTCGCCTTGACGATGGCGGTGGTGTCCATGCTGGTCTTCGTCGCCGGTGCCATCTCGCTGCCACAGGTGGATCCGCTCTTCGGTGGCTGGCGCCTGCCCGACCGGCTGCTCCTGGTCGGGTGCGGCGCGGCAGTCTCGGCATTGATGTGGCGCTATGCGACCATCCGGGCGGTTCCCTCCGCCGGGGGTCTGGTGATCCGTAACCTCCTCACTACACGCACGCTGGCGTGGGCACAGGTTGTCCGGGTGCAGTTCGGGGGCGGGGCGCCCTGGGTCAGCCTGGACCTGGATGACACCGACACGGTGGCGTTGATGGCGATCCAGAAGGCCGACGGTGTCTTCGGCAAGGGTGAGGCGGCGCGTCTGGCCGCCCTCGTTCAGGTGCACAGCCGGCCGCGTCCCACCAGCTGAGAGCCCGGTCCGGGCGCTCAGCCCGGGGATCGAGGGCCGGTTGTGCTCGTCCGGTGATCCCGCCGGCATCCGCCCGGGCGGGCTTCAGGGCACTTTTCGCAGGTCTGGCCTCATCTGGAGCACCAGCGCAATCTGGACCAGCATCATCAGTGTCATGAGCATCCAGACCACCGTGAAGTCGCCGGTGAGGTCCCTGAGCGCCCCTGTGACCGCGGGGCCGAAGGAGGCGATCGTGTAGCTCACGAAGAACGTCATCGCGGTCAGTCGGCCACTGCCGGCAGGGGACTCGGCGTAGTCCACAAGGAGCACGAGGGCCAGTGAGAACGACGCGCCCTGCCCGAGCCCGAGTACCACGACCCATAACCACGGGGCGGCGTCGGGTGCCAGAGTCAGCGCGAGCATTCCCACGAGCCCCAGGATGGCGGCAGGGATCAGCAGGGCCCGGTGGTCGTGGATCCGGTCGGTGAGCACCGGACCCAGCAGTCCGGACACGAGCTGGGCGCCCCCGAACGCCGAGAGCAGGTAACCCGCCGTCGTGGGGTCCCAGCCGCGAGCCACGTACGACGGGGCGATCCAGGCCAGGCTCGAGTAGAACTGCCAGGACTGAACGGCGAGGTATGCCGCGATCAGCCACGCGGTCCGGTGTCGCCAGGGGAGGCCATGGCTGGTATCGACAACGGGGTTGGCGATCTGGTACCTCGAGATGCCCACGGTGACCGGCACCCAGGCCAGGGCACCCACTGCAGCCAGGACGCTCCAGGACGCCAAGGAGCCCTGCCAGGATCCGAACCTCACCGCCAGGGGCACCGAGAGTGCCGAAGAGGCCGCAGCCCCGCCCATCATGGCCAGCATGTACAGGCCGGTGATCGTGCCGGTACGTCCGGGCGGGAAGGCCGCCTTGACCAGCCGGGGGAGCAAGGTCCCGGCGACGGCGATGCCGAAGCCGGCGAGCAGGGTGCCGGCGTACAAGGCCCACAGAAGATCACCCCACCAGCGAAGGAGCAGGCCGGCGAACAGCACGATCATCGCGAGCTGTACCGAGGCGGCTGCGCCGAAGCGTTGTCCCAGCCGTTGTGCCGCCGGCGCCAGCAGCCCCATGCAGAGCACGGGCAAAGTGGTGAGTGCGCCGATCCAGGCGCTGGACAGGTCCAGGTCTGCGGCGATGGTCCTGGCCAGGGGCGGCACACTGGCGATGGCTGTGCGCAGGCTCGCCGAGACGGCCACCAGTGAGAGCGCCAGGAGCCATATGGGCGGCAGCTCGGCCCTGCCCCGGGTCTGGTGCTCGCCGGCCGTCATGGCGTGGTGTCCACGATGAGGTCCGCGCGGTCGCGTGTCTGGTCCCACGTGAACAGGTCCTGCTCCAGGACGGCCCAGCCCTGCCAGTGGGGTTGGTAGGAGTCACCGTCGCGTTCGAGGCCACGTTGGCGGCGGACGGCTCGGCCGGCCTCCAGCCAGATGAGCACTGACTCGAGCCCGGCGCCAGGGGCTGCACCCGAGCCCACACCCTCAACCAGGAGGAGAGCCACAGGGTCGAGGTCAACCCAGTGCCCGTACCTGTCGTGCTGCCAGTCCCAGCGCCGGTATGCCGCCCGCTCACCACGTGAGAGCGGGGCCAGGACCTGGTCGTGCAGGTCGACAACCGCCTGGCCAAGGCCGTCCCAGCCGGGGTAGAGGTCGTCCATGTGCAGGATCTGCGCCCCGGGCAGACGTGCGGCCAGTCTGCCTGCGAACGCCGTCTTCCCGGCACCGCTGGGCCCGTCGATGGCAACCACTTTGGTGGATCCGCAGCGGGGCCGGGCCCTGCTGATGGTCAGGAGTGCCTCCGTGATCGCCCCGTGCGTCGAAGTGAGGTCCATCCCTGGACTGTAGAGCGCACGGCAGTGCCCCGGGCGGCTCGGTAGGCTCGCGTGGTGAGTGTCGCGATACGGGTCATCCCCTGCCTTGATGTGGACGCAGGCCGCGTGGTCAAAGGGGTCAACTTCGAGAACCTGCGTGATGCCGGTGATCCCGTCGAGCTGGCCAGGCGATACGACGAGCAGGGCGCCGACGAGCTGACCTTCCTGGACGTCACCGCCAGCAGCGCCAACCGCCAGACCACGTACGACATGGTCAGCCGCACGGCCGAGGAGGTCTTCATCCCCCTGACCGTCGGCGGGGGCGTGCGCACGGTCGATGACGTGGACCGCCTGCTGAGGGCCGGAGCCGACAAGGTGGGTGTCAACACCGCCGCGATCTCCCGTCCGGAGCTGATCGCCGACATCGCCGACCGTTTCGGCTCCCAGGTGCTTGTCCTCTCCGCTGACGTGCGGCGCCGTCGCGATGCTGCGGGCACGCCCGCGGGTGAGTTCGAGGTGACCACCCATGGTGGTCGGGACGGGACCGGGCTTGACGCGATTGCCTGGTGTGCCCGGGCGGCGGATCTTGGCGCGGGTGAGATCCTGCTCAACTCGATGGATGCGGACGGCACCAGGGATGGCTTCGACCTGGAGCTGATCACGGAAGTTCGACGGGCCGTGAGCGTGCCGCTGATCGCCAGCGGAGGCGCCGGCCGGGTCGGCGACTTTGCCCCTGCCGTCGACGCCGGGGCCGACGCGGTGCTTGCGGCGAGCGTCTTCCACTTCGGTGACCTCACCATCGCGCAAGTCAAGGATGCGCTCCGCAGTCACGGGCTGCCGGTGCGCTGAGTGGCTCAGGCTTCGACGATCGAGACGCCGAGCAGTACCACGCCCAGGGCGCACACCAGCCCGACGGTTCCCCAGATGCTCTTGAGGAGGGGGCTCTTGGCGAAGGTGTGCAGGGCCGCACCGATGCCGGAGAGTACGACGAGCGTCAGCTTGATCATCAGTGTCGTCTGAGTCGCGTCGCTCATCTCCTCGCCGTCACTGAGCATCCACAAGCCCGTCACGACGAGCAGGCCAAAGGCGGGCCAGGCCACCCAGGCGTACACACGGGCCGCGGCAGCGACCGCATCGGGTGCCACCCGGCGCAGCGGCCCCACCAGCGCCGCCAGGACGATCTGACCGCCCACCCAGATGGTCGCTCCGAGCACGTGCAGGGTCAGTCGGATCACGTCGACGTCGATGGATAGCATTCCTCGATCCAACACGCAGGGGCCAGCTGCGTGCTCACCAGGGGGTGGCACGGCAGAATGTCCAGGGTGTCCGCCACCCCCATGTCATCCTCTGCCGAGCCCTCACTGGATGCCGACGTCGCCGCCCGTCTGAAGCGCGACGCCGCCGGCCTGGTCTGCGCAGTCGTGCAACAGCACGACAGCGGCGAGGTGCTCATGGTCGGCTGGATGGACGACGAGGCGCTTC
>JBDTYK010000172.1:0-5476 GCA_040005715.1 Actinomycetota bacterium | reverse complement strand
TGACCGGCAGCCCACCTGGGCCTGCCCACCCAGCCGGGAAACCCGGTACTGACGAGCGCACCGCCAAACCCGTTCTCACACTGAGGAACCGCCCCACCGAACTGTCTCCGCCGCCCACATCGTTGCCGACCACGGCGCCGGCCTCAAGGCCCTCCGGCCGCTACGCGGTCGGGCTCCGCCCGAGCCTTGACCCAGACGCCTATGTCGACGTGTGCGCCGCTACAGGAGACACCCCAAAATTGAGGTCACCAATATCTTGACCGGCCCCGCTCCTACAGGGATGACCAGCGGAAACGCCTGACGCGCAACAACTTCTGTGCGTATTCCCCACAGATATCCGACGTCGGCCGGTGCCAACCGGACACTTCCGGCTAGCTCGCGGCGTGCGCACGCGTGCTCGTGCGCGAAGCACTGGCCCGCTACCTAGACGCGGGCTGACGCCGGCCCGTCTTTGTTCAGTGAGGGATCCGCCTGCGGACACCGAGGCCGGGGTTCGACGCGTCCGGTCATCGTTTGGCTTTCAGGAGGGTTGTCAGAGAAAAAGCGCAAAACCACTGGTATTGCGAGTATCCGCCCCAACGCTCATAAGACTTTCCGTCGTGCATGCCTCCTTCATATTGTGACGCGAATCCCATCGACGAGAGGCGATCACCATGGCGGCGGTCGAGGTACGCAACGTCACGAAGAAGGTTGGGCCGCCCACCAGCGGGGCGCCAAGAACCCCCGAGGCAGGTGAGGCAGCAGGTCCGCTGACAGGGCTGCGGGTCCTGGACCTCGGAACGGTCTACGCCGCCCCGATCGCCGCAATGTTGCTGGGCGACTGGGGTGCCGACGTGATCAAGGTCGAGCATCCTCGTGGCGATCCCGCCCGTACCCACGGGTTGAGCAAGGACGGAATCGGCCTGTGGTGGAAGGTAATCGCACGCAACAAACGAACCATCACGTTGAACTTGAGCAAGCCACAAGGACAAGAGATCCTGCGCCAGCTCGTCGTCGAAGCTGACGTTCTGATCGAGAACTTTCGTCCCGGCGTGATGGAGGATTGGGATCTCGGGCCGGAGACGTTGCAGCAGATCAACCCAGGTCTGGTCATGCTGCGAGTCAGCGGATTCGGACAGACCAGGCCCTACTCCCGGCGGCGCGCCTTCGGCACTCTGGCCGAGGCCATGAGCGGTCTGGCCCATCAGACGGGGCAGGAGCACGGACCACCTACGCTGCCCCCCTTTGGGCTGGCGGACGGTGTCGCTGGCGTGACCGGGGCGTTCGCCGTGATGCTCGCTCTGTATCACCGCGATGCGGCGTTCGGTCCCGGTCAGGTGATCGACCTCTCCCTGCTCGAGCCGCTCCTGGGTATCCTCGGCCCGGCCCCAAGCGCATACGACCAGTTGGGCGTTATCCCCGGACGCCACGGCAACCGTTCAAGCAACAACGCCCCCCGCAACGCGTATCTGACCCGAGACGGCCGGTGGGTGGCGATCTCGGCGAGCACCACCTCGGTGGCCGATCGTGTCATGCGCCTGGTCGGAAGGGCAGACATCGCCGAGGAGCCCTGGTTTCCCAACGCAGGCGACCGGGTTCAGCACGCCGACACGATCGCCGAAGCGGTAGCCGAATGGATCGGGCAGCGCAGCTTGGAGGAAGTCGCGGCGGCGTTCCAAGACGCTGGCGCGGCGCTGGCGCCGATCTATGACATCGCTCAGCTCATGAGTGACCCGCACGTCCAGCAACGGGAGACGATCACAACCATCCAAGATGAGGACCTGGGCCCGCTGAAGATGCAAAACCTCCTTTTCCGGCTGCAGGGAACCCCGGGCGCCATCCGCCACGGCGGCCGCAGGCTCGGCCAAGACACCGAGCAGGTCCTCAACAACCTGCTCGGATTCACCGTTGACCAAACCAAAGCCCTGCGAGACAAGGACGTCCTCTGATGAACCGTAGCTACCTCTTCGCGCCCGGACACAGCGAGAAGCTACTGACCCGGGTGTTCGCTGCCGGCGCCGACGCCGTCATGCTCGACTTGGAAGACGCCGTGCCACCGAACGCCAAGAGCACCGCCCGGGCCATGGTGTCCAAGGCCCTCACCGACCGACCTGCATGGGTGCGCATCAACGCTGTCGGCACGCCGTGGTGCGAGTCCGACCTGGAAGCGGTTGGAGAACTGGCATTCGGGATCAGGATCCCCAAGACAGAGTCCGCCGCCGACGTCGAGTGGGTGAGCCGCCGCGCACCCGGAAGACCCCTGATCTGCGCCATCGAGAGCGCCCGCGGAGTGCTCGCGGCGCAGGAGATCGCCGCGGTCCCCGGTGTTCGGCACCTGGCAATGGGAGGCGTGGATCTGCAGCGTGACCTCAATGCCGGCAACGGGAATGCGCAGACGCTCTATGTGAGATCCCACCTCGTCATCGCCTCGCGCGCCGCCGGGATAGGCTCCCCGATCGACAGCGTCTATCCGAACCTCGACGACGCTGACGGGCTACTCGAGCAGGCCCTCTTCGCCCGATCGCTCGGCTTCTTCGGCAAGTCTGCTATCCACCCATGCCAGCTCGCAGCGATCCATGAAGCGTTCACTCCTTCTGCACCGGACATCGCCTGGGCGCGGGAGGTCCTGGCGGCGTTTGACGCATCCGGTGGTGATGTAGCGCGCTTGTCCACCGGAGAATTCATCGACTCGCCCGTGGCGCAGAGGGCACGTCACCTTCTCAAGATTGCTGACTCCGGAAGTCGACGGACGTCAACCAGTTAGCGGCGGGGCGCGCGGACTAGGTAGCGATGCTCTGGTCGCCCGGTTGTCCCATAGGCGAGGTCGAGGTCGATCGCCTGCTTCTGGACCAGTATCGCTAAGTAGCGTTGCGCTGTCGGGCGGCTCACGCCAAGACGCTGGGCAACATCGACGGCGCCCAAAGGCGTCGGGGAGGACCGCACGATGTCGAACACTCGCGCCATCGTGGGTGGCAGGTTGCTTCGGGTAGCGGAGGTAGCAGCTGGGGAGCGCAGCAGGCCGTACAACGCGTCTACGGTGCCCTGATCTGCTTCGGGTGATCTTTCCAGGCGCTGACGCCATTGTCGGTACGACTCGAGCTGTTCGCGCAGCGCCGCAAACGTGAATGGCTTGACCAGGTAGTAGATGGCTCCAAGCTGCATCGCGGAGCGCACTGACTGGATGTCACGAGCGGCTGTTACCAGCAGGAAGTCAGGGACGTGGCCGGGAGCATCGGCGCCGGCGGACCCGGTTGACTCGCTGGTCAAGCGCCGAACGAGGTCAAGGCCGCTGTAGTCGGGAAGGTACATGTCCAACAGCAACAGGTCAGGTTGCTCATCCTTGATGAGGAGGCGCGCCTCCTCAGCCGAATGCGCTTCTCCGGTAACGGAAAACCCGGGCACCCGTCCAACGCTCAAAGCGTGAGCGTGGGCGACGTGATAGTCGTCGTCGACGACGAGAGTGCGGATCATGACACGACGACCTCAAGGCGGTCCAGTGGGAGTCGTACGTCGAACCGGGCGCCCGTCCCGGAGGTCACGACGATCGAGCCCCCTGCCCGCAGAACCAGGCGGTGGACCAACGCGAGTCCCACCCCGCGATGAAGCCCGCCGCGCGGTGCCTTCGTCGAGTAGCCGTCGACGAAGACCTGCTCGAGCTGGTCCCGCGGTATGCCGGGTCCAGTGTCCGAGACCGAGAGGCTCACCTCCCGGTCGGTTTCCTCGATGTGCACGATCACCTGACGAGGTTGGCCGCCGCCCGGGCCTTCCGCCACGGCGTCCACGGCATTGTCGACGAGGTTGCCCAGAACGGTCAGGAGCGCGGTGCGGTCATGGGCCCCGGTGAGCATCCGGCTCTCTGGGTCCAGCTTCACCTCTACCCCCCGTTCGGCAGCCACGGTCATCTTTGCAAGCAGCAGGGCGGCCACCACCGGTGGACCGATGCGGGCTCGCACGTCATCCGCAGGGAGGGTGACCTGGGCTGTGAGCTGACCGGCATACGAGGTTGCCTCGTCGATCTCTCCGAGCTCGAGCAGCACGGACAGTGCGTGCAGCCGGTTGGAGAACTCATGTTCCTGGGCCCGAAGGGCGTTCGTGATGCTCTCGACCGAGTCCAGCTGTCTCAACAGTGCCTCCATCTCGGTGCGGTCCCGGATGGTCACTACCCATCCGGTCTCGCGCCCGGCCACGGAAACTGGCATCCGGTTGATCACCAGCAGATTCTCGTCGGTGACCACCACGGCGTCTGCGTCCGTCACCTCGCCGGAGAGGATGTCGTGCAGCCGACCCGGCGGCACGAGCTCGTCGAGCTGTTGCCCGATCGTTGCCCGGGTAAGCCCGAGCAGTCGCCGGGCCTCGTCGTTGAGCACGTTGACCCGACCCTGCGTGTCGAAGGCGATGACGCCCTCGCGGATGCCGTGCAGGGTCGCTTCACGTTCCTGGACCAGTGCCACGATCTCGGCTGGTTCGAGGCCGAACGTCACGCGCTTGATGGCGCGGGCCAGGATCAGGGAGGCCCCGACTCCCACCGCCAGCGCCAGCCCGGTGTACAGGATCGCGGCCACTAGCACCTGGCCCAGCTGTGCTGCCACCTTGGTCTCCAGGATGCCGACCGAGACCTCACCGATCGGTTTCCCGGTGGTGTCGCGGATCGGGACGCGTGCGTTCGCTGACCGGCCGAGGCTGCCGTTGTCCACGCCGGTGTGGGTGCGACCGTCCAGAGCTACGACCTGCTCCTCAATCCGCTGCCCGATCAGCGCAGGGTTGGGGTGGGAGTAGCGGAGCCCGTTCGCGCCGATCACCACGACGTAGGCGGCGCCCGTATCTTTCACCACCTTGTCTGCGATCCCACGGATCACGCCCTGAGGATCTCCGGAAGCAAGTGCCGTCGAGACGACCGACATGTCGCCAACGGCGGACGCAATGTCGGACGCGCGCACCTGTGCGTTGCTGTCGGCCGTTGACCGGGACAGGGAGGCATAGAGCCCAAAACCCATCGCCATCGTGACGGCGACGATCCCCAACACGGCGATCAGAATTCGCGAGGCGAGCGTGGTGCTGTGCGGACGCATACCTCAGGATGGCTGAGAAAAATGCACAGAACTACTGGTATCGCGAGTATCCGCACCAACCTTCACAAGACTTCCCGCCGGACTCGCCTCGTCCATAGTGTGACGCCAATCACATCGACGAGAGGCGATTGCCATGGCGGCCAACGAGTTTCGCAACGTCACTACGAAGTTCGCTACTGCGGACGGCGGCACTTTCTCGCGGCCGCAGGGCTTAACGAGTGCTCATGTGAATGAAAAGACAGAGGGGTCCTCAGATAGGGATGTTGATCACAGCCAGCTGTCCGCGCCCCCAAAGAGCGCCGAGGATGCGGCCGGTGTCGACATGGTCTCCGTGACCAAGCGCTATCTCACGCCCAAGGGCGAGGCGTTCACAGCTATCCAGGACGTGACGCTTACCGTCGAACCCGGCCAGTTCTGCGCGATCGTCG
>JBDTYK010000171.1:0-5499 GCA_040005715.1 Actinomycetota bacterium | reverse complement strand
TTCTTCGGCCACCCCGAGGTCTACATCATCGCGCTGCCGTTCTTCGGCATCATCAGCGAGATCCTGCCGGTGTTCTCCCGCAAGCCGCTCTTCGGCTACAAGTCCATGATCTTTGCGATCATTGCGATCGCCGCGCTGTCGGTGAGCGTCTGGGCGCACCATATGTACGCGACAGGTCAGGTGCTGCTGCCGTTCTTCGCCATCATGACGATGCTCATCGCGGTGCCGACCGGAGTGAAGTTCTTCAACTGGATCGGCACCATGTGGGGCGGGTCCCTCTCGTTCGAGACACCCATGCTCTGGGCGCTCGGCTTCATGGTGACGTTCCTCTTCGGCGGTCTGACCGGAGTCATCCTCTCCAGCCCTGTGCTGGACTTCCACGTCACCGACACGTACTTCGTGGTCGCTCACTTCCACTACGTGGTGTTTGGCACCGTCGTGTTCGCCATGTTCGCCGGCTTCTACTTCTGGTGGCCCAAGTTCACCGGTCGGATGCTGGACGAGAAGCTTGGAAAGATCCACTTCTGGATGCTGTTCATCGGCTTCCACACCACGTTCCTCATCCAGCACGTACTCGGAGTCGTCGGTATGCCGCGCCGGTACGCGGACTACCTGCCCGAGGATGGCTTCACGTGGATGAACCAGCTCTCGAGCGCGGGTGCCTTCCTGCTCGGCGCATCGACACTTCCCTTCCTCTACAACGTCTGGAAGACCTACCGGACGGCCCCATTGGTCGAGACCGACGACCCCTGGGGCTACGGCGCATCGCTGGAGTGGGCTACCTCCTGCCCGCCGCCCCGGCACAACTTCGAGTCGATCCCACGGATCCGCTCCGAGCGCCCGGCCTTCGACCTTCACCACCCTGAGGCTGCGCAGTTCGAGGCCCCGGCAGCCGATCAGACTGTTCTGGACACCCTCCTGGGCGCCGCTGATCTTGACGGAGCAGACGAAGGCGGTATGCCGCCCGGGCGCGCCACCGGAGACGATGATCAGGGGGACACCAGGCTATGACCGTTGAGTTCAAGCTCTTCGCCTGGATCGCTGGCTTCTTCACCATCGTTGGCCTCATCTACGGCACGGTCACCCACTGGAAAGAGCCGGTTGGGCCGTTCGGCCTGCTGCTCTGCGCCGGGCTCTCAGCCTTGATCGGCTTCTACCTGTGGTGGACCGGCCGCAAGTTGGACCCCCGTCCCGAGGACGACCCGATGGCCCTGATCTCCGTTGCCGAGGGAGAGTATGGCTTCTTCAGTCCGCACAGCTGGTGGCCGCTGGCGCTAGCGGCAGCGGCTGCGGTGGTCTTCCTCGGTCTGGCCGTTGGTTGGTGGTTGTTCATCATCGGCAGCGTCCTGGCTGTCCTGGCGACCGTTGGCTGGACCTTCGAGTACTTCCGTGGTGAGAACGCCGTCTGACCCGCCGGCCGACCCCCCGTCTGACACGCCGTCTGACACGCCGTCTGACACGCCGTCTGAGGTCGCACTTAGGCATCCGCAGATGTGCAGGGGTACTGTAAGCCGACGCTCTGCGAGACTGGTCCACACTGGCGTGAGACTGTTCCCGCCATTTGTGGTGCAGACTGCGCGCCACGGTGTTCCTGCGGTGGCCGGCCCCATTGGGGCGGTGAAAGTATCGGCCAGAGGCCATTACCTGAGAGTCGGTTTGACGTGGTGGGATTGTCGTTGAAGTTCCAGCGGGGTGGCGGATTGGCTGCTGCGCTCTTGGTGGTCAGCGTTGCGCTGACAGCGTGCCAGGGCCTCTCTGTGGGCTCAGCCAGCGGCAACCCGAAAGCGGGCTCGACACCGTCGGCACCCTCGACGACCCCTACTCCCGAGCCCACTCCGGCGGTACTTGAGGTTTCTCCGGCCGACCTCGCCACCAACGTCCTGCCCAATGTGCCTGTCACCGTCAAAGCGTCATCGGGCACCGTGGGCGCTGTGACACTGGTCGATGCCAAAGGGGCAGCGGTCCCGGGACAGGCCGACTCCGGCGGGACCTGGACGACAACCGAGCTGCTGCGCCCGTCCACGGCATACACGCTCACCATCGCGGCCACCGGCGCTGATGGCACCGTGACATCCACCTCGTCGACCTTCCAGACTCTCAAGCCCAAGATCACGGCGACCTACGGTCTGATTCCCAATGGCGGAACTGTCGGTGTCGGCATGCCAGTGATCGTCCAGTTCGGTTCGGGTGTGGTCACCAAGGCTCAGCGCGCAGAGGTTGAGAAGCGGGTCAAGGTCACGACCGTCCCGAGTCAGCCGGGGGCCTGGGGCTGGCTCGACAACCGCCAGCTGATGTGGCGCCCCAAGGACTACTGGATCCCGGGCACCAAGGTCAGCTTGTCCACGCCGCTGCACGGGCTGCAGACCGGTGACGGCAAATGGATTGCCAGTGATGACGCCACGAGCTTTACGGTCGGCTCGTCCATGGTGAGCTCGGTGGATATGAAGTCCCACATGATGACTGTTCGTCGCGGTGGTGTGGTCATCCGCTCGTTCAAGGTGAGCACCGGCAAGCCGGGACCACTGACCGAGACCCGTTTCGGCACCAAGGTCATCATCGAACGCAACAGCGAGATCACGATGGACTCCGCGACGGTTGGCATCCCCAAGGGCGACCCGAACTACTACAAGATCAAGACCCAGTGGAACCTGAGGTTGACCTGGACCGGGGAGTTCATCCACTCCGCACCGTGGTCGGTCAATGCACAGGGCACCGAGAACGTCTCACACGGCTGTACGAACATGGCGCCAGCCGATGCACAGTGGATGTTCAACAACTCGAAGATGGGTGACCTGGTCAAGTTCACCGGCTCGTCACGCGCGTTCAAACCCACTGAGGGAATCGGTGTGTGGGTCTATGACTTCAACAGCTGGAAGGCCCAGAGCGCACTCATCTGAGTCAGGGTTCATCTGGGTCCGCCATCTGCCTGGGTGACTAGCTCAGTCCCAGCCGAGCTCGTGAAGCCGGTCGTCGTCAATGCCGAAATGATGGGCGATCTCGTGCACCACGGTGATCGCCACTTCGTCCAGCACCTCCTCGCGGGAGCCGCACATTCGCAGGGTTGGCCCTCGGAAGATCGTGATCCGGTCCGGTAGTGATCCAGCGGCCCAGCCACCATCGCGCTCGGTCAGGGGAGTGCCGTCATACACGCCGAGCAGCTCTGGGTCCTCTGCCGGAGGTTCGTCCTCGACCAGGAACACGACGTTGTTCATGAGGTCGAGGAGCTCGGACGGGACACCGTCCAGGGCGTCGCCTACGGCATCGTCGAAGTCTTGTGGGGTCATCACGAGCACATTCACCACCCTGCCACAGCGCATCACCCCTACTCACCTCGCTTGTTGCGCCGAAACCACTGAATCGGCGTCGCTGAGGCCATCATTTCGTGGTTTCAGGGCAACAAGAGCCGAAACTGGGGGCGGGAGAGAATGGCCGGATGAGAGTCAGCGTGCGGGTCAAGCCCGGAGCCTCCCGGACCAGGGTCGGAGGGAGGTATGGCGAGGAGTCGGGCGCCCAGGCAGGGGTGCTGATCGTCCGGGTGGGTGCCAGAGCCGTGGAGGGTGCTGCGACCGAGGCGGTTCTGAAGGCGGTTGCCAAAGCCTTTGGACTGCGGCGCGCGGATGTCGACCTGGTTCTCGGGTCGACCTCCCGCACGAAGGTCCTCGAGCTGACAGGCGAGGAACGGGCTCTCCTCGCCAGGCTGACCGAACTGTTGGCCAGCTGATCTCGTGAAGTCTCAGTGATCGACCGAACAACAGTCGACATCGGACGATCTGTGCTACTTCACCGTGTTCTGGGGCTCGGGCGGGAAGGGATGGGGCCGCGTGGCCGGTCAAGGGAGCCTGCGAGCCGGGCCAGCGTCCCTCGTCTCTGGCTGCCTAGAGCTGCGCGTCGCAGAAGCGGGTCGGATGGCCGGTCAAGGGAGCCTGCGAGCCGGGCCAGCGTCCCTCGTCTCTAGCTGCCCAACCGGTAGCCCTACGCGTAGCAGAATCGGGCCGCCTTAGCGTGCCACGTTCGGGTCTGGGTCCACTTCATGCTCATGCTCATCTTCGTGCTCGTGAGGGGCGTAGGCGTCGCTCTCCGGGCGCTCGTCGGCCCCGCCGTGCAGCTGCCCCACCCATCCCGGAGCAGGAGTAATGGCCTCGAACGCGGCGCCGTCGTGGTGAGCTGCCGAAAGCTCCGCCGGAGTCACGGCATCGACCCTTTCGGAGAAGTAGAAGCCCGAGACCCTGGCGCGGAGCCGCTCGCTGCGGGTGCCCCGCCGGCTCACCCCGTTGGCATCGACGGTGGCCCGGAGCTGAAGCGGGGTGGGCGTCTCGTGCTGGACCAGCGGCCAGCGCTCGAACTCGGGCAGCGGCTCGTGAGCCTCGAAGAACTTGCCCTCGGCAGTGCGGACCAGGCGCCCCGTCTCGCGGCCGTGCAAAACCAGATCTCGGTCACGACGCTGAAGGCTCAGACATATCCGTTTGGTCACCCAGTATGCCAACGGCGGGACCACGATCAGCATGACCTGCAGCGCCCTCGTGATGTCGTTGATCGACAGTCCCATCTTGATGGCGATGATGTCGTTGCCGGCTGCGAAGAACAGGACCAGGTAGAAACTCAACGCCATGATGCCAAGCCCGGTACGGGTCGGGGCGTTGCGCGGTCGGTCGAGCAGGTGGTGCTCGCGCTTGTCGCCCGTGACCCATGACTCGATGAACGGATAGACCCCGGCGATCGTGTACAGCAATGGCATCACCACCAGTGCAGGAATGAACACGTTCAGGCTCAGCGTGTAGCCGAGCGCATGGAACTCGAAGAACCCCGGAAAGAGGCGAAGCGCGCCATCGGCGAAGCCCATATACCAGTCAGGCTGCGACCCGGCGGTAACCGGCGACGGGTCATAGGGGCCATACATCCAGATCGGGTTGATCGTGACGAGGGCAGCCATGAGGGTGGTGATGCCGAAGACGACGAACAGGAAGCCGCCGGCCTTGGCCATGTAGACGGGCATGAACGGAAAGCCGACCACATTGTCGTTGGTCCTGCCGGGACCGGGGTACTGGGTGTGCTTGTGTACCGCCACGAGCACGATGTGTGCGGTGAACAGACCGATGATCAGGGCGGGCAGCAGGAGCACGTGGACCGAGTAGAGACGCGGGATGATCGCCTCGCCCGGGAAGGCGCCGCCGAAGACGAAGTAGGCAACGTACGAGCCCAGGACCGGAATGGACTGCATGAAGCCCTCTGCTGCCCTCAGGCCCGTGCCGGACAGGAGGTCGTCCGGAAGCGAGTAGCCCGCGAAGCCCTCGTTGATGGCCAGCAGGGACAAGATCGTGCCGATGACCCAGTTGATCTCCCGCGGCTTGCGGAACGCGCCGGTGAAGAACACCCGGAACATGTGGACGATGATCGCGGCTATGAACATCAGCGCCGACCAGTGGTGGATCTGGCGCATGATCAGGCCGCCGCGAACATCGAAGCTGATGTCGACGGTCGACTTGAACGCCTCGCTCATCG
>JBDTYK010000170.1:0-5562 GCA_040005715.1 Actinomycetota bacterium | reverse complement strand
CGGTGCTCCAACGCCTCGAGATGGTCCGGCGGATCAGCGAAGAGATCGACAGCTATGTGGTTGAGCTCGGGACCGATGGCCGACTGCTGACCCTCCAGCTGGCCGAGCTGACCGGGGGCCTGGGCAACGACCGCGGGCTGGTGATCCGCGACTACCTCGAGGCAGCCCACAACACCGGCACGGTGGAGCAGGTCCTGAGCGACCTCGTTGCGCTCACGTCCACCGAGCTACTCGACCTTGCGGCCGGCGCCAAGGCAGTTGGATTCAGCATTGGCGGCGACGCCCTCGACACGGCGGTCAGCCCGCGCGGCTATCGGCTCCTGAGCAAGGTCCCTCGCCTGCCTGGTGCCATCGTGGAGCGGCTGGTTGACCACTTCGAGGGTCTCCAGAAGCTTCTTGCGGCAAACCTCGAAGACCTGATGGCCGTCGAGGGAGTCGGAGAAGGTCGGGCCCGCGCCGTTCGCGAGGGCCTGTCCCGGCTCGCCGAGTCGAGCATTCTCGAGCGCTACGTCTGAGCCTTTGGCACGACTGTCCGAGGTGCAAGCTGCCCTTCTGCACCAACGCGTCCTGGACTGGTATGCCCTCGAGGCCAGACAGCTGCCGTGGCGCGAGCCAGGAACCTCACCGTGGGGGGTACTCGTCTCGGAGGTCATGCTGCAGCAGACCCCGGTCGAACGCGTCGAACCGGTGTGGAGGGCCTGGATGACCCGCTGGCCCAGCCCTGCCGCCCTGGCCGCCTCGGCGACCGGTGATGCCGTATTCGCATGGGGAAGGCTCGGCTATCCGCGACGCGCACTGCGACTGCACGCCGCCGCCGGGGCGATGGTCGAACGACATCATGGTGAGGTACCCAGGAGCCAGGACGACCTGCTGGCTCTGCCCGGGGTGGGCACCTACACAGCAGCGGCCGTCGGCGCCTTTGCCTTCGGAACGCGCTCGACGGTGGTCGACACCAATATCCGCAGGGTGATTGCCAGGGTCGTCGACGGATCCGCACAGGCCGAACCCTCGCTGTCCCGCGCCGAGACGGCCTTGGCCCGATCCCTCCTGCCCGCAGCGGCAGCGGATGCGAGTGCATGGAGCGTTGCGGTGATGGAGATCGGTGCCCTCGTGTGCACCGCGCGCCAACCCCGTTGCCCCGACTGCCCCCTCGAGGACCTGTGCGCGTGGAAGCTGGCGGGCCGGCCGGCATACCAGGGTCCCCCGCGTAGAGCGCAGGCTTGGCTCGGCACGGACCGGCAGTGCCGGGGCGCCATCCTTGCTGTGCTGAGGGGATCGACGGCGCCGGTCTCCTCCGCAGACGTGGCCGCCGCCTGGCTCATCGACCAGGCCCAACGGGACCGATGTCTCGACAGCCTCGTCGCGGACGGGCTGGTGGAGCCCCTGCCCCGGCACAGGTTCCGGTTGCCAGGGCGCTGACCTCCCCCGGTCAGAGGGTGCGAAGCATCCGGGCGTTGCCCAGGGTGTTGGGCTTGACCCGCTCGAGGTCCAGAAACTCCGCCACGCCTTCGTCGTATGAGCGGATCAGCTCGGCGTAGACGTCTGGCTCGACAGCCTGACCCTTGATCTGCGAGAAGCCGTGGCTGGTGAAGAAGCCCACCTCGAAGGTGAGGCAGAAGATGCGGCACAGACCCAGGGCCCGGGCATCGTCGATGAGCATCTCGAGGAGTCGACCGCCCAGGCCCCGGTTGGCGAAGTCCGGGTGAACTGCCAGGGTCCGCACCTCCGCAAGGTCCTCCCACATCACGTGCAGCGCGCCACAGGCGATGACTCGGCCGGGCATCTCCGGATCTTCAGCCACCCGAAACTGTTGCAGCGCCTCGTAGTACGCGACAGCATCCTTTGGCGTCAGGGTGTTGCCGGCAAGCGGACGGACCAGGTCACGGATCGAGCGCACGTCGTCGGCGCGGGCGCTGCGGATCTCGATCACGGCAGCGAAGTCAGCGCAGCGCCGGTCACAACAGGTTGCCATCCTTGATATCGGCGAACATGCGCCTCGCGTTGGCGTCGAGAAGGACGATCGACTGGCCGTCCGAGGTCATTGCGAACCCACCGATGGCAACCCGGTTGTGGACCTTGCGCGGGCTGGTGATGTAGACACCTGCGGCAAAGGTGAGCACCTGCTCGGCGCTCAGGTTCGTCGTGACGTCGGGAGCGGCTATGTGCAGGATGCCGGGCAGCTTTGCGGGGCCCACCAGCTTGGTGAAACCGGCAGCAGCCAGGATCAGCAGGCCCTGGTTGGCCGACCGTCCGAAGTCGCCACCGGCGACCGTGTGCCGCTGGCGGCCATAGGCCAGGGCCGCACGGCCGGTGAGCTGGTTCTGACCAGCCTTGATGACCACATCCGCCCCCGCGCCGACCACCGTGACCGGAACTTTCATCGGCAACCCGCCGATGCCGTCGATGATTCGCTTGAATCCCTCGAATCCGGTGATCACGTAGCCCTCAAGCGGGACACCCGTGGTGGAGACGACGGTTCGTTGCAGCCCCGTCGGTCCGCCGAAGGTCAACGCCGAGTTGATCTTGCCTTTACCCCCTGATGCCAGGTTCACGTAGGAATCGCGCGCGATTCCCAGGACTCCGCCACCACCGTGACCATCCAGAGCGACGATGTGCAGGCTGTCCGCGCGGGAGCTGTTGACCGACTGTCCGGGTCTGGCGTCCGAACCGACGAGGAGAACTCGACGCTGACCACCCAGTGAGGGAGCGGCCAGCCCGATCGAGGGCCACCAGCCACCGACCACCTTCCACTTGGGCGCCGCCACCGCCAGCGTCACGTCCTTGCCCGAAGTGACCACGGCGATTGGCACGCCCTTGAACGACGAGACCACACCAGTGACCACGATGCGTGCGTTCGCCGCGACTGGTTTGCGCTTGCGCAGGGCCGCGGCCGTTGAGGACGACGCGGGGACCGCGCCACCGAAGTACAGCGGCTTGATCACCGCAGCCAGCGCCGCAGGGACGCCGGTCGCGGTGAAGGGGGGCGGCGTCGCCACCACGCTGGTCGTTGGCGGGGCCGAGGTCGCCTTGGTGACTTTGGGCGCCGATGAGCAACCACTCAAAGCCACGGAACCGGCTAAAGCCGTCGCTAGCCCAACGCTTAAGGCATTGCGCGACAAACTGGACAGTGAGAGAACCATGGCTCCACCGTACGACGTCCGCACCCGCCTTCCGCGCACCCGGGTGGACGACCGCCTGTCAGCGGTCGCCCACCCCGGCGTCAGCTTGCTTCGGGCGCGTCCGGGGTCGTGACCACATCCTGGATCGCGCTGAGCGGCGGGTCGTCCAGCGGCGAGTGTGCGGTGCCGACGAACGTGAACGCCGGATCCTTCTCGGCACCGTCGGTGTCGACCAGGACGATCTCGCCGGCCTTGATCTCGCCGTACAGGATCTTCTCGGACATGGCGTCCTCGATGTCGCGCTGGATCGTGCGGCGCAGCGGGCGGGCCCCGAGCACAGGGTCGTAGCCCTTCTTGGCCAGCAGTGCTTTGGCCGCGGGCGTGAGCTCGATGCTCATGTCCTTGTCCTTGAGCCGCACGTCCAGCTTGGCGATCATCAGGTCGACGATCTGGACGATCTCGGACTCGGTCAGCTGGGGGAAGACGATGATGTCGTCGACCCGGTTGAGGAACTCTGGCCGGAAGTGCTGCTTGAGCTCGTCCTGGACCTTGTTCTTCATCCGGTCGTAGCCGGTCCTCGTGTCGGCACCGGCCGCGAAGCCCAGCGACTGACCCTTGGCGATGTCCCGGGTGCCGAGGTTCGTGGTCATGATGATCACGGTGTTCTTGAAGTCGACCACACGACCCTGGGAGTCGGTCAGGCGACCGTCCTCAAGAATCTGCAACAGGGAGTTGAAAATGTCCGGGTGGGCCTTCTCGACCTCGTCGAAGAGCACGACCGAGAACGGCTTGCGGCGGACCTTCTCGGTCAGCTGGCCGCCCTCTTCGTAACCGACGTAGCCGGGGGGTGAGCCGAACAGCCTTGAGACCGTGTGCTTCTCGCCGTACTCGCTCATGTCCAGCTGGATCAGCGCGTCCTCGTCGCCGAACAGGAACTCGGCCAGCGCCTTGGCGACCTCGGTCTTTCCGACGCCGGTCGGGCCAGCGAAGATGAACGAGCCACCAGGACGGCGCGGGTCCTTCAGGCCGGCGCGGGTGCGACGGATCGCCTGGGACATCGCACGCAGGGCCTCGTCCATGCCGACGATGCGCTTGTGCAGCTCATCCTCCATGTGGAGCAGGCGCGAGGACTCCTCCTCGGTGAGCTTGAACACGGGGATACCGGTTGAAGCCGCCAGGACCTCGGCGATGAGCTCCTCATCGACCTCGGCCACGACGTCCATGTCGCCGGACTTCCACTGCTTCTCGCGCTCGGCCTTCTGACCCAGGAGGGTCTTCTCGTTGTCGCGCAGCGATGCAGCCTTCTCGAAGTCCTGGGCGTCGATCGCGGACTCCTTCTCGCGGCGCACATGCGCGATCCGCTCGTCGAACTCGCGAAGGTCTGGTGGCGCAGTCATCCGGCGGATGCGCAGTCGGGCGCCCGCCTCGTCGATCAGGTCGATCGCCTTGTCCGGCAGGAACCGGTCGTTGATGTACCGGTCGGCCAGGTTGGCCGCCGAGACCAGTGCGGCATCGGTGATGGACACCCGGTGGTGGGCCTCGTAGCGGTCGCGCAGGCCCTTGAGGATCTCGATCGTGTGCGACAGGGTCGGCTCGGCAACCTGGATCGGCTGGAAGCGCCGCTCGAGGGCGGGGTCCTTCTCGATGTGCTTGCGGAACTCGTCCAGGGTGGTCGCACCGATCGTCTGCAGCTCACCCCGGGCCAGCATCGGCTTGAGGATGGAGGCCGCGTCGATGGCGCCCTCCGCTGCGCCGGCACCGACCAGGGTGTGGATCTCGTCGATGAACAAGATGATGTCGCCTCGGGTGCGGATCTCCTTGAGGACCTTCTTCAGTCGCTCCTCGAAGTCACCTCGGTAGCGCGAACCGGCAACCAGGGCTCCAAGGTCCAGCGTGTAGATCTGCTTGTCCTTGAGCGTCTCGGGCACCTCGCCCTTGACGATGTCCTGGGCCAGGCCTTCGACGACAGCTGTCTTGCCGACACCTGGCTCACCGATCAGGATGGGGTTGTTCTTGGTTCTTCGGGACAGCACCTGCATGACCCGCTCAATCTCTTTACCACGTCCGATGACGGGGTCGAGCTTGCCCTCGCGGGCGGCCTGGGTCAGGTTGCGGCCGAACTGGTCGAGCACCAGCGAGCCCGCAGGTGTGCCCTCTGCGGGGCCCACGCCCGCGCCCTGGGGCTCCTTGCCCTGGTAGCCGCTGAGCAGCTGGATGACCTGCTGGCGGACCCGGTTGAGGTCGGCGCCGAGCTTGACCAGCACCTGCGCGGCGACACCCTCGCCCTCGCGGATCAGGCCGAGCAGGATGTGCTCCGTGCCGATGTAGTTGTGACCGAGCTGCAGCGCCTCACGCAGGCTCAGCTCAAGGACCTTCTTGGCGCGCGGAGTGAAGGGGATGTGCCCGGACGGGGCCTGCTGACCCTGGCCGATGATCTCCTGGA
>JBDTYK010000169.1:0-5673 GCA_040005715.1 Actinomycetota bacterium | reverse complement strand
GCCACTGGTCGTCGCCCAGCTCGGTCCGCATGACACCAGCATGGAGCAAGTCGTGCAGCGCGTGTGACCGACTTCGACATCCAAGATCAGTCGGTCAACTAAGAAGCAGAGCTGACCGAGCAACTTCCGCTCATCACGGTGTCCCGAGTTATCACCGGCATAACCCTGATGAGCGGACGTCCGCCCATCGCCACGATCGGGAACGCGCGACTCGCGACTCGCGACTCGCGACTCGCGCCATGTCCGGATGTTTGTTGTCGTTGGCCCAAGACCGAAATGAGATCAAGGATCTCGCCTATGGGCGGAAGGATTTCCCGGCCGTCATCCCGCGGCACGAGCGCCGAAAGAGGAACGGTCAGCGGCGCACTTGGCGACGCTTGTTCCCCGCCGACATGATCGGTCCGTGGCCCGATCGAAGGATCGTCAGCGGGATGGACGAGGCGCCGGCGCTGCAAGCCGAGCAGCTTTGGCTTCGTGGGCTGGCTCAACGGGTGAATAGCGATGGCGGCGACGGCAACATCATCACCCGTGGCAGGCGTCCGGTCCTCAGCAGCCGCTGGGGGTTGTGCAGTGGGCGATCCTCATCCGAACAGGGGAAGACGCTCGGCGTCTGCGCCAAGCGCGTCAGCCTCCTCGCCGGTGAGTGGCTCGCGGCCTGTGCCGATCAACACGTAGCGGCTACTGTCGGCGATTGGACCACGGTGGCCGAGCAGCCCGTCCAGGACGCGGCGCGTCTCCGCCAGTCCGGCTTGGGAAGGCTTCCCGAGACGCAGGTCGAGGTGGTGCACCGTGGCCTCGACAGCGAGCGTGCGAAACAACGCGTCCACGGTGATGACGTGACCCTGGGTAGCGACGAGGTCCTCCCCGCGCCGCTCGCGACCGGCGACCAGCACGGCGCTGGCCGTCTCCACGTAGGCTGCGGCGATTGGCTCGACGCTCGACCAGGCGCTGGCCATGATTCTGGTTCCGCGGCGCCCGGCCTCAGCACCCGGCGTACCCGGCTGCCACGGTTTCCAGTACGAAATGGCGTCGACGTCGGGAGACCCGGACGAAGGAGTATGCAGCGCAACGAGGGCTCGCTGAGCGTCGGCCAGCAGATGATGAATGAGATCGCGCACGGTCCAGCCCGTGCACCGGGTGTTGCGCCAGCCGGTGTCGTCGTCCAGCGCGCTGACGACCCGCAGCAGAGCCTGGTACGACGCGTCGAGCACCGAGTAGCCGTTCACCGAAAAGAGTGTGCCACCGCTCGCACCACTTCGTCGGCTGTACAGGCTCATCTGAGCTCGTCGCTGCCACGTGGACCTCGAAGGCGGACCACGAGGGCGACCTCCGGCGCTCGGTGGACCTCCACGTCGGCGCCGAGGGCATGGAGAGGTCCCCGGAGGCTCTCAGGATCAGGGTGCTCGATGTGCAGTGACTCCAGCGCGAGGCCGGCTGGCGCCGAGGTGGCGGGGTGGGGTGTCTCCCCCCACCTGATGAGGAAGGGGATCGGGCCCGCGGTCAGCGCGTTGCTCGTGAGGCGCCATCGCAGCACGGAGCCCGTCGGCGTGACTCTCTGGCCCTCGATCACGTCGCCGGGGTCAAAACCCCTGGCGCGGGACGTTACGAGTGCGGCGTCGATGTCTTCGCGTGTCAGGGCCCAGCCGACCAGACCGCCGCGTGTCACTCCGTCCACGCCGTAAGGGCGCGGTGCGGCCGGCTCAGGTTGCTCAGGATCTGGGGCGACAACTTCCAGATATGTCCCAGCACCAAGGGCGAGCAACGTGTTGTGGGTGCCTTGGCCGAGGTGCCTGCCACCGCCGCCAGCACGAACACCGAAACGCTTCTCGATGTCAGCCACCGCCGTCCCCAAGTCTGGAGCGGCGTAGATGAGATGGTCAATCAGCATCTGGTCTCCGACCTGTCCGACCCTACGATCCCACGGCGCGACGCACCCCGACACGATCGGACCCATCTAGCGGGAATGATACTCCCTGCCGGTACACAGCATCTGCCTTCCCTGCGGTTTCCTGTCATCGTCACGACCGCGAACGCGCGACTCGCGCCATGAGCGGATGTCGCTGGTTGCGGGCCATTCGAGCTCGAAACGTCGCTCATCTCGGCGGCCCAGCGCGGCCCTCACGACGGCTCGCGATGTTTGGCCTGCCACCCCCGCTTCTCGGCCTTCAATCTGCGATCTCAAACACTCTCAGAAAGCGGACCTGCGCAGGCGTTCCTAGCCGGCCGGCCTAAAGCCTTCGGTAACGGTGCCTCGCTCGTGGAAGTCACGTCCCGCAGCCGCGAGCCTCGCGTACAATCGAGCAATGGGACGTAGTGCTGGCCTCCTCGACTGGAGAGTCACGCGCCTGCTTACAGCCACTGGTGCCTTCGCTATGGCAACAGGAATCCTCGGGCTTGCGCAGGGCCCGTCCTCCAACTTCGCATGGCTCGCGATCGTCGTCGGATTTGTTCTTGTCCTCGCAACGACAGGCGAACTTTCCGACGGCGTCGTCGCGGGGCGAAATCGGTCAGTTCCACGCAGCCGAGTGAATCCATCCACCTCCAGGATCGCTTGCTTGCCGATCACACCGCGCATGCCGCGTGGTGTTTCCCCGCCCCGGAAATAGGTCCTCCGGACGCGGGTGCAGCGAACCCCGCTCCGTTGTGAATTCCGAAGGGCGCGCCACCGCCTGTTGCGATGGCCCCCGGAACCCGGTGAAGTCGACGACAGTCCATGCCCAGCGGCACCGGACATACGTCTGAGCACCCCACCCACCAGACCTGACCCCGATGGTTACCGACCGGCATGCCGGTTTGATCGCCTTCGCAGCCCGCCGCTGAGCGACCGGCTCACCCCAGCACAGAGGACCCAGATGTCAATTTTCGATTCAGTACTCGCCCCACTTGAGTGGGTCGTCGCCTGGCTGATGGTCGGCTTCCACACGATCTTCACCGCGATCGGTCTTCCAGAAGCGGCCGGCTAGACCTGGGCCCTGTCGATCGTGGGCCTGGTCATCGTCATCCGGATCATCCTGATCCCCTTGTTCGTCAAGACGATTCACTCCCAGCGCCGGATGCAGTTCATCCAGCCCGAGATGCAGAAGATCAAGGAGAAGTACAAGGGCAAGACCGATCCTGAGTCTCGGCAGGCAATGACCCAGGAGACGATGGGTCTGTACAAACGCACAGGCACCAACCCGTTCTCGTCCTGCCTGCCGCTCCTGCTGCAGTCCCCGGTCTTCTTCGCGCTCTATCGGGTGCTCGCCAACATGGCTGCCATCGCTGCCGGCGCGCCGTCGATCGGGCCGTTGACCCCAGAGGTCGCCAAACAGGCCAACGAGTCCACCATCTTCGGCGCGCCCCTGTCTGCCACCTTTCAGCACACCATCAACATTGTGAACGGAGTCGCAACCCCAGTTGCTTCCGCAACGAACGTGAAGATCGTGTGCGTGGTGATGATTATCCTGATGGCGGGCTCGCAGTTCGCCAGCATGCGTCAGCTGATGATGAAGAACATGCCGGCCAGCGCCCTGGACAACCCGGCCGCCAAGATGCAGAAGAACATGATCTATCTGATGCCGCTGATGTTCGTCTTCTCGGGCGTCACGTTCGTGATCGGTCTGCTGCTCTACATGCTGACAACCAACCTCTGGACGATGGGCCAGCAGTTCTACACGATCCGGAATATGCCGGCTCCCGGCTCACTAGCGGAGAAAGCACTCGAGGCACGACGGCTCAAGAGCGGCAAGGAGCACAAGAAGTTCACCATCCCTGGCCTGAGCCATGACCCTGAGCCCGACGAAGTCCAAGACACACCGACCGCTCAGACCAAGCCAGAATCGGGACAGCGCCAACAACCCAAGCGCAAGAAGCGGGTCAAGCCAGCAGGACAAGGCGACAGCAAGCCCGGCCCGACTCAGAGACCAGGCCCAGTGCGGAAGCCACGTCCGACGCAGAAACCGTTCACCAAACCGTTGCCAGCTACCGGCCGCGACACCTGACGGCAACACCAAGGTTGACGACAGTCAACGCCGCAGCCCTTAGCCGGTGATTTGATTTCCGCTCAAGCTGATGCCCGGTCGCATTTCGCAAGTTCGACCGAGTGTCCCGATCGTGGAACCTCCCACGGCGACGTCACGACGTTCGAAGCGGACGTCGGCGACTGGCCCTGGCCGTCGCAAATGACGATCCGTCATCGGTGCATCAAGAAGCGCACTACCGGCGCCAGATCCGGACGTTTGCCGGTCCCGATAGCCATGCATGGTTATGCATTTCAGAAGTTGTGGAGGACGCCTGCCGGGGTTGGGCATGTCTGCCCTCAGCGCGGCCAGTCGGGCGGGGGCACCGATCCGACCCGGGTCAGATGCGTCCTCAAGCCGATCGTCCAACGGCGAGTCAAGTGCCTGCCCTGGTGCGACACCAAGGTTGCGGAACCAACGGGGTGGGGAGGGTGTCAGGGAGCCAGCGGAAGGCTGATGGTGAACGCCGTCATGCCTTCGGCGGTGTCGACCTCGATATGGCCGCCGTGTGCCCCGACCACTGCGTCGACGATTGCGAGGCCCAACCCGGTGGAGCCTGTGCCCGGCTCGCGCGCGGCGCTGCCGCGTGTGAACCGCTGGAACAGGCGCTGACGTAGTGGTTCGGGAATGCCGGGGCCGTCGTCCTGGACGCGAAGCGTGACGCTCTCACCGTCGACCCGGACCGTTGTACGGACAGTCGTTCCGGGTGGGGTGTGTACGCGGGCGTTGGAGAGCAGGTTGACCAGCACCTGCTGGAGGCGGTGGTCGTCCCCCAGGACGACGGCGCCGGCCTCCTCCGCTGCGGCCTGGCCTTCGTTCAGCACTTCGCTAACGTCCCACCCGTTTGAGCCAGGCACGTCCAGCTGCCATACATGGTCCGGACCAGCGGCGTGTGCGTCCGCGACTGCATCGATGGCCAGCGCAGCGAGGTCGACCTCACGCCTGACGAGCGGGCGCCCGGCATCCAGTCGGGCCAGCAGGAGCATGTCCTCCACCAGAGCGGTCATCCGGTGCGACTCAGACTCAACCCGGCCCATCGCCTGCAGGGCGTCGGGCGGCAGATCCCCCGGTAGGCGCCGGACCAACTCGGCGTAGCCCCGGATGACCGCCAGTGGTGTGCGCAGCTCGTGGCTGGCGTCGGCCACGAAATGACGCACCTGGGTTTCACTCTCCTGGCGCGCGGCGAGGGCGTGCTCGACATGGCCGAGAAGTCGGTTCAGCGCAGCACCTACCTGACCAACCTCGGTGCCGGGATCGGTGTCGACCGTTTCAACGCGTTCGGACAGGGCAACCTCGCCGCGATCGAGTGAGAGCTCAGAGACGCGTGTCGCGGTCGCCGCCACGCGCTCTAGAGGACGCAGCTCGCGACGTATCAACACCATTCCCGCCACCAGGGCGAGCAGGAGGCCGATCGCGGCGACTGCGGCCTCGATGGCGACGTAGTCCCACACCGTCACCGTCAAGGGGGCTGTCGCGAGCCCGGTGACCACGAGGTCGCTACTCGGGGTTGTCGTGGCAACCACGCGGTAGTCCCCGAGGGTCGTGAGATGAGTCGTGCGGGGCTTGCCATCGGCGGGCAGCGACTTGAGTGTTGTCACTTGGGCCGCCGTCAGCGGCTGCAAGCCGCCCGCCTCGTCGATGTAGCCCGAGCGAGTCTGCCCGTTGCGGACAAAGA
>JBDTYK010000168.1:0-5709 GCA_040005715.1 Actinomycetota bacterium | reverse complement strand
TCGACGCGCTGCCCAGCGACCTGCGCGATGCCGATGGGGTCGGACGGATCGTGGGCCGTGAAGCCGGGCAGGGGGCAGAGCTGGCCGAGGTCTACCGACGCCACGCCCGGCGGGCCAGGTCAGCCGTTGAGTCAAACTTTTACCAGTCGGGCTAGCAAGTCGGCCTGGGACCGGTACCCTCGCTCTGATGAAGGGGAGCGGCGGGGGCTCAGGCAGCCGCGTTGCCATGCCCTCCTACGCAGAGGTCTTCCGTAGCCGCGCCTATCTTGCGATCTTCCTGACTGCGGCACTGTCGACCTGGGGGGACTACCTCGCGAGGGTGACGGTCGCCGTTTTCGTGTTCGAGCGGACCGGGTCCCCGCTGGCCGCAGCAGCAACGTTCGCGGTCAGCCTGCTGCCGAGCGTCTTTGGTCGCAGTCTGCTCGCACCGATTGCTGACCGCATCCCGTACAAGTACGTCCTGGTCGCCGCGCACCTGCTTCGGGCGCTCCTGGTGGGCGGGCTGATCCTCGTGGTCAGCACCCAGGACAGTGCCGCGTCCACGGGCGGCTCCTCGGTGACGGTCCTGTGGTGGCTGTTCACCCTGCTTTTCCTCATCGAGCTGGTCGGCGGCCCGGCCATCGCCTCCAGCC
Organism: Actinomycetota bacterium; assembly: GCA_040005715.1. Lineage (GTDB taxonomy): Bacteria > Actinomycetota > Actinomycetes > Actinomycetales > Dermatophilaceae > UBA4719. The sequence goes on along the minus strand of JBDTYK010000168.1, from coordinate 5,077 downwards.
AGATCCTGATGACCGACCTGTTCAGTGACCGCAGGCTCTATGCGCGTGCGCTCGGTGTGCGAACAATCAGCGACCAGGTCAACCAGGCCATCGGGCTTGGCCTCGGGGGGCTGGTGGTCGCCTGGGTGGGCCCGCAGCTCGGGCTGTGGTGCGACCTCGGCACGTTCGTTCTCTCGGGTGTGGTCGTCGCCCTGGTGGTCAAGGTTGAAGCCATCCGTGGCACACCATCCGCAGGGGTTCTCGGGTTCTTCCAGGACATCAGGGAAGGGGCCAGGTACCTCTTTCGCCACCGGGTCCTCGGGTCCCTGCTCGCGCTGAGCCTGTGCTCGGTGTGGGCCATTGCCGCGCCCGAAGCTGTGGCCATCGCCTATGCAAACGATGAGGCCGGATCAACGGGACTGGGCGGCCTGCTGATGGCTGCACCCATTCTTGGCACAGTCGCCGGCCTGGTGATCGTCGGCCGCTGGCAGCCCGAACGCCAGAACTCCCGGATGATCGTCATGGCCCTGCTGATGCCTCTGCCTCTCGTGGTGACGGCCTTCGCTCCGCCGGTGCCGCTCACCTGGCTGTTGTGGTTCGTCTGCGGGGTGCTGCAGGCCTTCATGCTCCCGCTTCAGTCGACCTTCTCGCTCGTCATCCCGGCGCACATGCGGGGCAGGGTCTTTGGCCTCGCAGGCGCGCTCTCGGTGGCCGCAAGCGGGGTCGCATTCCTGATGGCGGGTTACCTCGCCGAGCTCACGTCACCCGCGTGGGCCGTCGCCATCTGTGCGGTCGGAAGTCTTCTCGCGATCATTGTGCTCGCCGTCCGCTGGCCTCGCGTGGCTCTCGAGGCGGCTGTCGAGACGGCATACAACTCCTGAGCCGAAGCGTCATCTCGGGACCGGGTCGCCACGGCGGAGCTGCCGGCCTCACACCGGTGGAAAAGCGATCCGCCCGATGCCGCAGACTTGGTTCATGACGTCCACAACCTGCCCGAGCTGGTGCCACAATCATCCCGACGGGGTTACCGAACCCGCCAAGCACTTTGGGCCGCACTGGCCACCCATGCGCGGTGATGAAGGCTTCTCGGCCGATGTCTCCGCGGTTCAGGACGAGGGTGGTGACGTGGGCGTGTGGCTGTCTGCCGAGCACCAGGAGTTCCTGACGCCGACGCATGCACGATCGGTGGCTCGCGCCCTGTTGGCGGCCGCTGACTGGGTGGACACCAACCGCCACGGCTGACAGGTCCATTCCAATCACGCCCCGGGGAAGTCAGGCTGGGGTGTGCCATCAAGTCGGCTGTGTCAACGAGCCTTCGCACCCCCGGCTGCAAGGGCCCTCGCGTGACTGCCGGGGCTCACGCGAGGCTGCAGTCCGGCGAGTCGGCCGAGCGAGGCCTGGAAGCCCGGGCGACCTGGCCGCGGTCGGCACACGGTGACTGGTCACCGGCGCCCAAGCGACCAGCTCCGATTGGGCTGCTCAGGGCTCAGGCGGCGACTCGCGTGCAGGAGCTGGTGCCGATCCGGTGCGGGCGGATGCTGGTCTCGCCATTCACTTTCTACCGCGGCGCAGCGGCCATCATGGCGGCCGATCTCGCGGCAAACGCCCGACTCGGACATCGTGGTGCAGGCCTGCGGAGATGCCCACATCTCGAACTTCGGAGAGTTCTGAAAGGCAGGATCCTGTTCGCCGAGCCGTTCTCAAAAGCAGGTCGAAAGACGAGCCTTCGTGCGGTCAGGAAGCTCACCGAACGTGTCGACGGCGAGGTGCGCTTCCGCAACATGCGATCGCCCGCTTCTCGGCGGCTTACGCGGATCAGAACGAGCTCGACTACCAGCGGCTGAACGACGCCGTTGCCGCCGGCGAAGTGACCGCCCGGTTCGGCGTCTGACTTGGTCCCCTGAAGTCCGTAATGGCGGCGGGGGACCGAAGGTGCAGCTGTTCAAGCCCTCGAGACGGGGCCGGCCACCCATCCCACGCATGGGGACATGCCTCACAGCAAACTTCCAGTCAACGCCCAGCATGGCTGAAGCCTCCCGGGGTTGAGTAGGACTACCCAACCCCCCAAAGGAGATTTCCATGACTCAGCAGCCACGCCCGCTCCCACAGCCACTCGAAGGTGCGCCGGAAGGGACGGCGACGCTGTGGTACGACCTGACACAGGAGCAGCCGCGGTATCCGTCATACCCGCCGCTGGCGCCACAGGCTCCGGGCGCGCGGCCGGCTGCCTTCAGCCAGCCCGGCGCACAGACCCCTCAACCCGCGAAGGCTCGCAAGCTTGCCGAGCTCGTGGCCATCGCAGCGATCGCCGGGGTCCTGTCCAGCGCCGGCACGTATGCCGTCACGCGTCTTGACAGCACGGTATCCTCCGCCGCTCAGGGGCAGTCCAGCGCGAACGCGGGCACGAACGCGGGCACGGCGGGGCAGGCCAACGCCGGCGCACCGAGCTGGGCAGTCACCGCGGCGGCAGTGTCACCCAGCGTGGTGGCCATCACAGTGACCAGCGGTCAGGGCGGGGACCAGGGCTCAGGGGTCATCTTCGACACCTCGGGCCACATCGTGACCAACAACCACGTGGTGGCCGCTGCAGGACAGGGCTCGAAGATCACCGTGACCCTCAACGACGAGCGGACGTTTGACGCGACCGTCGTGGGCACCGACCCATCTACCGACCTGGCCGTCCTCAAGCTGACCAACGCGCCGAAGGACCTCAAAGCCATCACACTCGGAGACGCCAACGCGATCAAGGTCGGAGAGCCGGTCATGGCTGTTGGGAACCCTCTGGGTCTGGCCGGAACCGTGACGACGGGCATTGTGAGCGCGCTCAACCGGCCCGTCACCACGTCCGACCAGCAACAGAGCGACCCCTCCGGGCAAACGTCCGGCGGTGAGCCGGTCGTGACCAACGCGATCCAGACCAGCGCGGCGATCAACCCCGGAAACAGCGGTGGCGCTCTGGTGAACGCCAGCGGAGCGCTGATCGGGATCAACTCCGCCATCGCGTCGCTCGGGTCCTCCAGCGGGTCGTCCTCACAAAGTGGCAGCATCGGCATCGGTTTTGCGATCCCGGTCAACGAGGCCAAGTCAATCGCCAGCCAGCTGATCAGCACCGGTACGGCCACCCACCCCTACCTCGGGGTCAGCTCCAAGGACGACGTCGTGGCAGACGGGTCCGCCAAACGCGCCGCAGCCGTCCTGACCAACGTGGTCAGCGGGACACCAGCGGACAAGGCTGGGCTCCAGGCCGGCGACGCGATCATCGCCGTCAATGGCAACTCGATCGACGGATCGCTGTCGCTGGTGGCCCAGGTACGCGCGCACTCTGTCGGTGACAAGGTGACTCTCACGATCGTGCGTAACGGTCAGGCCAAGGACCTCAGCACGACGCTCACCACCAAGGGGAGCGCGACCCCGTAGTGGGCGTCAAAGGGGAGCCGGCGATCCCGTTGACTGGTCAGAGAGGCTGGCTGTCTCGCCCGCGATGATTTTGGCCACGACCGAGGTCGAGGTCATAGCTGAGCTCTTCGGGTTCGCTGCGCTCGACGAGCTGTAACGTTCCGGTACTGGTTCGCGGTGGTCAGCCCGATGTTGTCGTCGAGCCGGTGCATCATCTCCGGGACGTTGGGCTGGCCCCACGGACCCGTGGCGATGACGACATGGCGTGTCTGCCAGGTTCCACGGTCCGTCACCACCTTGTAGCCGGACACGTCCGGGCATAGGGGGAGGACAGTGGTCCCCGTCTCGACGGGGACGGCGAACGCCGCGTACCGTTCCAGATGACCGACCAGGGTGCGGCGGACAGGTAGCCATCCTGATCGGGCCACAGGTAGGACCACCCCGTCAGACAGCTCATCCGGTTCGTTGTGAGCAGGCGCAGGGAGTCCCAACGTTCGGTGCGCCAGCGCTCCGCGACGCGACCTCGGTCGAGAACCACGTGGTCGCGGCTGGCGCTGCTGAGGATGGCACTGACCGCAAGTCCGGCATGCCGGCGCCAATCACGACGGTATCGGTTCCTGGCATGCTCGTACGACAGGTCCTTCGTGCGAGAGGCCTTGACGAGCATAGGCAACATGCTGGCGACGAAGAGGCTCGTTGAGATCGCTCCGGCTACGACCGGAAGGTTCATGGCGTCCGCCCCCACTGCGGGACTGCCACCCCGGAGAACGTAGGCCGGGTGCGAGTGCCGCTAGCCCAGGTGTTCTCGGCCCGGAAGTGAAAGTCGGCGATCTCGTTGTCAGCCTTGGCGGCGTCGAGCGTGGCGAAGAGAGCCCCGCGCCCATCGCGCTCGCGGCCGTGTTGATGGCTATCCCCTGGGTGCACGAGAGCAAAGCGGACGGCGACACCCGCTACGACGTGGCCGGCGCCGTCACGGCCACGCTGGGGCTGATCACCCTGGTCTACGGCTTCACCAAGGCGGCGCCCAAGGGTCTGCTGGACACCGCGCACTGGACTGAGCCGAGCACCCTGTTCTGGTTTGCCGCCTCTGCGATCCTGCTGACGGCCTTCTTCGTCATCGAGAACCGGCAACCGGGGCGCGTGGTACCTGGTCTCACTCATCACTGGCGTCGGACTCTTTGCGAGTGGCGAGCGCGATGATCAACACCTCGCAACAGGTGGGCGCGTCCCTTGGCACCGCTCTGCTCAACACGGTCGCGGTCACGACGTCCGCCGCGTACCTGAGCACGCACGAGGCACTGGGGCGAGCTGCGACCCCCGATGCCCTCACGGAGGGCTACACCGAGGCGTTCGCGGTTGGGGCAGGCTTCCTGCTCACGGCGGCAATCGTGGCCTTCTTCATGCTCAAGGTCGACAAGGAGGGGGTGAGGGAGGAAGAGGACGCACCAGTGTCCGTCTCGAACGGGAGTTCTCCACGTAGACGGTTGGCGAACCGGGACGCTTGGCCAACCACCACACATGGAAACGCCAGGGCCGGGCCGGAAAGGGGGTCCATGCTCTCGGCTAGCTAGCCGTCGAGAAGGGTAGCTCATCGAGGCAAGATTGACGCCCGTTCTCTGGCGAACCTGACCCGCGATCGGCGTGATTAGCCGGCGGTCTCGATCCGCCACGACTCGGCGGTCACGCGGAAGCCCAACCGTTC
>JBDTYK010000167.1:0-5714 GCA_040005715.1 Actinomycetota bacterium | reverse complement strand
GTCAACCATCGAGTCGGACCGCATGCTCAGCAGTGAGAACCGGCCCCATTGCTCGGTATCGGTCGCCAACGCCTCTGCGGCGGTGACCGGGAGGTACTCGTCCTGGAACGCCGACCACAGCGCCGACGGCAGGATCTCGCCACCCTTGACATCCGTCCGTCTCTGCACGACACCGCTGAACTCGATCTGGAGCCGCCGTGGGAGGTCGAGCTGGTGCTCGCTCTTGAGGATGTAGGCCACGCCGCCCTTGCCGGACTGGCTGTTGACGCGCACGACAGTCTCGTAGGTCCGGCCGATGTCGTGCGGGTCGATGGGCAGATAGGGAACGCCCCAGACCAGGTCGTCCACGGACGTGCCGGCCTCCTTGGCATCGCTTTCCATGAACTCGAAGCCCTTCTTGATCGCATCCTGGTGCGATCCGGAGAAGGCCGTGAAGACGAGGTCGCCGCCGTAGGGGTGGCGCTCGTGAACGGGCAGCTGGGTGCAGTGCTCGACCGTGCGCCGGATCTCGTCGATGTCCGAGAAGTCGATCTGAGGGTCGATTCCCTGGGTGAAGAGGTTCATTCCCAGTGTCACCAGGCAGACGTTGCCGGTGCGCTCGCCGTTCCCGAACAGGCAGCCCTCGATCCGGTCGGCGCCGGCGAGAAAGCCCAGCTCGGCTGCGGCCACAGCGGTTCCGCGGTCATTGTGCGGGTGCAATGACAGCACGATCGACTCGCGGCGGGTCAGATGACGCGACATCCACTCGATCGAGTCGGCGTAGACGTTGGGGGTAGCCATCTCGACGGTCGCGGGCAGGTTGATGATCACCTTGTGATCGGGGCGCGCATCGAGTACCTCGACCACCTCGTTGCAGATCCGCGCCGCGAAGTCGAGCTCGGTGCCAGTGAAGGACTCTGGTGAGTACTCGTAGTAGACAGCCGTCTCGGCGATGGTCTCCTCGAGCTTGCGGCACAGGCGCGCACCCTCGAGCGCCACGTCGATGATGCCGTCCTGGTCGAGACCGAAGACGACGCGCCGTTGCAGCACGGAAGTCGAGTTGTAGAGGTGGACGATTGCCTGTTTGGCTCCGCGAATCGAGTCGTAGGTCCGCTGAATCAGGTGTTCACGTGCCTGCGTGAGCACCTGGATGGTCACATCGTCCGGGATGTGCCCGCCCTCGATCAGCATCCGGACGAAGTCATAGTCGGTCTGGCTCGCTGAGGGGAAACCGACCTCTATCTCCTTGAAGCCCATCCGCACCAGCAGGTCGAACATGCGCTTCTTGCGATCAGGAGTCATCGGGTCGATCAGGGCCTGGTTGCCGTCCCGCAGGTCGACCGCGCACCAGCGCGGGGCCTTCGCCATGTGCCTGGTCGGCCAGGTGCGATCGGGGAGCTCCACTGAGATCTGCTGCTCAAAGGGAACGTACTTGCCCACCGGCATACCGCTGGGTTGTTGGTGATTGATCATTTCTCGCCTCTAACGTCTGGTTGCATTCGGTGAGGCCCGGCAACGCAAAACTCCGCGACGAGGGGCGGCCTTCTTAGAGGGCCCCGCCGCGGCAGCGAAGAAGGAGCATTGCTCCAGACGCGATGCGCACGCGAACACCGTATGCCGCGCACCGGGTCAGCGTCCACCAACCGGGCATCAGTCCCGCATCGTGGACACACCTCGCGGTGCGGGAGACACACGGGCCGCTGCCCGGCTCACGGTCTCCCTTGACGGGCTACGCACGCCCATCTCCCCCCGCCCTAGAAACCGAGTCGCTGGAGCTGTTTGGGATCGCGTTGCCAGTCCTTGGCGATCTTGACGTGCAGGTCCAGATAGACCCGCTGGCCAAGCAGAGCCTCGATGGCGATCCGCGCGTTGGTGCCGACCTCACGAAGGCGCGACCCGCCCTTGCCGATGATGATGGCCTTCTGGCTGGACCGTTCGACGAACACGTTGACCCGGATGTCGAGCAGCGGAGACTCTGCCGGTCTGCCTTCGCGCGGAATCATCTCGTCGACGACCACGGCAAGGCTGTGTGGCATCTCGTCGCGAACGCCTTCGAGCGCGGCCTCGCGGACCAGCTCGGCGATCATGATGATGTTGGGCTCGTCGGTCAGGACGCCCTCGGGATACAGCATCGGCGATACGGGAAGGTAGGACGAGAGCACCGAGGCGACCTCGCTGACCTGGTCGCCGCGCACCGCTGAACACGGGATGATGTCCGCCCATTCGCCGAGCTGGTCGATGGCCATCAGGTGCTCCACCAGGCGCGCCTTGTCGACCAGGTCGATCTTGGTCGCGATCGCCACAACGGGACGACGCTTGGCCCGCTGCAGCTCGGTCAGCTCCCTGGCGATGAAGGTGTCGCCGGGCCCGACCCGCTGGTCGGCCGGGAGGCAGAAGCCGATGACGTCGACGTCGAGCAGCGTCTCGCGGACCAGGTCGTTCAGACGCTGGCCCAGCAGGGTCCGGGGTTTGTGAAGTCCCGGAGTGTCGACCAGGATCAGCTGGGCGGTCTCGGAGGTCGCAATTCCGCGGATCGTGTGCCGCGTGGTCTGCGGCTTGCTGGAGATGATGGCGACCTTCTGGCCGACCAGAGCGTTGGTCAGCGACGACTTGCCCGCGTTGGGACGGCCGACCAGACAGGCGAACCCAGCCCGGAAGTCCTGCCTCTCGCCTCCCTCACTCATGACGCCTCCTCCTGGGTTGACCCGCGTCCATCGGTCTCCGCCAAGCGTCGCACGACCACTGTGGCGATGCGGTGGCGGCGTCCTGCCATCCCTTCCGCGGTCAGTGACAAGCCGGAGACCACTGCGTGCGACCCAGCGATCGGAACCAGGCCGATCGTCTTTGCCAGCAGACCACCGACGGTGTCCACCTCGTCCTCGTCGATGGTCACCTCGAAGAGCTCAGCCAGGTCGTCGACGTGCATGGTCGCCGGCACCCGGGTCGAGCCGTCCGCAAGCTCCTCGACACCTGGGGCCTCGCGGTCGTACTCGTCCGCGATCTCTCCGACGATCTCCTCAATGATGTCCTCGAGCGTGACCAGGCCTGCAGTTCCACCGTACTCGTCGATGACGATGGCAAAATGGTTCTGGTCGCGCTGCATCTCCCGCAACAGGTCGTCAATCGGTTTGCTCTCGGGAACGTACTTCGCGGGCCGCATCTGCTGATGGGCTGGCAGGGCGGCCGCCGCGGCATCGGCGTAGACACGACGAGCCACGTCCTTGAAATAGAGAAGCCCGAGAACATCGTCCGGCCCTTCCCCGACGACCGGGATGCGCGAGAACCCTGATCTCAGGAACAACGACATCGCCTGACGAAGCGTCCTGTCCTGGTCCATGGTCACCATGTCGGTGCGCGGGACCATGACCTCCCTTGCCATGGTGTCACCCAGCTCGAAGACCGAGTGGATCATCTCGCGCTCCCCGGCCTCGATGAGTGAGGTCTCCCCCGCCAGATCCACCAGGTCACGCAGCTCGGCCTCCGACTCGAACGGCCCGTCGCGATAACCCCGGCCCGGCGTGACGGCGTTCGCAATCATCACCAGCAGGCGCGCCACCGGGCCGAGCACGCGGCGCAGCAGCACCAGCAGCGGCGCAGACAGCAACGCCACCTGGTCGGCATGCTGGCGGCCCAACGTCCGTGGTGAGACGCCGACGATGACGAAGGAGACAACCACCATTGCCCCGATGCTGATCAGCAGGTCGGGCCAGAAGCCGTCGACCATGTCCACCACTGCAAGCGTGATCAGGACGGCCGTCGTTGCCTCGGCTGCAACCCGCACGAAGGACGCCACCGAGAGGTACGCCGCGCTGTCGGACAGGATCGTCGCCAGCGCCGGTGCGCCTCGCCGGCGTTCCTCGAAGAGCTCACCCGCCCGGTGGCGGGAGAGCCGCGAGAGAGACGCCTCCGCGGCTGCGATGACGAACGCGACCAGGATGCTGGCCAGCGCGGCAACAACGAGCTTGGTAACCATGGCTGGGAGGTGGGCCCCGCCTCAGACGACGGCGCGGCGGCCGCGGCCGGCGAGGAAGGTGAGGAGCAGTGTCCGCTGCAGATCGAACATCTCGCGTTTGGCTTCAGGCTCCGCGTGGTCGAAGCCGAGCAGATGCAGGATGCCATGGGTCAGCAGCAGGAGAAGCTCCTCCTCGGTGGCATGACCGGCTTCGACGGCCTGCCGCGCGGCCACGGACGGACAGAGCACGATGTCGCCAAGGACGCCATCGGCTGGCTCCTGGCCATCGCGGCCCGGACGGAGCTCGTCCATCGGGAAGCTCATGACGTCGGTCGGTCCGGGCAGGTCCATCCACTGCCGGTGAAGGACCTCCATCACCGGCTCCTCGACCAGCTTGATGCACAGGTCGGCCTGTGGGTGAACCTTCATCTCGCCCATGACGTACCTGGCGCAGGCCACGAGCTCCATCTCATCGAGCGCGAGCTCGCTCTCGTTAAGGACGTCGACGCTCACTGGCATTCACCGCCTTGGCCTCCGGATGGGTCCAGCGCTCATAGGCCTCCACGATGGCTCCGACCAGCCGATGCCGCACGACATCATGGGAGTTCAGCTCGGCGAAGTGCACGTCCTCGACGCCAGCCAGGACGTCACGAACGACCTTCAGGCCAGACGGCGTGCCCGTGGGCAGGTCGATCTGTGTCACATCGCCGGTCACGACCATCTTGGATGCGAAACCCAGACGGGTCAGGAACATCTTCATCTGCTCCTGCGAGGTGTTCTGGGCCTCGTCCAGGATGATGAAGGCGTCGCTGAGGGTACGCCCCCGCATGTAGCCGAGCGGGGCCACCTCGATGGTCCCGGCAGCAAGCAGCCGCGGGATGGACTCCGGGTCGACCATGTCGTGCAACGCGTCATACAGCGGCCGCAGGTAGGGGTCGATCTTGTCGTTGAGCGTCCCCGGCAGGAAGCCAAGACGTTCTCCGGCCTCAACCGCAGGACGGGTCAGGATGATTCGGCTCACCTGCTTGTTCTGCAGCGCCGCCACCGCCTTGGCCACCGCCAGGTAGGTCTTGCCGGTTCCGGCCGGGCCGATCGCGAAGACGATGGTGTTCTTGTCGATCGCGTCCACATAGTGCTTCTGGTTGACCGTCTTGGGACGTATCGTGCGGCCGCGGTTGGACAGGATGTTCATCGTCAGGACGTCTGCGGGACGTTCATTGGTCTGGGCGCGCAGCATCGAGGCTGACCGTTCGACGGCATCACGGCTCAGCGTCTGGCCGGTCGCCAGGACGACGAGCAGCTCGTCGATCAGTCGCTCGAGCAGTGCCACCTCGGCGGGCGCACCCGAGACGTGGAACTCGTTGCCACGGACCAGCAGGTCCAGGTGCGGGAAGGAGTGCTCCATTGCGCGCAACAACTCGTCACTCGGCCCGAGCAACGTCACCATTGACAGCTCTGGTGGCAGGACGATGGTGTGGTTCGGGGAGTCTTCAGTCATCTCGGGGCCCAGTCTACGTGGCTTCTCAGCCTGGCGGCCAGGTCATGGCCCGACCCCCGAGCACGTGGACATGGGCATGGAACACGGTCTGCTGAGCCAAGGCGCCGGTATTGAACACCCCGCGGTACCCCGCCTCGAGGCCCTCCTGTGCCGCGACGGCACCCACCGCCGCGAAGAGCTCGACGACCCCGTGGGGGGAGGACGCCGCCAGCGCCACGAGGTTGGGTTGATGCTCCTTGGGAATCACCAGCACGTGGGTCGGCGCCTGCGGCTCGATGTCGCGAA
>JBDTYK010000166.1:0-5806 GCA_040005715.1 Actinomycetota bacterium | reverse complement strand
CTTTCGCGCGAACGTCCGAATTTCGCCAGTTCCGGGCTTACCTCTCGGCGCCATGTGAGTGAATCGGCCCTGGAAGCTGTCAGGTCGCTCTCCCGCACCCGCACCGGTGGCTGGAGGATGACGCCGTCACCGGGGTCGGTCATGTGCTTGATCATGGCTCCGACCGAAGTCAGGACGCTCGGTCTCACCACAGTGCGCAGGCGTGTCCATTCCCACCGATGCCGGTCGGCCGTCCACGCCCAGAACGCCTCGACGATCGAGTCAGATTGCATCTCGTAGCGGTACCTGCCGGTCGCTGCCCTGGCCTGCAACGCCCGGTCACCTTTGGTGCCAGGTCAAGATCCGGCTCAGCGATCCACAACGGCAGCAGTCCGTCGCTGGCCCCGAACTGCCGCTGCAGCGTCGCGGGATCGCTGCCCTGCCTGCGGTCCAACCCACGTGAGTCGATCACGAAGCCCGGCTCCATCGCTCATCCCACCTCAGTCTCTCGGACTGGCCGAGCGGTTCGCTCGAGTCGACCTTGACGAGGACCAGTTCCAGCGCAGCGACAAGCCGTTGCTCGACCGCAGCAGCCGTTCGTAGCAGAACCGGAGGCTGCACAACGAACGTGGTCGTTCACGTCAAGGTGCTGGGCGTTTGACGTAAAGGTGCCTGGCGCTTGTGAGAGTCGTTCTGCTCGACGTCACGGATCTTGGCCAGCAGCGGTCCTGTTGACCTTGTCGCAGCAGGTGCGGGCGTCCAGCAAGACCGGTCAGCGGTCGACGACGACGACCTCGAAGCTGGCGGCCGTGGGCGGTATGCCCGTGTCGAACTTCGCGTTCACTGCCGCGAGCCGGTCGCCGAACCGGGCCACGGTCGTGGGCACCTCGAACAGGCTGCTCCTGATCACCTTTCGCACCGAGCCGGAGGTGAGGTCTCCGCTGAGGCGGACCTCGGCGATCTGGTTGACGAAGTTCTGCACGGCATACAAGGTCCGACCCTCCATGAGGATGCCGTCGACGTTGGGCAGGTTGAGTCCCTTGATCGCGCGGCTTGCGCCGGTCTTGGGGTTGACCGCGTTGAGAGCGCCCGAGCTCGAGTGGGCCACGACGAGGGTCGAGCCGTCAGAGGTGGCCTGGATACCGTTGTTGTTGATCTCACCAGGGGGCGCGGCGGCGGCGGGGCCGCTCAGGTGCAGGGTGGTGAACCGGCCGGGGTGGCCGTTGGTGATGGGCACGAAGTAGAGCTCGGGCTGGAAGGAGTTGGTGAACCAGGCACCTGCCGGCGTCAGCGCCACGTCGTTGATGACCGAGGGCGCCGTAGAGAACTGGTAGGTCACGAGGGTGGCGCCGGTGTTGGAGTCATAGACGTACCCCTTCCCGTCGAATCCGCCGGCCACGAACAGCAGCTTGTCTGCGACGTCGACCCGCAAGCCCTGGGCGTAGCGGCCCGGTGGGTTGTCGATGAACTTCTCGGCAGTGCCTTTCCGGATATCGCCTCGGAAGATGTCGCCCGAGAACAGGTCACCGGCGTAGAAGGTGGACCCCGAGCCGCTGGCAATGCCCTCGGCTGAGATGGCACCCGGCAGCACGATCTGGAACTCCCTGTGGTCGGCATGAGCGGCGGGCGTCTGGACCTGCCTGTGGTCGGCATGGGCGGCGGGCGTCACTGATGCCAGTGCTGCAGCCGCCGCGACGGCCAAGGCTGCTCGAATGGTGAATCGGCTCATAGCTGGCTCCTGGAGTTCGCGGTGAAGACGGTGACCATCGCCATCGGCATGACGACGGCCGGGAATGTGCGTTGCATCATCGATTCAGCTTCCGTGGGACGTGCATCAGTGGGAGCTCCCGTGGGGCGCCGTGTTGCCATGCGTGCCATCTTGATCTCCTCCTGGTGGGGATCTGTGTGAGTGGATGACTCGACTGTTGCCCTGGGGAGCAGTCCGCCACATCGGGAGCGACCCCTTATTTCGTCGACCGACACCCCTTATCTATCGGGGGTGGCATTTCCGGTTCCTAACGGTCACCTTGCACACCGCTGTGCTGGACTCAACTAATAGACGCCCCTGGGGCCGACACACTACGCAGATGGGGCAATTCTCGGAACGTCGCGAGCGCACCGTTCGCGGGGCAGGTTGGCTGCCCGCGGTGTCACGGCGCTGCCTGGGCCACCCTGCTGGCCCATGCGGCTGCCTCGACCCGCGTCGATGTCCCGGACTTGCGCAGGATGTTGGAGATATGGACGCTGACCGTCTTGTCGCTGATGAACAGCGCCGTGGCGATCTCACCGTTGGACCTTCCGGCGATGACATGGGCGAGGACTTCACGTTCGCGCGCGGTAAGTGCGGTAAGCCTGGTGTCGGTCGGCGACGGGCTCGGCGGGTTGGCGGCGATGGGGTCGAGTCGGATGTGGCTGGTTCGGGCGGTGATCTGGATGTTCTGTCGCAGCGGTTGGGCACCCAGCTTCTCGGCGATGGCCATGGCGTGGCGAAGTGGTTGCGCCGCGACGGCCCGCGGCAGCCCTTCTGCCAGTGCCGTCTGGCCCTGTCGGAAGGCCGCCCCGGCTTCCTCCCAGAGCATGCCGGCCTGCCGGCAGGCGTCTTTGGCCTGAGCCCACCGGCGGGACTGGTCGGGCAGGTCCCGAAGCCGCGCCAGCTCCGCCTCGTACAGCGCCTGGCGGGCGGGCTGAACCAGGTCTGCCGGGCTCCCCGGGATGAAGCTCTCGGCGGCGCTGGCGCACCACGCGTCCATGACGCGGCCCATGGCCGCTTCCGCCGTCTGGGTGGCGCCGTCACGGCGCTGGTCCCGCCCTTGTTCGGCCAGGTCCGCGGCGGCGCGTGCGGCGAGCAAGAGGAACTCGTCCGCAGCTATGGGGTCCACCAGGGCCGTTTCGCTGATCAGGGCCTCGACCACACCGAAGGCCTGTGCGGGGCGCCGCTGCGCCAGCAGCAGCTCGACCTGCGCAAAGGGGTAGGAGGCGCCGAACTGGTAGGCCGTGGAAGACAGCTCGGCCGCCCGGGCGAGGTGCTGCTCGGCCAGCGACTGGTCGCCCCTGCGGATGCACAGAACGGCCATGGCGGTGTGGGCAATCGCCCCATGCTGTCCGCCGTCCCCTGACGCCAGCGCCGGGCGCAGGTATTCCTCGGCCTGCGGCCACTGGCCCAGAAAAAGGGCGCCGGTGCCCGCAAGAGTGAGCATGAGGCGGCCCGGACCCGGACCACCGGCCAGGATGAGCTCGCGACCATGCTTGGCGTCCGCTTCAGCGGCGGCGGCAACCTCGCCACGAGTCTCGAGGAGGTTGTTGATGGCGATGGCAGCGCGTGACATCTGCCACACGTCGCCGGCGGCCGTAGCGAGCCCGTACGCCTCGGTGGCCCAGTCCAACGCGTGTTTCGAGTGGGGCGAGGCCTCGGCCTTGATGGTCAGGGCGGGGATGAGGGCCTCCGGTGATCCCGTCTGCCGCGCGCTCTTCAAGGCGGCCGAGGCCAGCTCGAGGGCGCCCGGGCGCCCGGACCGAAGCTCGATCCAGGCGAACGCGACCGAGACGATGACATGTTCGACGGTGCCGGGCAGTGACTGTGCCAACGCCAGAGCCTCGCGCAGCGGCGCCGTCACGGCGAGTGGCTCCCCTGCTTCATAGAGCATCCGTTGCTTGAGCGTGAGCAGGCGACAGACCATGCCCGGGTTCTGGTTGCGGTCCGTCAGTGAGAGCGCCCGCTCGAGGAGATCAAGCCCGTCCCGGGCTCGGTTGACGCTCTGGCAGGCGATGCTGGTTCGCACCAACAGCTCGACATGGCTGGCGACCGGCTCGGTGCTGGCCATGACCTGCGGCCAGAGCCGGCATGCTCGCTGCAGATGCTCAAGGCGCTCGGTCTCTCCTTGAGCAGACGCGGCCGAGTCGGCGGCAACCAGGGACCACCGAAACGCCTCCGCCAGCTCGCCGGCCAGCTCGTGGTGGCTGGCCAGGTGCCCCGGTTCCAGGGCACCCCGGACGGCAAGAGCCTTGGCGTAGGCAGAGTGGACCAGGGCAGGGTCGGGGCCGCTCATCTCGAAGGCCAGGACCTCCGCGATAAGCGGGTGGCGGAACCAAACCCTGGCGCCTTCGGGGCGCTCGAGCACGCCAGCAGCCGCCGCCTCGGCCACTGACTCGCGCACCGTGAGGCCATTGGCCCAGCCAGGGTCGACGAGGCCGGCGACGCTCTGGAGAACGTCCAGGTCCACCGGATGGCCCCCGATCGCGAGCAGGCGTGTGATCTCCCGCGCCGACCCACTAAGGCGGTGCCAGCGGGACAGGAGCGCCTCACGCAGCGCCACGGGCACCGAGGCCCCCGGCTGGGAGGTGCCGGTGGGGTCTGTGCGCACGAGCAGCTCAGTGAGGTACGGGTTTCCGCCCGAGCGCGCATGCACACGGGCCGCCAGGGCGTCGCTGACGGCTCCAACACCGGCCAGTGCTGCGACCTGCTCGGCCGTTCCTTGGGGTGCTAGCCGCTCCAGGTGCAGCTCGCTCACCCCGGGCATTCGTCGAACATCGGCCAGCCAGGCGTTCAGCGGGTGCCCCTCCGGCCGGTCCTCGTCCCGCACCGTCGCCACCACCGCCAGCTGCTGGTCGCGGAAACCACTGACCAGGAACGCAAGAAGGTCCAACGACGAGGGGTCCGCCCACTGAAGGTCGTCGATGACCAGGACCACGGGGCGGCGCCGGGCGATGCGCCGCAGCGCGGTGTCGATCTGCGGCAGCACAAGTTCCCGGTCGCCCGCCCCACCGGAGCTGACACCGGGCAGCATTGCGCTAAGGGCGTCCAAACCGGCCAGTACCTCATCCCGGGCCGGGGCACCCGCGCCGGCAGCCCAACCATCCAGGGCGGATGCAAGGGCTGCGAACGGCACCGACGCAGCACCGAAATGCACGCACGTGCCCCACAACACCTCACCGCCGAAACGCCCGCAAGCGCCCCGAACCAAGGCGGTCTTACCAATCCCAGCCTCACCATGAACGAAGACCGCGCCCGGCTCGCCATTCGCAGCCGCCTCCAGCATCACCGCCAGAACCTGCTCCTCCGCTCCCCGGCCAACAACTAGGCCAAGCCGCGCCTTCGAGCCTGCACCCATGACCGTAGTGTCCGCCGCGCAGATACCAATGTCACCCCCACCCCGCTCTAGTCAATGCGACTGCCGCGATACGTCCCCAAAGAGGGCGACGGTTGTCATACGTGGTGACCCCGCCTTCGCCGGTGCCGGTCCCACGTCCAAAAGCTCGTGGCCATCTTCGCCTCGAAGGAGCATCGCCGATCAACACTCAGCAAGCCGTGGCTACTGCCTGAGCTACGCCCAGGCCACTCTTGAGGAGGACGAATCCCCCCAGCGCGAACGCGATGACCGCGGCAGGCTGCCAAAGCGTCTTCAACGACATGACCGCGGGCCATGTCGAGCGTCGGTCCGCGCTGAATGCCCTTGCTGAAGCGGCTGTTGCACTGGACCACCGTTATCAGGTTGACCGCTTAGGACGCTCGCGACCCGGGCGGGAAGCTGATCCTCCACGCCCTCAGCGCCCTTGCAGAGTTCGATCCAGACCTGATCTGCGAGCGGACCCTGGCCGAACTCTCTGCAACCAAGTTCAAATAGTCATACCTTCCTGTGTGCGTTAACCGGATCTCGCCAAGTCCGGCCGGATTATCACCGGCATAACCCGGATGAGCGGACGTCCGCTCATCGCCATGTGAGTGAATGGCTATAGAACCGCATCTCGGCTGTGACGACGTTTTGATCAGGCAGTCGCGTCCGAGTCGTCGCCCGGTCCAGCAACGTTGGTGTCCATCACCTGAGGCCAT
>JBDTYK010000165.1:0-5806 GCA_040005715.1 Actinomycetota bacterium | reverse complement strand
GGCGTCGATCGCGGCCAGCTCGGCAAGCTCCTCGGCGGCGATGCTGCGCCGGGTCCTGCCGGCGATGTCGCGCGGGCGGACGCTGGCGAGCATCGCCTTGGCCTGCAACACGGTGATGTCCTTCTTGGCCTGACCAGGTAGCAGTTCGGCCAGGAGGGCCTGGAGCCGGTTGACGGTCTGGACGCGGCGGCGAGTCAACGCTTCGCGGCGGTCGGTGAGCATCCGCAGTGCCTCGAGCTCGCCGTCGACCTTCAGGACACGCAGGCCTTGGGTGCGGACCGCGACGATCGCGATGGAGTGCGCATCCAGTGCGTCGGTCTTGCGGTTGTGTCCGGTGTCGAAGAGCCGGACCCTGGCAGCGAGCTTGGCCGAGACGTCGACAACCTGCTCGCCTGCCTCGAGCAGCCGCTGGGCCAGGGGTCGACCGGCTCCGTTGGCGCCCTCGACCGCCCAGACCCGCTGCGGCCAGGCCTTCGCGTAGGTCCGCATCGCCATGTAGCCGGAACAGTCGGTCGTGAACCGGCCCGAGCCGAGCCGCTGCTCATGTCCGTCGACGACCTCGATCGTCGCCGACAGTTTGTGCGGGTCGACCCCGATGATGATCTGCTCCATGTGTTGCATGGTTTGTTCCTGCCTGTGCTCGTACCGATGTGGACGGCGAGGTGGGCAGTGCTACTACGAGCAGGGCAGTCCCTTCTTGAGCCACGCCTCGTCAGCGGTGCCCGGCGGGCAGCAGACCGGAAGTGAGCCACACCCGAGACCGGATGGGCAGCCCAAAAGAGAGCGTCCCGCCGGGCACCTAGACCGAGTCTGGCCAGACACCGGTCCTAGGGGAATCGTCTAGTAGGCCAGATAGGGCTAGTGGCGAGTCGTGGTCAGCACGTCCAACTGTTTCACGCACATGGCGATGAGGGCGCGTCTCCTGACTGCAAAGAGCCGTGCGCCGCTGGCCACACGAGATAGATGTTCGGATTTTTGTGACCTAGAACACAGGGCGTATGTGTGACTTATGACACGGTTTGATACGGTCCCTGGTATCAGCGCCCCCTTGAACTTGTGCGTGGGAGCGGTCCAGCTTCACCTTTACAAGGAGTAGTCATGCGCCGTCTCACTGGTTCCATCGCCGGGGTAGCCGTACTTGCGTTGGCGCTCAGCGCCTGCGGTTCGGACAACGCCGCGACCACCGCGGGTGGTGGCAGCGCCAGCGCTCTGAAGGGGACCGGCACTGGCGACACATGCAAGATCACCACGCCGGTCCCGATCGGAGCGGTCTTCAGCCTCACGGGCGCGGCCGCCAGCTATGGAGAGTCGCAGAAGAAGGGCCTCGAGCTCGCTGCCGAAGAGCTGAAGACCAAGGGTGGGGTGACCTACGACGTGAAGATCGAGGACGACGCCACTGATCCACAGCAAGGCATCGCGGCCTTCGAGAGCTTCGTGACCAAGGACAAGAAGAGTCTGATCATCGGTCCGACACTGTCCAACACGGCAAAACAGACAGACCCGGTCGCCCAGGAGGGCAAGACTCCGGTCCTGGCAGTGTCCAACACGGCCGCCGGCATCACCGAGATCGGGGACTACATCTTCCGCGACTCCCTCACCGAGGGTGCGGTCATCCCGCAAACGATCAAGGCGGCCAAGGACAAGTTCGGGCTGTCCAAGGTGGTTGTGATGTACAGCAACGACGACGCGTTCACCGAGTCCGGCTATCAGGCATTCAAGAAGGCTCTCGACGCGGACGGCGTCACGATCACCAAGACGATCACGTTCTCCAAGTCGGACACCGACTTCCGAGCTCAGCTGGCCGTGGCCAAAGCTTCCGCACCGGATGCGTTGGTGACCTCAGCGCTGATCGAGGCAGCGGTGCCGCTGGTCACCCAGGCCCGCGAGGTGGGCATCACCGTGCCGATCATCGGCGGCAACGGGTTCAACTCCCCGAAGCTCATGGCTGGCGCGGGCAAGGCCGCTGACGGGGTCGTCGTTGGCGCCGCATGGAACTCGGCGTCGTCCGGGGCGGAGAACTCGGCTTTCCTGACGGCCTACCGCGCAAAGTACTCCGCCGACCCCGACCAGTTCGCAGCACAGGCTTACACCGGGCTCAAACTCGTCGACGCCGCGGTCCGGGCCGGTTGTTCCAGCGAGCGTGAGGACATCAAGAAGCACCTCGCTCAGCTCAAGGACGTGCCGACGGCGCTCGGCAAGTTCACAATGACGGCGACCCGTGACGCGGACACTCCGGCTGTGGTTCAGGTCGTGCAAGGCGGCAAGTTCGCCGTGCTGAAGTAGCACCCGGATGCAGCAGCTCCTCAACGGGATCTTCCTCGGCTCGATATATGCCCTGTTCGCGATCGGCTTCACGTTGGTGTTCGGGGTCCTCGACCGGCTCAACCTCGCGCACTCGGCTGTGTTCAGCGCGTCGGCTTTCGTCGGAATCGAGCTGGTCGCCCGTGTCGGTCTGTCGATCTGGGTCACCTTGCCGATCATCTTCGTGTTCGGCGGTGTGCTCGGGCTGGTAATCGAGCGGGTGGCCTTCCGTCCCCTCAAGGGTCGCCACGACGCACACTTCGCGGGCCTGATCTCCTCGATTGCGCTCGGCGCGATGTTCCTCGCCCTGCTGCAGGCAGGCTTCGGTCCCGACACGCGGCGCTTTCCTCCCGATGCGTTTCCGGAGCAACGGATTGAGTTCGCCGGCGCCGTCTTCTCCGTTCTTCAGCTTGTCATCGCGGTGGTGGCATTCGCGCTCATGGTGGGGCTGACGCTGATGGTCTCCCGATCCAGGCTGGGGCGCGGGATGCGCGCGGTCGCGGAGAACCCACACGCGGCCGCGGTACTCGGGGTCGACGTCGACCGGGTCACCGCACTCACCTTCGCGCTCTCCACCGCCCTGGGTGGGGTCGCCGGAGTGCTGTTCGCCCTCAACGTCAACAGCGCCCAGATTTCCATGGGGTCCAGCATCGAGCTCAAGGGCCTGGCCGTGATCATCGTCGGCGGCCTCGGGTCCTTGCCCGGAGCCATGCTCGGCGGGCTGCTCGTCGGTCTGGCCGAGGTCTTCGCGGTCACCTACGTCGGTTCGTCGTGGCGCGATGTTATTGCGTTCGGGCTGTTGTTCTCCATCCTGTTGCTTCGTCCGCAAGGCATCTTCGGTGTCCGCCAGGTCCGCGAGATCTGATGGCCGGGTTCTTCGATTCGTACGCCTCAACGATCACGTTCATGGCGCTCACCGGCGTTTTCGCATACTCGTTCTACGCGGTGCTCATGGCGGGGCAGCTGAGCCTCGCCCAAGCCGGTCTTGCCTCGGCGGGGGCGTTCACCTCCTCGCTTGTCGTCCCGGCCGCGCCGCTGTTTGGCGTCATACCGCGTCTGGTTGTTGGTATCGCCGTCGGTATGACTGTGGGGACGGCCCTCGCCTTCCTGCTCGGTCTGCCCGTGATGAGGCTGCGTGGGGTGTTCCTGGCGATCGCGACCCTTGCCTTCGGTGAGGTCGTGCGCATCCTCCTGATCAACCAGTCGTGGACCGGCGGGGCACAGGGGTTGTCCTTCCCCAAGCTGGTCGGTATCCCGCAGGCGTGGCTGGCCCTCGCGGTCGTCGCCTACTGGTTCTGGCGTCTGGGCGGGTCGCGACTGGGCCGGGCCCTGGCCGCTATCCGCGAGGACGAGCTCGCAGCCAAGGCGATGGGGATCGACGTCACCAGGCACCGGATGATCTCCTTCGTCACCTCGGGCGCGGTCGCCGGACTGTACGGAGTCCTGCTCGCGCACTTCGTCCGCTTCGCCGATCCCAACGCGTTCGGGTTCTCAACTGCGGTCGACGGACTTGTGACCGCGGTCGTCGGCGGCACGACCCTCTTCATCGGCCCGGTGCTCGGCAGCACCTTCCTGACCTGGTTGCCCGAGCTACAGCGGGCGATCGGGGTGGAGGCAGGCTGGATCCGCCCGTTCGTCTCCGGCTTGTTGCTGCTGCTGGTGATCTTGTTTCTTCCCGGCGGCCTCGCCGCCCTCATCCCACACCGGCGGCGCAGGACGATGGCGCACCCCGAGGCACCACCCGATCTGGCGCCGCTGCCTGCGCCGGGAACGCCGATCGCCAGTCTGCGAGCCATCAGGAAGGACTACGGCGGAGTCCATGCGGTGCGCGACGTCGACCTCGACATCGCAGCGGGTGAGATCGTGGGTCTCATCGGTCCCAATGGTGCTGGCAAGACCACGTTGGTCAACATCGTGTCCGGGCTCGTGCCGCCCAGTGGCGGTGAAGGGACGGTGGTCGGGATCCCCCTTGGCTTCGGCGTACCCGCTCACCGCATCGCCCTGGCCGGGGTCAGCCGAACGTTCCAGCAGATCAAGCTCTTCAACCGGCTCAGTGCGTTGGACAACGTGCTCGTCGGAGCCCACCGCGTGAGCCGACCAACGTTGCTGCGCCGGATGGTCCTGCTGCCCTCCGCCCGTCGTGACGAGAAACGCGCCCTGGGCCAGGCTTTCGCGCAGCTGACCCGCGTCGGTCTCGCCGACCGCGCCCGTCTTCCGGCCGGCGACCTCCCGTATGGCGACCAGCGTCGGCTGGAGATCGCCCGCGCGCTGGCGGCACATCCGACATTGTTGATCCTCGATGAGCCCGCGGCCGGTATGAACCATGTCGAGGCCCATCGTTTGTCCGTCCTCATCCGTGCGCTCGCCGAGGACGGCGTCACCGTCCTGCTCATTGAGCACAACGTTCGCATGGTGCTGGAGACCTGCACCCGCGTCGTCGTTCTTGACTTCGGCGAGGTGATCGCTGCCGGAGACCCGGCGACGATCGCCCGCGACCCACGGGTCGTCGAGGCCTATCTCGGCGCCGAAGGCGATCAGGCGGAGCCTGCATGAGCACCCCGATCCTGGTCGTGGAAGACCTCGTGGTCGCCTATGGCCAGGTCGAGGCCGTTCGCGGCGTCTCCTTCCACGCTGAAGCCGGCGCTCTCGTCACCCTTGTCGGTGCCAACGGAGCCGGCAAGACCTCCATCCTCAATGCCGTCGCCGGCCTGGTCCGGCCTCGATCGGGGCGAGTCCTGTATGACGGCAAGGACGTCACCCGCCAGCCGGCACACAAGCTGGTCGCCGCCGGGCTGGTCCAGGTTCCGGAAGGACGACTGATCCTCGGCACTCTGACCGTGGAGGAGAACCTCCAGCTCGGTGGGTGGCAGCAGCGCGCTACCCAGGCCGCGTCGATCAAGGAGATGTACGAGCGGTTCCCCCTGCTTGCTCAGCGCTGCGCCCTGCCGGCCGGGGCGCTGTCCGGGGGGGAGCAGCAGATGCTCGCCATCGCCCGGGCCCTGGTCGCCCGGCCGACTGTCCTGCTCATGGACGAACCGTCGATGGGCCTGGCCCCCAAGGTGGTCGACGAGGTGTTCCGCGTCATCGCGCAGATTCGCGCATCGGGCACGACTGTGGTGCTGGTTGAGCAGAACGCCCGTCGTGCACTGCGGGCAGCTGACTATGGGTACGTCCTGGAGACCGGGCAGGTCGCGCACGAGGGCCCAGCCTCGGGGCTGCTCACCGACCCCCGCGTGGTGGAGGCGTACCTCGGCCTTGAGTAAGGCTACGGGTGCAGGACAACGTGTGAGGCGTTGAGGTCGGCGACCCGCGAGACCCCGAGCAGGGCCAGCGTGCGAACGATCTCGCCATCCAGGATCTCAACCGCCCTCTCGACGCCTCGCTCGCCGCCGGCCATCAGGCCGTAGAGGTAGGCCCGGCCCACGAGGCATGCCGTGGCGCCAAGGGCGAGCGCTGCGACGATGTCGGCGCCGCTGGTGATGCCGGTGTCCAGGAACACCTCGGC
>JBDTYK010000164.1:0-5814 GCA_040005715.1 Actinomycetota bacterium | reverse complement strand
CCCGCTTAGCAGGCGGGCGCCATAAACCGGGCTAGGCGACGCCTCCGTGCCACCTCGTCGGTCACCGCAGTCGGCGACCGGTTCGGGAGCCTGCACAGGCTACCGGCGAGGGGTGCGGTTTCACAAAACCGCGACCTACTTGGACGAGCAGATGTTGCTGTTGGCCGACCGGGACTTGATCGTCGCGCTCGGGGAGGGCGTCGAGCTGACCG
Source organism: Actinomycetota bacterium (assembly GCA_040005715.1). Taxonomy (GTDB): domain Bacteria; phylum Actinomycetota; class Actinomycetes; order Actinomycetales; family Dermatophilaceae; genus UBA4719. The sequence continues at coordinate 5,602 of JBDTYK010000164.1, read as the reverse complement.
CGGTCAGCGTGTGCGTGGGCAAAGGGGTGCTGCCCAGGCGGTTGGGTACTGCAACCACGTTGGGGCTGCCCGGCCCCAGGCTGACCCGGACAACGGTGCCGGTGGCGTCGTCCCGGACAAGAACCGCTCCGGGGAAAGCGGCGGCGACAGTGCGTGCCTCCTCAAGATTGGGACCGGAGTAGGTGACCGTGACGCCCTGCGTTGGGTTGCTGCCGCTGGACACGCCGCTGATCTTGAAACCCTGCAGCCGCAGGTCGTCCGCGGCCTGCTGGGCAAGGCCCGAGACGCCGGCGTCGTTGCTGATGTGCACCGTGACCATGTCCGGCGCCACCGTCAGCACCGGCGGCGGCGTGGTCGATGTAGGTGTAGGCGTGGAACCGGGCGCCGGCTTCGTGCCCGGCAACGCAGTGTCGTCGCGGATGGACTTCCACAGGGCGTCGGCGGCAGAGGTCCACTGCACCCGGTTGTGGTCCGGCGGGTAGTCCTCGATCGGCACCGTCACGAACCGGATCTGCGAGGACTTCAGGCCCACCACGCTCTGGGCCACCTCGCGCAACGCATTGAGGTTGGCCAACGCTGGATCTGTGGTCAGCGACTTGGTCGCCGCGTCAAGGAAGCGGAAGAGCTTGTCCGGTCGCAGGAGCAGGTTGCTGCTCGTGGCCTCCTGCACCATCGAGGACAAGAAGGCCTGCTGCCGGTCGATCCGGCCGAGGTCGGAGGCGTCATTGCCGATGTTGTGCCGCACCCTGACAAAGGCCAGGGCCTCCTTGCCCGTGACCCTGCTCCGTCCGGCCGGCAGGTCCAGGTGGCTCAGCGGGTCTTTCACTGCCGTCTTCACACAGACCTCCACCGAGCCGAGCGCGTCGACCATCGACTGGAAACCCAGGAAGTTGACCACCACGAAATGGTCGATGAAGACGCCGGTGGTCCCCTCAACCGTGCGGATGAGGCAGGCCGGGCCGCCGAGGGAGTAGTTCGCGTTCCACTGCCGGATCGGACCGTCCGCGACCTTGCTCTTGAGATCCTTGCAGTCACGCGGAGCACGGGTCATCGAGTCACGAGGGATGCTGACGACAAGAGCGGACCGTCGATCACCGGACAGGTGCAGGATCAGCGTCGTGTCGGAGCGGGCACCAGACGTTGTCCCGTAGGCACTGGTTCCCAGGTCGCGGGTGTCCGATCCGATCACCAGAATATTGAGCGGCTTGAGGTTGGTCAGCTTGTTCACCGCGGCATTGCTCTGCGGGCGCTGACCCAGCAGCTTTGAGACATCCAGCTGAGTGATGTTGCCGTTGAGCTTCACATAGGTGAGGACACCCAGCACCAGTACCAGAACCAGACCCGAGGCTATGGCGATGACGCCTCGCCGAAGCAGCGGATGGCGGTGAGCCCGTCGCTGGGCCTGCTGCACGTCGTGCCTGGAGGGGTCGACCGGATCGGAGGATGACGAGTCCGGGCGCGCCTGAACGTCGCCTGACCCCGGATCTGTCACCTACACACCTCTTGTCGTGTCACCTCGCGCCACTGTCTCACGCTGAGGCGAGGCGGAAAATCAGGCCCGGCATCTCGCTTCGAGTCCAGGCGGTAAATCTCAGGTGTTGGATTGTAACCAGCCTTGCTGTGGGCCGCCGCCATCACCGACTCAGGCGAGCCGCGATGACGCAGAGACAGGGAGGGCTGCCACCCTCCGGCCGGCGGGTGGCGCGGGGGCGTCAGGTGAGGGTCTCCACGTCCAGGTCCCCGTCGGCATACCGCTTGCGCAGCACCTTCTTGTCGAACTTGCCGACGCTGGTCTTCGGCACCTCGTCGATGAAGGCCCAACGTTCTGGCACCTGCCATCGGGCCACCCGGCTGCTGAGGAACTCCTTCAGCCCGGCCGCGTCAACGTCCGAGCCTGCGACACGAACCACCGAAGCCAGCGGCCGTTCGCCCCATTTGTCGTCGGGGACACCGACCACCGAGGCCTCGAGCACGTCGGGGTGAGCCATCAACAGGTTCTCGAGCTCGACGGAGGAGATCCACTCACCCCCGGACTTGATGACGTCCTTGGCTCGGTCGGTGAGCTGCAGGAAGCCGTTTGCAGTCAGGGAGCCCACGTCGCCGGTGCGAAGCCATCCGGCGTCGAACTTCGAGCTGGCCTCTGCGCGTTCGGCCTCCGTGCTGGTGCCGTCGTCGTAGTAGCTACCGGTGACCCAGGGACCCCGCACCTCGAGCTCCCCCACGCTCTCGCCGTCCCAGGGGAGCTCACCACCGTCGGGACCGACAAGTCGCGCTTCGAGCGCGGGGGCGATACGGCCCTGGGTCCTGCGGTAGGACCAGTGCTCGTCGCCGGTCGTCCCCACCGGGGCCACGGCAGTAGACCCCAGCGGCGACATCTCCGTCATGCCCCACGCGTGGATCACCAAGATGTCGTGCCGCTCCTGGTACGCCTTCATCAGCGACAGAGAGCAGGCCGACCCGCCGATGATGACGGTCCGCACGCTTGAGGTGTCGGTGGGGTGCGCGTCCAGATAGCGCAGCAGGTCGGTCCAGATGGTGGGGACAGCGGCGCCGCCGGTGACTCTCTCGGCCTCGATCATGCTGGCCAGCGGCTCCGCCTGCAGGAACCGGTCAGGCATGACCAGCGACGCGCCCACCATCAGCGCGGCGTACGGCAGGCCCCAGGCATTGGCATGGAACATGGGGACCACGGCCAGCAGCCGGTCGCCCTGGGCGAAGCCCATGCCCATGATCACCTGCATCGTGTGCAGGTAGTTGGACCGATGGGAGTAGACGACCCCCTTGGGGTTCCCGGTTGTCCCCGACGTGTAGCACATCGAGGACGCGTCCCGCTCGTCCAGCACCGGCCAGTCGAAGGTGACCGGCTGGGCACCCAGCAGGGTTTCCCAGTCGTGGACCGCCTCGATCTGCGGGACCGCCTCGAGGGCTGTACGGACCTCGTCCGGGATCGGGCCGTTGACGATGACATGGCGCAGTGTCTTCATGCCGGGCAGCAGCTTGCTGAACGGCGCCGCCAGGCTGTTGTCCAGGACGACAACCTGGCTCGCAGCATGGTTGGCCACGTAGATGAGCTGTTCAGGAAAGAGCCGGATGTTCAGGGCCTGCAGGACGGCGCCCATGGACGGCACCGCAAGGTAGGTGACCAGGTGCTCCGCGTTGTTCCACATGAAGGTGCTGACCCGTTGGTCCGCGTCAATGCCCAGTCCCCGCAAGGCGTTTGCCAGCTGGGCAGCCTGGGTGCCGACCTCGGCGTACGACGTCCGCCTTGCCCCGTCAGCGGTCCAGGTGACGACCTCCTGGTCTGCGTGCAGCCGCACACCGGACAACAGAATGCGCGAGATCAGCAACGGCGAATCCTGCATGGTGCTCTTCATGCCTGTGACTCTGCCATGCAAGCTCGACGAGGGGGAGGGCATTGGGGCAGCCGTCCCTGCCGACTTGGGCTGAGGTTGGATGGTGGTCATGAGCAGACGGATCATCCTCACCTCCGCCGTCGCGGGCGTCCTGGTGGTGGCCGCGGCCGCTGGTGGACTCGCCTTCGTCCACCAGCGCGAGCAGGTCCGTCTCGACAAGGGCGCCCGCACTTCGGCAGACCGCTTCGCCGGCGCCTGGTCGAGTGGCCACATCCAGGACGTGACGTATTCCGGTCGCTCCTCCGCCCTGGTCGCTGCCAGTTTCAAGAACACGACCGCCGGGCTCGGTCATGCGCCTGTCAAGGTCACCGTCTCATCACTGACCCGTCAGGGCGACAAGGCGACCGGCCGGCTGTCCGTCGTCTGGACGGTGGCCGAAGGCGCCAAGTGGGCCTATGCAATTCCAATCTCCCTGCAACGAAACAACAACGACATCTGGGGCGTCGTGGCAAAGGACGGGGCGTCGATGTGGGCGCCGGGCCTGGCCCCCACCGCAAAGCTTGTTGCCACCCGGACCTGGGGAACCCGCGGGGACGTCCTGGACCGCAACGGTTCCCCGATCCTGACGGTCGCGAAGGTGTACGACGTCGCGATCGACCCGGCCCGGGCTTCGGCCGACACGGTCGCCGCTCTGGAGAAAGTCGTCAGAGAGCCCACTGGCTCGCTGGTCGCCAAGCTCACGGCCGCCAAGGCATCCGGCTCCAAGGCGCCGATCCCCGTGATTCCCTACCGCGAAGCCGACTTCCAGCGGCTCAAAACACAGCTGGACGCCCTGATCGGCGTGATCTATCCCCCAAGGGAGCAGCCGCTGGCTCCCTCAGCCACCTTCGCCCGACCGCTGCTCGGTTCGTACGGTCCGGTGACAGCAGAGGCGATCAAGAACAGCAAGGGTCAACACGTCGCAGGTGACTATGCCGGACTGAGCGGACTGCAGGGGCAGTACGACTCCCTGCTTGGCGGCACGCCGGGAGTGAAGGTGACCGCGAGCAACAAGCCGGGTGTTCCGCTGTTCGAGAAGCCCGCGGTGAACGGCGCCCCGATGACTCTGACCCTTGACCCCAAGATCCAGTCGGCCGCCGAGGCGGCGCTGGCCGGGAGCGGGGCCATTCCCTCGTCCCTGGTGGCCGTCGACGTGAAGACCGGCGACCTGCTCGCTGTGGCCAACTCGCCGGCCCTCGGTATGAACCGCGCGCTCCTGGGCCAGTACCAACCGGGATCGACACTGAAGGTCGCGACGACGTACTCGCTGCTGGGGAAGGGGTTGACGCCCTCGACGCCAGTCACCTGCCCACCATTCGTCATGGTTGACGGGCGCAAGATGACGAACTACGAGAACGAGACCTTCGCATCGGCCCCGTTCTCCAAAGACTTCGCGCTCTCCTGCAACACCGCGTTCGTCCAGCTCGCCGCCACGATGGGCAACGGCGACGTCCATGATGCCGCGGCGGCCCTGGGCGTCGGCTCGGGATGGGGCAAGCACCTAGGGGTCGACGGGGCGTTCTCGGGGTCGGTGCCGGTGGCCACCTCGAAGACGGAGAAGGCTGCCACGGCCTTTGGCCAGGCCAAGACGCTGGTCTCGCCCGCGTCGCTGGCAGTGATGGCCGCCTCGGTGGCGCGAGGGAGCTACGTCGAGCCGGCGCTCATCCGCTCGCCGGCAGTTGCGGGGGCTGACCGGGCGCCCAAGGCGCTCAACCCCAAGGTGGTCGGTGAGCTCCGCGGGCTCATGGGCCTCGTGGTCACCCAAGGGACCGGGACCGTTCTGAAGTCGACTGCGGGCGGGCCGGTGTTCGGCAAGACGGGCACGGCGGAGTACGGGTCAGCCAACCCCCCTGAGACGCGTGCCTGGTTCATCGGCTGGCAGGGAGATGTGGCGTTCGCGGTACTGGTCGAGAACGGCAGAAGCGGCGGCGCCGTGGCCGCGCCGATCGCCAAGACCTTCCTGGAAAGCCTCCAGCACTAACCCTCCCCAACCTCTCGGACCGGACACCGCGACGGCACCGTTCTGGGCGCTGAATGGGCCGAAACGGTGCCACGGAGGTGTTCGGTTCAGTGTTGGCGCTGCGTCTCGCATTCCCTGCTTTGCGGCCAGTCACGACAAAGCCCCCAGGCCGAAGCCTGGGGGCTTTGCGAACATTCGACTGGTTGGTCGCAAGTTGCTGCCGTCAGATCTGAGTTGGCCTCAGATCAGA
>JBDTYK010000163.1:0-5830 GCA_040005715.1 Actinomycetota bacterium | reverse complement strand
GCCCTCGATCTCAATGACACCGTCCTTCTTCGCCATGTCCTCCGCATTCCATGAAGTGTCGCCCCCTGGCTGGGGGTGACGGGTGTTTCCGCAGGTTACTGCCGTTGAGAGGTAGCGCCTTTGAGAGGAGCTGCCTCTTGCGCGGCACACGTCTGTGACGCCTGCACCACCACAACCAGCCGCGGGGAGGGCGCAGGCACACATGTCTTGTGAGCCGACGCACAAGACTACGCCCTACACCCAGAGTGGGCGAAATCGAGTGGCGGACCGAACCGGGCCTGCGACCGGCCCCGCAGGTCGATCTCACGGGAGGATCCCGTATGCAGCAGGTCAGTCCAGTGGGGCGTATGACGCGCCGACGGCCTCCAGCCGCGCCTGGCCGCCGTCCAGCGCCGTCAGTACCCAGAGCCCGGCGTCACTGACAGCCACAGAGTTCTCCCAGTGCGCCGCCCGCGAACCATCCTGGGTCACCACCGTCCACTCGTCGTCCAGGACATCGGTCTCGGCTGATCCAAGCGTCACCATCGGCTCGATGGCCACGGTCAGCCCCGACCTCACGATCGGGCCACGGTCACGCACGCGGTAGTTGGGCACCTGCGGGTCCTGGTGCATCTCGGTGCCGATGCCGTGGCCGACGTAGTCCTCGATGATCCCGTAGGTCAGTCCGTCCGCCCGGGAAGAATCCATGATCGCGTCCTCGACAGCCGCGCCCACGTCGTACAACGCCGAGCCAACGGCCAGCGCGGCGATGCCAGCCCACATGGAGCCCTCGGTGGCGTCCATGAGCGCGAGGTCTTGGCTGGATCCGGCCTCGCGCCCTCCGACGATCAGCGATATCGCCGCGTCCCCGTGCCACCCGTCCAGGATCGCGCCGCAGTCGATGGACACGAGGTCTCCGGGACGAAGGGTGCGGGGTCCCGGTATGCCGTGGACGACCTGCTCGTTCACGCTCACGCACAGGCTGCCTGTGTAGCCGTGGTAGCCCAGAAAAGACGGGATCGCGCCCTTGCTCCGGATGAAGTCCTCGGCCGCCCTGTCGAGGTCGCCGGTCGTGACACCCGCGACGGCCTGGTCGCGGAGAAGCTCAAGAGTCTCCCCCACCACCAACCCGGCAGCGCGCATCCTGGCGATCTGGTCGGGGGTCTTGACGTCGAGCCGGTTGCGGCCGAACACCTGCCCGTGCCCTCAGGCCTGCTGGGTCCGGAGCACCGACTGGAGACGGTCCGTGACGGCGTCCATCTCACCCATCCCATCGACCTGGTGAAGCAGGCCACGCTTGCTGTAGATCGCGGCGAGAGGAGCGGTCTCCGTGACGTAGACCTCCTGGCGGTGCCGGATCACGTCTTCGGTGTCGTCTGTCCGCCCGCCGATCTCGGCACGCTTGAGCAGACGCTGGACCACCTCGTCGATATCCACGGTCAGCTCGAGAACCGCGTCCAGGGTGGTGCCCCGTGCAGTCAGCATGCCGTCCAGCTCACTCACCTGCGCCTCGGTGCGGGGGTAGCCGTCCAGCAGGAAGCCATCCATCGCGTCCGGCTTCTCCAGCCGATCACGCACGATGGCGTTGGTGACCTCGTCGGGCACGTACGCACCCGTTGCGAGGATCTCCTTGACCTGCTTGCCCAGGGCCGTCTCGTTCTTGATGTTGTCTCGGAAGATGTCGCCGGTCGAGATGGCCGGAATGCCCAGGCTGGCTGCGAGGCGTTCGGCTTGCGTGCCCTTGCCGGCTCCGGGTGGGCCCAGGATGATCAGACGCATGTCGGGGCCCCCGCAAAGGAAGGAGCGACGGGAACGACTTCGAGGGGTGACATCAGTGGAGGAACCCTTCATAGTGACGCTGCTGCAGCTGGGACTCGATCTGCTTCACGGTGTCCAGACCGACGCTGACCACGATCAGGATCGAGGTGCCACCGAACGGGAAGTTCTGGTCGGCGCCCACCAGGATCAGGGCGATGAGCGGGATCAGTGAGATCAGCGCCAGGTAGGTGGCTCCCGGGACGGTGATTCGGGTCAGGACGTAGTCGAGGTACTCAGCCGTCGGGCGCCCCGCGCGAATGCCCGGGATGAAGCCACCGTACTTCTTCATGTTGTCGGCCACCTCAACCGGGTTGAAGGTGATGGAGACGTAGAAGAAGGTGAAGAAGATGATCAGGGCCACGTAGCAGACCATGTAGACGGGGTGGTCGCCGCGCACCAGGTACGAGTCGATGAAGTTCACCCAGGCCGGTGGCTTTCCGGTACCCCGGTTGAACTGTGAGAGAACCGCTGGAAGAGCCAGCAGCGAGGACGCGAAGATGACCGGGATCACACCTGCCATGTTGACCTTGAGCGGTATGTAGGTGCTGGTGCCGCCGTACATCTTGCGACCGACCATCCGCTTGGCGTACTGCACCGGGACGCGACGCTGTGACTGTTCGACGAAGACCACCAGCGCGATCACCAGGAAACCAATGAGGATGACGATGATCAACGTGTCCCATCGGCCACTCGAGCTGTGGATCGCAGCCAGGGACTGGGGGAACCGCGCGGCGATCGAGGTGAAGATCAGCAGCGACATGCCGTTGCCGATGCCACGGTCGGTGATCAGCTCGCCCATCCACATGATGACGCCGGTGCCGGCAGTCATGGTCAGGACCATGATCAGGATGGTGGGCAGGCTCGTGTCCGGCATGATGCTCTTGCACGAGTCACCGAAGAGCGTCTGGGGGTTGCGGGCGGCAGTGACCAGGGTCGAGGACTGAAGGACCGCAAGTCCGATGGTCAGATACCGGGTGTACTGAGTCAGCTTCGCGGTACCGGACTGGCCCTCTTGCTTGAGCGTCTCGAACCGGGGGATGACCACCACGAGCAGCTGGATGATGATGCTCGCCGTGATGTACGGCATGATCCCGAGCGCGAACACCGACAGCTGAAGGAGCGCGCCACCGCTGAACAGGTCAGCCAGGCCAAGCACCCCGCCGGCGGCACCCTGCTTCGGCTGGCACTTCTGGATGTCGACGTAGCTGACACCAGGCGTGGGAATGTGAGAGCCCAGGCGGAAGATCGCCATGATCGCAAGCGTGAACAGCAGCTTCTTGCGCAGGTCCGGCGTCTTGAACGCCCGGATGAAAGCCTTGAGCACTGGTCCTCCTGATTGGCCCGAAGACCAAGTATCTGCGCAAAAAACAGTCCGTGGGACGATAGCACCCCGAGCCCGGGCTGCCCGGCGCCCGGGGCGCTATCGATCAAGCTTCTTACGTTCAGAGGATCGTGACAGATCCGCCGGCAGCCTCGATCTTGTCCTTGGCGGTCGCCGAGAACTTGTGGGCGGTCACAGCCACCTTGACCGTGATCTCGCCGTCGCCCAGGACCTTGACCAGCCCGCCATCGCGGACGGCGCCCCTGGCGACCAGGTCCTCGACCACGACGTCACCACCCTTGGGGAACAGCGCCGAGATGCGGTCCAGGTTGACCACCTGGTACTCGGTACGGAACGGGTTCTTGAAGCCGCGGAGCTTGGGCAGGCGCATGTGCATGGGCATCTGCCCACCCTCGAAGCTCTCAGGAACCTGGTAGCGCGCCTTCGTACCCTTGGTGCCGCGGCCCGCAGTCTTGCCTTTGCTGCCGGTACCACGACCTACGCGGGTCTTGGCGGTCTTCGCGCCGGGAGCCGGGCGAAGGTGGTGAACCTTCAGCGTGGACGATTCTTTGGCCATGATCACTCAACCTCCTCGACGGCAACCAGGTGCCGGACCGCGCGAACCATCCCACGGATCTCGGGACGGTCCTCCTTGACGACAACATCGCTAATACGCTTCAGGCCCAGCGAGCGCAGGGTCTCACGGTGGTTCTGCTTCCCACCGATCCCTGACCCCGTCTGGGTCACTTTGAGTCTTCCCATCAGGCACCGATCCCGGCAGCGCGAGCGCGCAGCATGGCGGCCGGGGCTACGTGCTCAAGAGGCAGACCGCGGCGTGCGGCGACCTCTTCGGGGCGTTCCAGCCCGCGCAGGGCGGCAACCGTCGCGTGCACCACGTTGATGGCGTTGTCCGAGCCCAGAGACTTGGACAGCACGTCCTTGATCCCCGCGCACTCGAGCACCGCACGCACCGGTCCGCCGGCGATGACGCCGGTTCCCGGCGCGGCCGGACGCAGCATGACAACGCCTGCGGCGGCCTCTCCCTGGATCGGGTGCGGAATCGTGCCCTGGATGCGCGGGACCTTGAAGAACTCCTTCTTGGCCTCCTCGACACCCTTGGCAATGGCCGCGGGAACTTCCTTGGCCTTGCCGTAGCCGACGCCCACTGTGCCATCGCCGTCTCCGACCACCACCAGGGCGGTGAAGCTGAAACGACGACCACCTTTGACGACCTTGGACACGCGGTTGATGGTCACGACGCGCTCGATGAACGCGTTCTTGTCGGGCGCGTTGTCGCGGCCGCGGCTGTCGCGGTCACGACCGCCGCCACGTCGCTCGTTGCGCTCGCCGCCGCTTGCACCGCTGGCGGCACCGGCACCGGCGCCGGTTCCTCGACGCTGGGGTCCAGGCATCAGACGTTCCTCTTCTCAGAAATCTCGGACAGCTCGTGCCTCACAGGGACAGACCGCCCTCGCGTGCACCGTCGGCGATTGCGGCGATGCGGCCGTGGTAGCGGTTGCCGCCCCGATCGAAGACGACAGCCTCGACGCCCGCAATCTTGGCGCGTGCCGCAAGGACCTCACCGACGTGGCGCGCCTTGGCGGTCTTGTCGCCCACGAAGGAACGCAGGTCAGCTTCCATCGTCGACGCCGAAGCCAGGGTGTTGCCCTGGGAGTCGTCGACAATCTGGACGAATATGTGCCGGCTGGAGCGCGACACCACAAGACGTGGGCGAAGTGAGGTGCCGTTGACCTTCTTGCGCACGCGCAGGTGACGACGACCACGAGCGGCGCTCTTGTCCTTGGCGCGCTTGATGACCAGTGCCATGGCTTACTTACCAGCCTTTCCGACCTTGCGGCGGATCTGCTCGCCTGCGTAGCGAACGCCCTTGCCCTTGTACGGGTCGGGCTTGCGTAGCTTGCGAATGTTTGCGGCGACCTCGCCGACAAGTTGCTTGTCAATGCCCTGCACCGCGAAGCGGGTGGGGTTCTCGACGATGAAGGAGATGCCCTGGGGGGCCTTGATGGTGATCGAGTGGCTGTAGCCGAGCGCGAACTCGAGGTCGCCGCCCCTTGCTGCAACTCGGTAACCGGTCCCGTGGATCTCCATCTTCTTCTCATAGCCCTCGGTGACACCAAGAACCATGTTGTTGATAAGCGTGCGGGTCAGGCCGTGCAGCGAGCGCGACTGGCGCTCGTCGTCGGGGCGTTTGACCTCGACGGTCCCCTCAGCAGACCGGGCCACCATGATCGGCTCAGCAACAACGTGCTGCAGCTGGCCCTTGGGGCCTTTGACAGTGACGGCCTGTCCGTCGATAGAGACGTCGACACCTGAGGGCACCGGGACAGGAAGTCGTCCAATACGGGACATGAGTACTCCTCCTCTTCCGTTACCAGACGTAGGCGAGAACTTCTCCGCCTACACCCTTTTTTGCCGCCTGCTTGTCGGTCAACAAGCCGGAGGACGTGGAAATAATGGCAACACCGAGGCCACCCAGAACCTTGGGCAGGCCGGTCGACTTGGCGTAGACGCGCAGACCGGGCTTGGACACCCGACGCACACCAGCAATGGACCGCTCGCGGTTGGGGCCGTACTTCAGGTCGATGGCCAGCGTGGAACCGACCTCAGCCTCCTCGACGCGCCAGCCGGAGATGTATCCCTCGGCCTGGAGGATCTCGGCGATGTGGGACTTGAGCTTGGAGAACGGCATGG
>JBDTYK010000162.1:0-5903 GCA_040005715.1 Actinomycetota bacterium | reverse complement strand
CCGGTCGACCGGGCGATCCTTGCCCAGTGGTACCGCGCCGCTGACCTGGTCGCAGTTCCCTCCCACAGCGAGTCCTTCGGGCTGGTCGCGCTCGAGGCCCAGGCCAGTGGTACACCGGTCGTGGCCGCCGCCGTCGGTGGTCTGCCCTTTGCCGTCGGCGACGCCGGGTTGATCATCAACGGCCACCAGCCCGCCGACTGGAGCGCCGCCCTGGGGGGCTTGCTCGAGAACCCTGATCGGCGAGCGGACCTGAGCCGGCTGGGCGTGGAACACGCGTCGGCCTTCAGCTGGGAGCGCACGACCGACCGGTTGCTCGAGGTCTATGCCGAGTCGATGCTCGCTCGGACAGGCTCGCCGATCGAGGATGCCTCCGATCTCGTCGGTGTCCCTGCGGCCGTGATCCCGTGACCGAAGACGCTGCGTCCAGTTCGGGCCTCGCTGTTCAGGAGTCGGTGCGCACATTCCTGACCGAGACCGGCATCGAGTGGGAGCTAGGCGGCCGGCCGGGGGAGTTTGTCGTCACGCTGCCGGGGGAGAAGAAGCTCAAGACCGTGTGCTCGGTTGTGGTCGGCGAGAAGTCTCTGTCGATCTCTGCCTTCGTGGTGCGAAACCCCGACGAGAACCATGCCGCCGTCTACGCCTACCTGTTGCGTCGCAACCTCACGATGCCAGGTCTTGCCTACAGCATCGACAAGTCCGGCGACGTCTTCGTCACGGGTCGCGTACCGCTCGCAGCGGTCGACGCGGCATACCTCGACCAGATCTTCGGGGTCGTGCTGGATGCTGCCGACGCTCCGTTCAACGAGCTGCTCGCGTTGGGCTTCCTGGAGTCGATGAAGAAGGAGTGGGCCTGGCGCATCTCGCGAGGGGAGTCCACCCGCAACCTCGAGGCCTTCCGGCACCTGCTCGAATGACCTGACCCTTCGATCCCCGACCGAACACCGCCATGGCACCGTTTCATGGCCCCTTGGCCCTCGAAACGGTGCCGCCGGGGTGTTCGGTCAGGGGTTGTGGAGGCCAGCGGGTCAGCAAATAGACTCACGCGCATGACGACTGCCGCACCCCTCACGCTCATCCTCCTGCGTCACGGCGAGAGTGAGTGGAACGCCCAGAACCGCTTCACCGGCTGGGTCGATGTCGACCTGACCGACAAGGGCCGGGCCGAGGCCGTGAGAGGCGGCGAGCAGCTCAAGGAGGCCGGTCTGCTCCCGGACGTGGTCCACACCTCGCTGCAGCGCCGGGCCATCACCACCGCCAACCTGTCCCTGGACGCCGCCGACCGCCACTGGATCCCGGTGAAGCGCTCATGGCGCCTGAACGAACGTCACTACGGTGCGCTGCAGGGCAAGAACAAGAAGCAGACGCTGGAGCAGTACGGCGAGGAGCTGTTCATGACGTGGCGACGGTCTTTCGATGTCCCGCCGCCACCGCAGCCGGTCGACGACGAGTTCAGCCAGGCCCACGATCCGCGCTATGCCGACATCGAGGGTGGTCCGCCCCTGACCGAGTGCCTCAAGGACGTCATCGTGCGGATGCTGCCCTACTGGGAGCGCGCGATCGTGCCCGACCTACGCGCCGGCAAGACCGTCCTGGTCGCGGCGCACGGCAACAGCCTGCGCGGGATCGTCAAGCATCTGGACGGCATCAGCGACGCGGACATCCCCAGCCTCAACATCCCCACCGGTATGCCGCTCGTCTACCGTCTGGGCGATGACCTTGCTCCGCTCGGCGGAGGCGGGGAGTACCTCGACCCCGAGGCGGCCAGGGCTGCTGCGGAGGCCGTGGCCAACCAGGGCCGCTGACCCTCGCTTCACCCCTGCCCTACCGTTTCGCCCCGCCCTACCGTTTTCCCCCGCCTTCCCTACCGTTTCGCCCCGCCCTACCGTTTCGCCCCGCCTTGTTGCTCCGAAACCACCGAATCGGCGTCCCAGAGGGCCCGAAACGGTGGTTTCGGAGCAACAAGCGCGCAGGGGTTCGTGCTACAGCTCGTCGTCCTCATCCGGTTCGAGCTCGGCCTGCCACTCGCCGGTGACCAGGTACACGACTCGGCGCGCAACCGAAACGGCGTGGTCGGCGAACCGCTCGTAGTACCGGCTCACCAGGGTGGCGTCGACTGCCGCCTCAGTGCCTGCAGTCCACTTGCCGTCGATCAGCATGTTGAAGATGTCTCGGTGCAGGCGGTCCATCTCGTCGTCGTCGCGCTCCAGGGTGATGGCGGCGTCGATGTCCCTGCCGGCGATGACCGATCCCGCCTTGGCCACGATTCGCTCGGCCACCTGGCCCATCTCCAGGACCGTGGAACGCATCACCGGTGGGATGGCGGAGTCCGGGTAACGCAGCCGGGCCACCTTGGCCACATGCCTGGCGAGATCCCCCATGCGCTCGAGGTCCGCGCTCATCCGCATCGCGGTAACCACCATGCGCAGGTCGGTGGCAACAGGCTGCTGACGGGCGAGCAGGTCGATCGAGAGGTCGTCGAGCTCCTTGCGCAGCGAATCGATCTGCTCGTCAGCGGCGATGACGCTCTCGGCCAGGTTCAGGTCGGCGTCCAGCAGGGCTGTGGTCGCCCTGGACATGGCCGACCCCGCCAGCCGGGTCATCTCGACCAGCTGGTCGGTGATCTTCTCCAGGTCCTCATGGAAGGAGTTGCGCATCTGTCCCCAGTCTCGTATTGCGTGCGGGTGCCGTTCGAAGAGTGTGCAACTGCTCGTGGTGCGGGCATGGGCCACCGCACGCCTTCGGGCAGCCTTACACCCCACGGTGAACGGTCTTCGGCGTTCAGGTGAACAATAGATGCCCCAGAGCCGGGTCGCACGTGTATCGGCGGTCCAGCACCGGGTTCGTGCATAGGGTGAGGGCTGTGGACCCCACGGCTGCGGCAGTTCTCGGTGGCGCGTTCGGCCTGGCCACCGGCGCGATCTCCGTGACGCTGGTGCGCCTCTCCGAGCGTTCGCAGCGCAGAGGCACGCCAACCCCTGATCCACGGGCGCTGCCCGACGGGGTCTCGACGGTCCTGGCTGTCCTGAGATCGGGCACGATCGTGCTGGACACGGCCGATGCGGTCATCAGCGCAAGCCCCTGGGCCGTGGCTCACGGCCTGGTTCGCAATGACGACCTGGTCCACAACGAGCTGCGTCAGCTGGCCCGGAAGGTCCGCCGCGACGGCGTCATCCGGGAGGTCGAGCTCGATCTGTCCCGCGGTCCCGTTGGGCGTGGCCGGATCATGGTCGGCGCCCGGATAGCGCCGCTGGGCAGTCAGTACGTGCTGGTCCTGGTGGACGACCGCACCAAGGACCGCAGGGTCGAGGAGACTCGTCGCGACTTCCTGGTCAACGTCAGCCACGAGCTCAAGACCCCGGTCGGCGGGCTGGCCCTGCTGGCAGAGGCCGTCCTTGAGGCCAACGACGACCCTGAGGCGGTGGCCCGATTTGCCAGACGGATGCAGGTGGAGAGCACGCGCCTGACCCATCTGGTCCAGGACGTCGTCGACCTGTCCCGGCTTCAGATCGCCGATACCCTCCATGAGCCCCTCCGCGTGGACGTTGGCGACGTCGTTGCCGAGGCCGTCGAGCAGTCCGCCCTGCTCGCCGAGTCCCGCGACGTCGAGATCGTGACGTCCCTGGCGCCGGGGGTCGAGGTCATCGGTGATGCCGAGCTGCTGACCACGGGCATTCGCAACCTCGTCGCCAACGCCGTCAACTACTCCGCGTCCGGCACCAGGGTCGCGGTCAGCGTTCGCACCCACGAACGGATCGTCGAGATCGCGGTCGCCGACCAGGGCAGGGGCATCCCCGAGAGCGAGCAGACCCGCATCTTCGAGCGGTTCTACCGGGTGGATGCCGCCAGGTCCCGAGAGACCGGCGGCACCGGGCTCGGCCTGGCCATCGTCAAGCACATCTGCGCCAACCACGGCGGAGAGGTCACGGTCTGGAGCGAACAGGGTCATGGCTCGACCTTCACCATGCGCCTTCCCGCAGCACCATCCAGCCGGACCAGCGAACAGGAGGCACCCGGCATACCTGCTGGTGCCCCTGATGCGCCCGCGCCTGGCCTTCGCGATCGAGAGGTCACCCTTTGACGCGCATCCTGCTGGTGGAGGACGAGGAGTCGTTCTCCGACCCGTTGTCCTACCTTTTGCGCAGGGAGGGCTACGAGGTGACGGTCGCCCAGACCGGGCCGGCTGCCCTTGAGGACTTCGACCGCGAGGGCGCCGACCTGGTGCTGCTCGACCTGATGCTCCCTGGGCTGTCAGGGATGGACGTATGCCGGGCCCTTCGGCAGCGCTCCTCCGTTCCGGTCATCATGCTGACGGCCAAGGACAGCGAGATCGACAAGGTGGTCGGGCTCGAGCTGGGGGCGGACGACTACGTGACCAAGCCCTACTCCAGTCGTGAGCTGCTGGCCCGGATCAAGGCTGTTCTGCGTCGCGGCCAGGAGCCTGAAGACCTGAAGCCGGCCACCCTCGAGTCCGGTCCGGTGCGGATGGATGTCGAGCGGCACACGGTCACAGTCAACGGGGAGCGCACTCCGTTGCCGCTCAAGGAGTTCGAGCTGCTCGAGATGCTGCTGCGCAACGCCGGAAGGGTGCTGACCCGGATGCAGCTGATCGACCGCGTGTGGGGCAGCGACTATGTCGGCGACACCAAGACCCTGGACGTTCACGTCAAGCGCCTGCGCACCAAGCTCGAGGCTGACCCGGCCAGTCCGCAGCTGATCGTCACCGTGAGGGGTCTGGGCTACAAGTTCGAGACTCGCTGAGGCCGTTCGTGGCATAGGGCGAAGGATCGTGGTCGTCAGGGCGACCCAGATCCTTCGCCCTGTCTCAGGGTGGGCGGGATGCTCTGGTCAGACTGGCTTTCAGGGCCCGATGGTCTGCAGCGGAGCTGGCGTAATGCTCGAGTAGTAGCCAGTTGGGGGGAGGACCGGCACCTGAACCACGGGAGCGCCGGCCTCAGGGGTGCTGATGATGACTATGGCCGTGTCGCCCGGGCGCGCGGACATGCTCGGGATCGTGACCGGTGGCGTGCCCTCGACTCCCGAGAGCCGGGTCGAGTCATTCGCGGGGATGATCGCTCTGGCCAGGCCATAGGCTCCTGGGCCCGTGGTGAATGTGACCGTGACGGGCTGGGCGCTGTTGTTGACCACCTGGCCTGACAGAACGCCGGCCGCGCCTTTGGCGTCCGAGACGATCACCAGGTCGCGGATCTGCACATCGCCCAGATTGACTGCCACGCCGTCGGCAGGTTGGTAGGGCACGCTCGTCTGAATCGGCGAAGCGACCTGACAGCCAGAGAGGGCCAGAACCGCCGCCGCCGCTGCAGCCGCCATGAGGACCGGGGGGTCGGGAATGACTTTCAGACCGGCAGCCCTTGCGTTGCGGAGGAGTCGTCGCGTCACGCTTGGCAGCCTACCGCTGGTCTTACGCAAAGACAGGAAGTTCTCATCACCCCCGCCCGACTATCGGCGGCCATGCACGCGAATCGGCCTTCTGTCAAGACTGCTTACGGGCCAGAATCTGGCTCCTTCATGGCTCTGACCTGCACAAACACGACATACATGATTCCGTAATGTTGCCGTCACGTGTTACTCTTGAAGTCGCGAAAGGGGTTCCACCAGATGGCGTTCAAAGTCGGCGAAACAGTTGTGTATCCGCATCACGGTGCAGCATTGATCGAACAGATGAAGACTCGCACCGTAAAGGGCGAGGACAAGATGTACCTCGTACTCCATGTCGCACAAGGCGATCTGACCATTGAGGTCCCCGCGGAGAACTGCGATCTCGTGGGTGTCCGCGACGTCGTGGGGCCAGAGGGTCTTGAGCACGTGTTCCAGGTTCTGCGCGCAGCGCACACCGAGGAGCCCACCAACTGGTCGCGCCGTTACAAGGCCAACCTCGAGAAGCT
>JBDTYK010000161.1:0-5913 GCA_040005715.1 Actinomycetota bacterium | reverse complement strand
CCAAGAAGAACCGCCGCAACAACCCTGACCGGTTGGAGCTCGCCAAGTTCTGCCCCCGCTGCTCCAAGCAGACGACCCACCGCGAGACCCGCTGATCCAAGGCTCTTCGGGCCGGCCCGATCACAGCATCTGATCCAGGCTCGTCACGACCGTCCCAGTACCTGTGGGGCGGTCGCTGTTCTGTGCACGCTGACCCTAAGGTGGTCGCCATGGCAGTCAATACTGGTTTCACCGGGCGCACCTACCCGGCCACTGCACCGTATTCCGTGGGCCGGGCGAAGATTCGCGAGTTCGCCGAGGCCGTCGGTGCCGGTGACCGCGTTCACACGGATCCGCTGGTGGCTCAGGACCGCGGTTATCGCGACGTGGTCGCCTCCCCGACGTTTGCCATCCTGATCGCCCAGCTGTGCGACCGACAGCTGATCGAGGACCCTGAGGCCGGGATCGACTTCAGCCGGGTTGTCCACGGCGAGCAGCGCTTCGTCCACCACCGCCCGATCACAGCCGGCGACCAGATCGTCGGTGTCCTGACGGTTGACTCGGTCAAGCTGGTCGGTGGGCACGCGATGGTCACCACCCGCAGCGAGCTGTCCACCACCGAGGGCGAGCCGGTATGCACGGCCACCTCGACCCTGGTGATCCGCGGAGGCGAGTGAGCAGATGAGCAACGCCGTGCTTTGCGCAAGGGACGTCGAGGTCGGCCAGGAGCTGCCCCACCGCACCGTTCACATCGACAGGGAGAGCCTTGTCCAGTACACCGGAGCCAGCCTGGACCGCAACCGCATCCACTGGGACGAACGATTTGCCAGGTCCGTCGGGCTCCCCGATGTCATCGCCCACGGCATGTTCACGATGGGAACGGTCATAAACGTGGTCAGCGACTGGGTCGGGGACGCAGGGCGCGTGGTGGAGTACGGCACCCGTTTCACCAAGCCAGTGGTCGTCCCCTATGAGGGCGGCGCCGACGTTGAGGTAACAGGGGTCGTCACGGCGCTCGATGCGCAGACCAGGCGGGCCACCGTTGAGCTCAAGGCCATGTGTGGCACCGACAGGGTGCTCGGTCGCGCAGTGGCCGTCGTCGTTCTCGACTAAGGCGCCGATGCGCGAAGAGCATGAAGTCCTGTTGTCAGGCTTGACAACCATGCGGGTTGGCGGCCCGGCTGACCGCCTGGTCACCGCGGGGACCACCGATGAGGTGGTCGATGCCGTCCGCGAGGTCGACGACGCCGACGAGCCGTTGCTGGTCGTCGGGGGCGGCTCGAACCTGGTCATCTCCGACGAGGGATTTGCCGGCTCAGCCATCCATATCGCGACCGATGGCGTCACGGTCGAGTCCATCGACTCAGGTCAGGCGAGGGTCCGTGTTGCGGCCGGTGAGGTCTGGGACCATGTCGTCGCCCGTGCGGTGGCAGAGGGCTGGTCCGGGATCGAGGCGCTCTCGGGCATCCCGGGGTCCGCAGGGGCGACCCCGATCCAGAACGTCGGCGCCTACGGCCAGGAGGTGGCCCAGACGATCGTTGCGGTCCGCGCCTGGGACAGAGGTGAGCAGCGGGTCCGCACCTTCGCCAACGCCAACTGCCAGTTCTCCTACCGGAGCTCGTTGTTCAAGGGTGAGACCCGTTACGTCGTTCTTGACGTGGTGTTCCAGCTCGAGCTGTCCGTCGTCTCGTCGCCGGTTGGCTACGAGGATCTCGCGCGGGCACTGGGCGTCGACGTGGGTTCACGGGTGCCACTTGAGGTGGCCCGTGAGGCCGTGCTCGCCCAGCGCCGGCAACGCGGCATGGTCCTTGATGCCGCAGACCCCGACACCTGGAGCTGCGGGTCGTTCTTCACCAACCCGATCATGTCCGCGAGCTCGTATGACGCGCTGCAGGCCCGCGCCCAGGCCGGGCTGGGCGGATCCGAAACACCCCTGCACGTGCCGAGGTTCGACACACCGGACGGTCAGGTCAAGACCAGTGCGGCCTGGCTGATCGAGCGGGCCGGCTTCCCCAAGGGCTACGGCCTGCCGGGTCCTGCCGCCTTGTCAACCAAGCACAGCCTCGCAGTGACGAACAGAGGGTCGGCCTCAGCCGCGGACGTCATTGCGCTGGCGCGAGAGATCCGGGCCGGCGTCCAGGACGTTTTCGGGGTGTGGCTGGTCAACGAACCGGTCCTGGTCGGTGTCTCTCTCTGACCTTGCTCACCTCAGGCCGCTTTGCTCAGTTCAGGCCGGTTTTTGCGCCGGAAATCGGCTCTGTCAGCGGCCTGAACTGAGCAAGGGCCCTATGACCTCGGACCCTGGGGCGTCGATCAGCTGGCGAGCCACGTCCCGATGTCGTCAAGGATCTGTTTGCGCGTCGATTCCGGCGCTCGCGAGCCTCGCACCGATCCCCTTGCCAGATCAGCCAGCTCGACATCCGAGAGGCCGTGCACCGTTCGCGCGGTCTCGTACTGCGCGTTCAGCCTCGAGCCGAACAACAGCGGGTCGTCGGCCCCAAGCGCGATCTGCGCGCCGGCGTCGACCAGCTGTCGAAGCGGCACATCTGGCGCCGAGGCGTATACGCCCAACGCGACGTTGCTCCCCGGGCACACCTCGAGGGTGATGCCGCGGCGAACGACGTCGTCCAGCACTTGAGGGTCCTCGGCACTGCGGATGCCATGCCCCAGCCGATCGGGGGCCAGCGCAGCCATCGTCTCGCGGACTGCCTGGGCCCCGAGCAGCTCCCCTCCATGTGGCACGCAGGCCAGTCCGGCGCGACGGGCAATGTCAAAAGCGGGCGCGAACTCGCTTGTCACTCCACGGCGTTCGTCGTTGCTCAGCCCGAAACCCACCACACTCCCCGCCGCGCCGTCACCGGCGTACCTGGCGGCCAGCCGGGCCAGGGTCCTCGCATCGAGCGGGTGACGGGTCCGGTTTGCGGCGACAACGACAACGACGCCGATCCCGACGTCCTCGGAGGCCGAACGCGTCTCGTCCAGGATGATTTCCAGCGCCGGGGTGATGCCTCCGACAAAGGGCGCGTATGACGTCGGGTCGACCTGGATCTCCAGCCAGCGAGAGCCCTCTGACTGGTCGTCGACAGCTGCCTCCCGAACGATGCGACGCAGGTCCGCTTCGTCACGGACGCAGGCTCGGGCCATGTCATAGAGACGCTGGAAGCGGAACCAGCCGCGCTCATCGGTTGCGCTCAGCGTTGGCGGCCACGACTTCGTCAGGGCGTCCGGCAGTGGCACGCTGTGCTTTTGCGCGAGCTGGGTCAGAGTGCTCAGCCGCATCGAGCCGGTGAAGTGAAGATGCAGGTGGGCCTTGGGCAGCAGGCCAAGCGGTCGCTCAGGGGTCAGCGCGGCTCATCCTCGATAACGTGCATGGCTGCCTCTTCGGCAGATGAGCTCCCACCGTCAATGCCGACGTCGCTCGCCACCATGTCCGACTCCGTGTCCTCGCCGGTGCCCTCATCGGGTGCCAGGAGCCGCCCGCTGCGCCGAGAGCCCACCTCGAGGTCACCGAGGAAGTCGTCCTCGGCCGCAATGGCGTCCGGGTCGTCGCCACCAACCATGTCCGGGTCGGCCAGCGGGTCTTCGAGCATGTTGTTCGGGTCGGGCACCTCGTGGGCCAGTCGCTGGTCGAGGCTCTCTCGCTGCCGCTGCTCGGCGAGCGTGGTCCCGAACGCGTCAACGCCGCGGGGACGTTCCGGCGGTGAGTAGCCCTCGTCCAGGAGATCGTCGACACCGCGGTCATCGAGAGTGTCCTCGGCCTGCAGCTGGTCCTCCTCATCGAGGCTGTAGCTGCCGAGCGACTCCGCGCCCGTGTTCTCCTGGTTGGTCATGACCTGAGCCTATGTCGCGATGGCAGGTGCGCGCCTGAATTGGCGCAACGATTGGCCGGGTTCTTACTGGGCCTCGCCCAGGAGCTTCTGGATCCGGCCAACGCCCTCGGCAAGGTCCGCGTCGCTCAGGGCGTACGAGAGTCGCAGATACCCGCTGGGCCCAAAAGCCTCACCGGGTACGACCGCCACTTCGGCCTCGTCCAGGATCAGGGCCGCCAGCTCGGCTGACGTGTGGCAGATCCGGCCTCGGATGGTCTTGCCAAAAACACCCTTGACTGACGGGTAGGCGTAGAACGCACCGGTGGGCACCGGGCAGGTCACACCCTCGATGTCGTTGAGCATCGCGACGATCGTGCGGCGGCGACGGTCGAAAGCCACCTTCATCTCGGCCACGGCGTCCAGCGATCCGTTGAGTGCCGCGATCGCTGCGCGTTGGGAGACGTTGGCGACGTTCGACGTCGAGTGGGACTGCAGGTTCGTGGCCGCCTTGATGACGTCACGAGGGCCGATCATCCAGCCCACCCGCCACCCAGTCATCGCGTAAGACTTTGCAACGCCGTTGAGAACGACGCAGGTGTCCATCAGCTCGGGAACCTCGACCGGCATGGAGACCGAAACGGCTCCGTCATACGTCAGGTGCTCGTAGATCTCGTCGGTGACCACCCAGATTCGGTTGGCAACGGCCCAGCGGCCGATCTCGCGGATTTGATCGGGGGAGTAGACCGCGCCCGTGGGGTTGGATGGCGAGCAGAACAGCAGCACCTTGCTCCGAGGCGTCCGTGCCGCTTCGAGCTGCGCGACGCTCACCAGGTAGTCCTGGTCCTCGCCCGCGAATACCTCGATGGGGGTGCCACCGGCGAGCTTGATCGCCTCGGGGTAGGTCGTCCAGTACGGCGAGGGGAGCAGCACCTCGTCGCCAGGATCGAGCAGCGTGGCGAAGGCGTTGTAGACGGCGTGCTTTCCGCCGTTTGTCACCAGCACCTGGTCGGGGGTTACCAGGTAGCCACTGTCGCGGAAGGTCTTGTCGACGATCGCCTTCTTCAGCGCGGGCAGCCCTCCCGCCGGCGTGTAGCGGTGGTTTGCCGGGTCCTGCGCGGCCGCAACCGCGGCGGCGACGATGTAGTCAGGAGTCGGAAAGTCGGGTTCGCCTGCGCCGAAGCCAATGACCGGACGGCCCTCGGCCTTGAGCGCCTTCGCCTTTGCGTCAACGGAGAGAGTCGCTGACTCGGCAATCGAGCCGATGCGGCGGGAGACACGGGTGCGGGAGAATGGCTCAGTCACAGTTCAATGTTCTCAGAGGTTGGCCCGCACTGTTGATCGCGTCCGCGGGCCGGTCGGTGCGGCGCCAGCCGAGTTCGCCTTGGGCCACCGACCTCGCGTATGCTCACCCACTGGGTGGTTGACGACAACCATGCTCAGGCATGCCCCGAGGCCTCCCGACACCACATGTGTAAGCACGAACTGTGCGCCCATCAGTACAACCGCACATAGGGCAGTGGCTCAATTGGTAGAGCTCCGGTCTCCAAAACCGGCGGTTGGGGGTTCGAGTCCCTCCTGCCCTGCGTTATCCGATCGAGAGCCGTCGTGGCTGATCCGCTTGCGGGTGCCGACGACAACAAGAGATGAGGAACTGTGACCGAGACGAGAGCAGCAGACACCGCTGGCTCCGGTCGCGCGCGCCGTGACGCCCCACGTCGGGGCAACCCGGTGAGCCGGTTCTTCGGGTCGATCGCCCTGTTCGTGAGCCAGATCCTGGATGAGCTTCGCAAGGTTGTTCGTCCGACTCGCCACGAGCTGGTGACCTACACCTCTGTCGTCATCGTCTTCGTGTCTGTCGTGATGGGCCTGGTGTGGAGTTTCGACCAGGTGTCGGTCAAGCTGATCAAACTCCTATTCGGTACGTAACATTGCCCCAGTAGCTACGTCACAGTCCCCAATTGAGTACGTAACATCCCGAGCCAACAACGCGATCGCGGGTCACTGCGATCGGTCAGTACAGAAGTCAGGAAGCAGGCCATCAGCGTGTCCGAGCAGCAGACGTCCGAGGTCTCAGCCGACCTGCCCGCCGACGGTAGCCACGACGTCGACGTGGCCGGAGAGGCTG
>JBDTYK010000160.1:0-6002 GCA_040005715.1 Actinomycetota bacterium | reverse complement strand
AGCTCGGTGATGTACTCCTCGAGCTCCCACTTCTGGTTACGCCAGGCGTAGTAGGTGTACGACTGCTGGAAACCGACCTTGGCCAGGGCATGCATCATCGCCGGCTTCGTGAACGACTCGGCCAGCCAGATGATCTGTGGATGGTCCACCGCAACGTCCGCTATCAACCACTGCCAGAACTCGAGGGGCTTGGTGTGCGGGTTGTCGACCCTGAACAGGGTCACCCCGTGGTCGATCCAGACCTGGACAACTCGACGCACCTCGGCGTAGATGCCGGCCGGGTCGTTGTCGAAGTTGACCGGATAGATGTCCTGGTACTTCTTCGGAGGGTTCTCGGCGTAGGCAATCGTCCCGTCGGCGCGCGTGGTGAACCACTCCGGGTGACTGGTGACCCAAGGGTGGTCGGGTGCGCACTGAAGGGCCAGGTCGAGTGCGACCTCGAGACCGAGCCTCTCCGCCTCGGCGACGAAGGAGTCGAAGTCGGCAAAGGTCCCCAGCTCGGGCGCAATGGCATCGTGTCCACCGTCGGCTGAACCGATCGCGTACGGGGAGCCCGGGTCCGACGGTCCGGGGTTCAGCGTGTTGTTCGGGCCCTTGCGGTTGACATGGCCGATCGGGTGTACGGGCGTCAGGTAGACGACGTCGAAGCCCATGTCGGCGATCGCCGGAAGACGCCGCGCGGCGGTCACCAACGTGCCCACGGTCCAGCGGCCCGTCTTGGGGTCGTGCGCCGCCCCTTCGGAGCGCGGGAAGATCTCGTACCACGCGCTGAAGAGCGCAAGCTCCCTCTCCACCAACCAGCCGTTTCTCGCACTGGGACTTACGTACTCGCGCAGCGGCCGGGCTGCCATCTCGGCTCGTACCTCGGGGGTGACCCCGGCCAGCAGGCGGGCCTGCGGGGGCCGGGTTGAGTCCCTCAGTCCGATCACCCCGTTGGCCAGCGGCTCAGCCTGGGAGGGCGTCCGAGGAACCTCCCTCAGCGCGCGCTCCAGAACCAGGGCGCCCTCCTCGAGCATCAGCTCGGTGTCCACATCTGCCGCGATCTTGATGACTGCGTCGTGCTCCCACGTCCCGTAGGGGTCGGACCAGCCCTCGACCCGGTAGGACCACATTCCGGTTCTGTCGGCCGAGATGGTGGCTGCCCAGCGGTCGAGGCCGGGGGCGACCAGTGTCATCGGCTCGTGCCGTTGGACGCCGTCCGGGCCGGTCAACACCAGCGTGGCATTGACCGCGTCGTGCCCCTCGCGAAAAACCGTGGCCCCCACGTCGAACTGCTCGCCCACAACCGACTTGGCCGGGAACGCGCCGTGCTCGATGCAGGGAGTGACATCGAAGACCGGAATGCGGCCGAGGGAGGGTGCGGCAGGGGGTAAGGGGCTCGCTGTCACGCGCCTGACGCTACTCGTTCCGTCCTGCCCGCGTCGCCTATGCTCTTCGACCGTGAAAGCTATTCGTCGATTCAGCGTCCGCACCGTCCTGCCTGAGTCGATCAGCGCACTTGGAGAGCTGGCCAGCAACCTGCGCTGGTCCTGGCATCCGGCCACCCGGGATCTCTTCGCCGAGATCGACCCTTTGCGCTGGGCCCGCATCGGCAGGGACCCCACTGCCATGCTGTCGGCGCTCTCGGCCGACGAGCTCAAGCGCCTTTCCTCTGACGAGCTCTTTGTCGGCAAGGTGCACGCGGCGATCCAGGATCTGGCCGTCTACCTCAGTGAACCTCGCTGGTACCAGAGCTGGGCCGCGCAGGTGGGAGGTGGCGCTCCAGCCGCGATCGCCTACTTCAGCCCCGAGTACGGCATCACTGAGGCTCTGCCGCAGTACTCCGGAGGTCTCGGCATCCTGGCGGGTGACCACCTCAAGGCAGCCTCGGATCTGGGAGTGCCGGTCGTCGGAGTCGGCCTCTTCTACAAGACGGGCTATTTCAAGCAGTCGCTGAACCTCGACGGCTGGCAGCAGGAGACCTACCCCGTCCTGGACCCCGATGGGCTACCGCTGGCGCTGCTGCGCGAGGCCGACGGAACGCCTTGCGACATCACCATGGACCTTCCCGGCGGCCGGGTGCTTCATGCCAATGTCTGGAAGGCCCAGGTGGGCCGGGTTCCGCTGCTGCTGCTCGACTCCGACGTCAAGGGCAACGACGACGGAGCCCGCGGCATCACCGACCGGCTCTATGGCGGCACCGGCGAGCTTCGCCTCCAGCAGGAGCTGCTGCTTGGCATAGGGGGCGTACGTGCTCTGCGCCTGTGGTCGCGTCTGACCAGCGCTCCAGCGCCAGACGTCTTCCATACCAACGAGGGTCACGCCGGCTTCCTGGGCATCGAGCGGATCCGCGAGCTGACCGACGAGCATGCGATGAGCTTTGAGGAAGCCCTCGAGGCAGTTCGCGCGGGGACGGTCTTCACCACGCACACCCCAGTCCCTGCGGGCATCGACCGGTTCGGTGCCGACCAGATCCAGCTCTACTTCGGTGGAGACAACGCGGTCCCGGGCGTGCCCGTTGAGAGCCTGCTTGCACTCGGTTCCGAGGACTACCCGGGCGGGGAAGCCGGAGTATTCAACATGGCGGTCATGGGTCTGCGTCTGGCCCAGCGAGCGAACGGCGTCTCCAAGCTGCACGGTGTCGTCAGCCGCCACATGTTCGATGGTCTCTGGCCCGGATTTGATGACACAGAGGTTCCGATCACAAGTATTACCAACGGTGTCCACGCACCGTCCTGGGTCGACCGCAGGGTTTACGCACTGGCGGCCAAGCACCTGGGCACCACAGAGGTCGCCGAGCACGATGCATGGGCGGGGATCATCGACATCCCCGGCGACGAGATCTGGGCAACCAAGCGCGACATGCGCGAGCAGCTGGTCGTCGAGGCACGCCGCCGGATGAAGTCGAGCTGGCTCAAGCGTGGCGCCAGCCCGGCAGAGCTCGGCTGGATCGACGACATCCTGGATCCGGATGTGCTCACGATCGGTTTCGCCCGCCGGGTTCCGACCTACAAACGGCTCACCCTCATGCTGAGCGATCCAGTGCGGCTGAAGGCGATCCTGCTCAATCCCGATCGACCGGTCCAGCTGGTCATCGCTGGCAAGGCGCACCCGGCCGACGAGACGGGCAAGAAGCTCATCCAGCAGCTGGTGAGGTTCTCGGACGACCCCGCGGTGCGTCATCGCATCGCCTTTCTGCCGAACTACGACATCGCCATGGCCAAGTACCTCTACCCGGGTTGTGACGTCTGGCTGAACAACCCGCTACGCCCGTTTGAGGCCTGTGGCACCTCTGGGATGAAGGCCGCGCTCAACGGTGGACTCAACCTCTCGATCCTGGACGGCTGGTGGGACGAGTGGTACGACGGCGAGAACGGCTGGGCCATCCCCACGGCCGACGGGGTCGAGGACCCGGATCGCCGCGACGATCTCGAGGCAGCCGCGCTCTATGACCTGATCGAGGGCTCGGTCGCATCGCGTTTCTACGATGTGGACGCCGACGGTCTTCCCCAGCGCTGGTTGTCCATGATCAAGCACACGCTGACCACGCTTGGTCCCAAGGTGCTGGCGTCCCGCCAGGTGCGGGACTACACCGTCGACCTCTACGGTCCTGCAGCGCGCGCGGGCTGGGCCTTGGACGGTCCCACGTGGGCGGGTGCGCGGGACCTGGCGAAGTACAAGGCCCGAGCCCGAGCCGGATGGCCCGCGGTGCATGTGGATCACGTCGAGTCCTCAGGTGTCTCCGACTCTCCTCAGGTCGGCGACACCCTTCACGTTCGTGCGTTCGTGTCGCTCGGCGACCTTGGCCCGGACGAGGTCGAGGTGCAGGTCGTTCATGGTCGAACGTCGGACGCCGACGACCTCCGGGACATCGAGACAGCGGAGCTGGGCTTCGCCAAGTCCTACGAGGCTGGTCGGCACCGCTTCGAGGGTGATCTGGTGCTCTCACGCACCGGCATCTTCGGCTACACCGTCAGGGTCCTGCCCAAGCACGCGGGCATCGCCAACGCCACCGAGATGGGTCTTGTGGCCAACGCCTGAGGTCCTCACGGTCACGGGACAACGCTGTAGACCCGAATCGACGCAGCGCTGAGATGGACCGACCCAGCCACCGGACCTGTGGGCGCCCGCGGACGCTCCCAGGCGCTGTCCCAGAGCAGGACGTAATCCCTGCTCTCATCGCGAGCCGGGAGGACAAAGTCGGTGCCCTGAGCGCCGCCATGCATGACGATGAGCAGCGAGGCGCCACCCACGTGGGTGCCGTCCAGGAACATCCCCAGCGTTTGGGTGCCGGGGTCGTCCCACGTGCCGTTGCCCATCGGCAGGCCGTCCGCCGCGAACCACAGGAGATCCGCCAGACCGTCCTGGTCGGCGAGGCGCCCGGTGAAGAAGGATCGTTGGCCCAGAACCGGATTCGTCGCTCGGAGCCTGGTCAGGAAGCGGGTCGTTGCCAGCAGGTTGGCTTGCCACGGCTCCAGGTCCCAGCCAACCCACGAGAGGTCGTTGTCCTGGCTGTAGGCGTTGTTGTTGCCGTGCTGGGTGCGTCCCAGCTCGTCCCCGGCGTTGATCATCGGAACACCGGTGGCCAGCAGCTCGGTGGCAAGGAGGTTGCGGATCGAGCGTCGCCGGGCGCCCTTCAGCAATGCGTCCCCACCAGGCCCTTCCGAACCGTGGTTCCATGAGTGGTTGTCGTCCTGACCATCGCGGTTCTGCTCGCCGTTGGCCTCGTTGTGCTTGCGCGAGTACATGGTCGTGTCGGCCACGGTGAACCCGTCGTGTGCCGCCACGTAGTTGATCGACGCGATCGGGCCTCGGTCGCGGGCGCCGAACAGGTCGGACGAGCCGGACAGGCGGGTCGCCAGATCACGTACCCCATGACCAGGCTCATGGTGGGCAGATCGCCCGACGTCCGACAGCCAGAACGTCCGCACCGCATCGCGGAACCGGTCGTTCCACTCGGCGAACGGCGGCGGGAAGGCGCCAGTGCGCCAGCCGTGCACCCCAAGGTCCCAGGGCTCTGCGATCAGCTTGACCTGTGAAAGAACCGGGTCGGTGCGCAACGCGACCAGGAACGCGTTGTCGGGGTCGAAGGCGTCGTCGCGGCCACGTCCCAGAGCCACCGCCAGGTCGAACCTGAAACCGTCGACATGACACTGCTCGACCCAGTACCGCAGGGAGTCCAGGGTCATCCGGATGGCGACCGGGTGACGCAGGTCGAGGGTGTTGCCGCAACCCGTGACATCGATATCCCGCCCGCGCTCGTCGAGGCGATAGTAGGCACGGTTGTCCAGCCCCCGCCACGAGAGGGTCGCTCCGCCTCGGCCCTGCTCGCAGGTGTGGTTGTAGACGACGTCAAGAATGACCTCGATGCCCGCGGCATGAAGCAGCTTGACCATGCCCTTGAACTCGTCGAGCTGGCCCTGGGGATCGCCCGACGCGGCATAGTCCGCGTGGGGTGAGCTGAACCCCAGGGTGTTGTAGCCCCAGTGGTTCGCCTGTCCCCGCCTCACCAGCTCGGGCTCGTGGGTGAACGCGTGGATCGGCATCAGCTCAACCGCGGTCACGCCCAGCCCCTGCAGGTGCGCGATGGTGGCCGGGTGTGCCATCGCGGCATACGTCCCCCGCAGGGGTTCGGGGATCTCCGGGTGAAGTCTGGTGAGGTTGCGGACGTGGGTCTCGTAGATCAGGGTCTCGACCCAGGGCACCCGGGGTGCGACGTCGTCGCCCCAGTCGAAGTGGTTGTCCACGACGACGGCTCTGGGGACGTATGCCGCACTGTCGCGTTCGTCCCTGACGTCGGGGTCCCCGTTCAGTCCGTCGTCCACGACATGGCCGAAAACCTCGGGGCGCCAGGTCACCTGGCCCTCGATAGCCCTGGCGTACGGATCGAGCAACAGCTTTGCGGGGTTGTAGCGCAGGCCCTGCGCGGGCTGCCACGGGCCGTGTGCCCGAACGGCATACCGCTGACCGGCGCCGAGTCCGGGAACCGAGCCGAACCAGGTCCCGTGGGCACGCTGCAGCAT
>JBDTYK010000159.1:0-6060 GCA_040005715.1 Actinomycetota bacterium | reverse complement strand
CAAGGTCTACTGCGATCTCTACCGTGAACGCCGTGACGCCATGATCGAGTCGCTGACGGCCATGTTGCCCCAGGCAACCTGGACCCACCCGGACGGCGGCTTCTATGTCTGGCTGACCCTGCCCGAGGGCCTCAACTCGAAGGCGATGCTGCCGCGCGCGGTCACCGAGCGAGTTGCCTACGTGCCGGGCACGGCGTTCTTCGCCGACGGCACCGGACATCGCAACGTGCGGCTGTCGTACTGCTATCCCGACTCGGATCGCATCCGAGAAGGCATCCGCCGGTTTGCCGGCGTCGTCCAGACCGAGCTGGAGCTGCTTGAGACCTTCGGACCCTTCGACGCCACCACCGGCGGAGCGGCACCGACGCACGGCGTCCAGTTCCCCGCTCCGGACCTCTCGTGATGCTCGGCACGAGCCTTGTCGCCTTCCCGGAGAATGCGCGCTCCCAGGTCGCAGCTGTGCTGGCGGTGGCCTCCGCCTTCGCTCCCTACGTGGTGAGGATGTCGATATGAGGCACGTGCTGGTACTGGCAGGAGGGCTCAGTCACGAACGCGACGTCTCGCTGCGCTCCGGCAGCCGGGTGGCTGATGCACTGACACACTCCGGCGCTGACGCCCACGTCAGTGACGCGGACGCGTCGCTGCTGGCCACGATCAGGAACTCGCCCCCGGATGTCATCTGGCCGGTGCTGCACGGCGCCACCGGCGAGGATGGCGCATTGCGGGATGTGTTGGGAACATTGGGCATTGCCTACGTCGGCTCGAGCCCGGCTTCGTGTCGCCTGACGTGGGACAAGCCCGTCGCCAAGGCACTGGTGCGGGCTGCCGGCGTCTCCGTCCCGGCCGGCGTTGCGCTCTCGCACTCCACCTTCCGGGAGCTGGGTGCCCCCGCCCTCCTGGAGTCGGTGATCGACTCGCTCGGCCTGCCGCTGGTCGTGAAGCCCACCCGGGGCGGCTCGGCGCTGGGGCTGACCATCGTCCGGTCAGCTGAGCAGCTTCCCTTCGCGATGGTGACCGCCTATGCCTATGGTGAGGTGGCCATGATCGAGCAGCTGGTCGAGGGAACCGAGGTTGCCGTCTCGATCGTGGAGGACGACCTTGGGCAGGCCCAGACGCTTCCCGCGGTCGAGATCGTGCCGGACGGCGGGGTCTACAGCTACGAGGCCCGTTACACCGCAGGTGCCACCGAGTTCTTCACCCCGGCCCGCCTGAGCAGTGCAGCAGCCGCCTCGGTATCGGCGGCCAGCCTCACTGCCTACCGCACCCTCGGTCATCAGCACCTCAGCCGGGTTGACCTGATCATTGACGCCGATGATCGTCCGTGGTTCCTTGAGGCCAACGTCTCTCCGGGCATGACCGAGACCTCGTTGCTTCCGATGGCGATAGAGGCGGCGGGCCTGGATGCTGTCGAGGTCTATGCAGGCATCGTCGAGCGCGCCCTCACGACGCACCCAGGAACGTAGCCAGTACGCGCGCCGAGACACGACCGTCGTGCAGGTCTCGTACGAACTGCGGCCCGCTGGCTGCCATGGGAGCGGTCGCTGCCGGGTCCGCAAGCGCCGCACGAAGCACGCTCTCGAGCGTCAGTGGCGTGGCCTCGAGCACGGGCACCGGACGCCCCACCCGGCGGCGCACGCGTTGGTGAATATGCCCGACGGTCAGACGGCCAGCCGCCATGGCCTGGCAGGCGAGCACCCCGTAGTTGCCGATCACGATGTGGTCGACGACGACGTCGGCGTCGCGGATCAGCTCTGCTGTCGAGGACGCGGGGACATCGCGAAGGCTGCGGAACTCGATCAGACCCTCGTCAGCCAGCCGCTGACCCACGGCGTCGATCACCGTGGTGCCCTTCAGCCGTGGGCTGCTCGGCAGATGCAGCACCACAGGCACGTCCCGCTGGAACGGTGGCGGCGCCGGGACGAGGTCCTCGTCGTCCACCACGACCGGCAGCCAGCGCGCGTGGGGCACGTCATCGAGCAGGTCTGGCGTCGAGACGAAGACAGGGATGTCGAGCGCATGCAGGATGGCCCGGTTGCGATCGGCACGCTGGCGCAGCTCAAGGAGCCCGTCCCAGTCACCGACGAACGGCGAGAACGGGTATGTCGCCTGATGGTGGGAGGGCCGACGAATCTCTGAGCCGTGACAGACCGCTCCGACGTGAACGCCCGCGCGAAGGAGCGCGGCCATGTCCCCGGAAAGGGTGCTTCCGTTGAGCTGTCCCAGCACGGGTCTTACCGACTCGGACAGGACGTGGGTCCATCCGCCCAGGACGCGTCGGGCCTGACCCAGCTGCCAGTCCAGGTCCGCGGCCTGCTCAGAAGTCATGGCCACGTCCGTGCGAAAGCCATAGCCGCCAGGGTTGGCCACCACTTGGGCAGTCACGGCGCTCAGGTTTCGTTCCGCGCTCCGAGCCCAGGCCCACCCCTGGCCCGCGAAGTTCGCCGGGGTGACGCCGAGCACCGCGGGAGTCTTCTCAGGCACGGGTGCCATGGGAGCGGCACCAGCGGAGGTCTCGGGCGCGATGCCAGCACTGGCTCCAGCGGTCTCCGGTGTGGCGGCGGCCACTGCGGGAATGAGGCTGGCGACAAGATCGAGCGCCGGAGTCCAGTCGCACGAGCCGTCAACAGGCTCGGGGACCCGTAGTCGGGGAACCTTCGCCGCGATCGGGTCGGCGGCCACGGAGGCCTGGTCGACGACCGCAGCCAGCCGAGGGGCGACGCGCTCCTCGACCGCGGCCACGACTGCGTCCCAGGCCGGCTCGGTGGCCGTGACGGAAGGCCTCCGGTCATAGACCACATGGCCGGGGGCGACCTCGGTGGCAAGCTCGAGAGCGCAGGGTCCCGCGACCACGACCACGTCCGCCTTCAGCTGGCGCAGGGGGCTGGCCAGTCGTTCGTTCAGCCGTGCCAGCTCTGCCGAGGCCGCCGCGACCGGGTCGCCCTGGCTGGCCGTGTCGGCCGCCAGCTCGTCACGCATTGATCGTGCCTTGCGCAGGGCGGCGCGAATTGCCGTGCGCCGAACCGACCGTCGAGGCTCGCCTCCCCGGTCCAGGGCCACGCGTCGTGCGGTGAGCACGGCGACCCGGTCGTCCAGGGCGCGCAGCTCCACAGCCCGCGGTGATTGCGCCGCGCCGTCGGCTCCCACCCTGGTCACGCGGATACCGTCCTCGCCGTCGAGCTCGGCCTGGCGGGTCCCGAAGGCGATGAGCAGAAGCTCGACCTGCCAGCCGGCGCTCCTTGCGGCGCGCGCGAGCTCCATGGCCCGGTCGTCATACTGCACTCGGACGTCTGCGACCACTGCAAGGCGACCCTGGGTCACTTCTGCCTCCTGATGACTTCGCTCACTTCGGCTGCCAGCTTCAGGTACGGCGACGGGCCGTACAGCTTTGCCTGCGCCCACCTGAGCCCTTCGGTGCGATGAGCCAACAGCTCGTGCTCATCATGGCCGGACCATCCGCGTAGAACCTCGGCGGCCTGGTCTGCGCCACGAACTGTGCGGCCTCCCCGGCTCTCATCCAGCAGCCGGGTGACACGTGGCAGCGGGGTGGCCAGGACGGCCAGCCCGCAGGCGAGGTACTCGTAGACCTTGGTCGGCACGGAGTCGCGGAAGGCAGGAGTGTCGTGCAGCAGGGCCAGCCCCACCTTGGCGCCGGCCGCGAGCTTCCACGCCTCGCGGGGCGGGAGTCGGCCATGCCAGGTGACCCGCCCGTCGAGCTCTGGGCCCATGAGCCGCCTCGCTCGTTCGCGTTCGGACGCCGCGACCGGACCGACCAGGTCAAGGTGCCATCCTGGGGCGCCCGCGATGGCAAGCAGCATCTCGTCAAGCCCGCGAGAGGCGCGCAGGTCCCCGACGTACAGGGCGTTCCAGCGGTGAAGTCGCAATGGATGCTCCTCCGGGGGTGCTGGAGGAGCAATCTGTGCGACCTCACGGTCGGCGCCGGTCTCCAGCGCCAAGCTGGCGGCCGGGAGCATCGAGAGGTCGGGGAGGTTGCGCACGACGAGCCGCCGGCGGGTGGCCTCCTGCGCGGGGGGAACATGGTCGTCGGCCACAACGGTGAGGTCAGCTCGTCCGGCCAAAGCGACGCAACGTGTCGTCAGCCAGGTGAGGAGCCCGCGCAACGGCCTCGGCACCCACGATCGGTCGTTCAACAAGGCGACGTAGTCCTCGTGGACGTCGGCGACGACCGAGCGACCGCGCAGCCGTCGTACGAACAGCGCGCTCGGCAGGGTGTCGGGGTCGAGCAGGAACAGGACGCGTCCGCGGGCCACGAACGGCAGCCAGACCGCCCGACGTGCCCGGTCGACCATCGATCCGCGTGGCCACACCCACACCGGGACGCCAGGCGGAGCCGCTCCGGCATCGCCGAGTCCCATGACCTCGACCGTCAGCCCGGCCTCCAACAGCGCGCGCACCTCACGGTGAAGGCGCGCATCAGCCACGTCGTGACCGCTCGAGACGATGCTGACGTCAGGGATTGGCACCCGGGAGGGTCACATGTCCTCGAGGGACAGCGCGTCCTGCCCGACCTCGAGAAACTTGGTGTACGCCGCAACGATCTCGTCGGGCTGGCCCCTCTGGATGAGCTTGCCCTTGTGCAGCCAGATGGCCTCGCTGCACATGTCCTTGATGGTGCCGAGAGCGTGACTGACCAGCAACATGGTGCCGGCGTTGTGGGCCAGGTCCATCATCCGGTTGGAGGCCTTCTTGCGGAACTTCGCGTCACCGGCCGACATCGCCTCGTCGATCAGGAGGATGTCAGGGTCCATGTTGACGGCCACGGAGAAGGCCAGCCGGCTGTACATGCCCGAGGAGTAGGTCCGCATCGGCATGTCCATGAAGTCGCCCAGCTCGGCGAACGCGGCGATCTCGTCGTACTTCAGCTCGATCTGGGCCCGGGTCAGGCCTGCTGCCAGGCTGCCGAGGACGACATTCTGCCGGCCGGTGAGCGCGCCGTTGAAGCCGACTCCGAGGGCGAGCAGCGTGCTGACCCGGCCGTGGATCTCGATCTTGCCCTTGGTGGGCGGCAGGATGCCCGCGACGGCTCGCATCAGCGTCGACTTGCCGGCGCCGTTGGCGCCGATGATGCCGAGCACCGATCCCTTGGGGACGTCGAAGGAGACATCCTTGATGGCTTCGATCACTCGAACCGAGCGGTGGGGTCGACCGAGCCGGATGATCGCGCCCTTCAGCGTCGGCCGCGCCTCGACACTCGTGCGGTAGGTGAGGTCCAGATCCTGGACGCTGATCGCAGGTTTGCCCACTGGTGCGTGGCTGACCACGTCGTCCGCCTTCGCGCTGGAGACGGAGAGATCGGTTGCTGACATCTCAGATGCGGACAGCGAACTCACGCTCCCTGGACATGAAGAAGAGTCCACCCACGATCAACGTGAGCGCAGCATGCGCCCCGCCGAGCAGGAGCAGCTTCGGTGCCGGCGCGTTTCCCTGGATCAGGACCTCGCTCCATGAGCCCATGATCCCGTAGAGGGGGTTGAGCGGCAGGAATGGCTGCATGCGCTTCGGGGCCGCGTCGGCGAACCAGAGGATCGGTGTCAGGTAGAGCCAGATGCGCACCGCATAGGGCAGGAAGGCCTTGGTGTCACGGAAGTAGACCTGAAGCGTCGAGAAGAACATGGACAGACCCAGGCCGTAACAGACCGCCTCGAGCAGAATGACCGGAACCCACAGCAGCTGCAGGCCGATTGGCAGTCGCGCCACCAGGTCGATCACGGCGAAGACGATCATTGTCGGCAGGAAGCGCCGGAAGGCCGTATAGGTGGCGGAGATTGGTAGCAGCGCCTTGGGGAACGAGGTGTTCATGATCAGGCGCCCGCCGCTGACCACGGAGCTGGCCCCCTGGATCATCGAGCCGGAGATGAAGTAAAAAAGGAACAGGCCAGACGTCAGGTGAGCAAAGAACAACGGCTTCTGGGACCGGCCGGAGACGATGTCGACGAGCACGAAGTACACCGAGGCCAGCAAGAGCGGGTTGATGACGAGCCAGGCCTGGCCGAAGAAGGTATCCGTGTTGGCCGCGTGCATCTCGGTGTGCGAGAGCTCGAA
>JBDTYK010000158.1:0-6071 GCA_040005715.1 Actinomycetota bacterium | reverse complement strand
TGACTGGGGGTCAAGGGGTCGCAGGTTCAAATCCTGTCATCCCGACTGGGACGAGGCGCAGGTCAGAGGCCGTTTCGGAGAAATCCGAGGCGGCCTCTTTCCGCTTTGGCGAGAAGAGGTGGCCATCCGTGTGGCAGCGCGGGCCGAAGGCCGAGCCAGTTGGAGCGCCCGGGCCCAGGACCGTGAGAACGCAGCCTGGCTGGAGAGCTGTCGACCTGGGTCAGCTGGTCAGGGTCTGCCTCACGTAGCGCTGTTCCTCGAGGAGCCTGAGCA
Organism: Actinomycetota bacterium; assembly: GCA_040005715.1. GTDB lineage: Bacteria > Actinomycetota > Actinomycetes > Actinomycetales > Dermatophilaceae > UBA4719. Next base: position 5,798 of record JBDTYK010000158.1, on the reverse strand, counting down.
CAACGTCGAGGGTCTGCTCCTGCCGTGCCTCGTCCAGCTGCTCGAACATGGCGAGAAACTCAGCGCTGCTGATGCCGTCGCTGCCGGGATCAAACTCTTCAACAGTGTCGCTCATTGCATCGTTCCCCATTCAGATGGTGATCGGTCAAAGCTGCCGGCTGAGGCCCGTCGTGCAGGCGCCCGAACCGGGCGCCAGCACGACCCCGAGCTAGACGCTGCTCGCCACCGCGTCGAAGATGCTGCTCAGGTTCTGGCCCAGGGCCACGACTGCGCCGATGATCACCATCGCGATGAGGGCCACCATGAGGCCGTACTCGACTGCGGTGGCCCCACGGTCGCCCAGAGGCCGGGGGGGCTTGACCAGGAGCTTGAGAAGTCGAGCGTGCATGGCGTTATCCTCACGTCGGAAGGGTCTCGAGCTGAGTGCTCTGCATCCAATTTCGGGCCGAAAGGCCCCCCGAACACCGTCCATTTGCATTAGTCGCCGCCACCGTCTGGTCAATTCTTCCTCGTGCAGATGCATGAGCCCCTTGACTCGTACACATGCCTGAGCTCCTCCACACGTGCCCATGCATGAGTGCCACGTGATGGTGTCCCGGGGCACTTCACGCCGGACAACCCTTAGGCTCTCAGGCGTGAGGGAACAGGTGGATGGGAGCACTCAGGCCAGCCCTCCCGTCAGTGACCGCATCTGGACTCCGCCCAACTTCCTGTCGATGCTGCGACTCGTCGTGGTCCCTGTCTTCCTCTGGCTGATCCTGAGCCACCACGACGGCTGGGCGATCGTGGTGCTGACCCTTTCAGGAGTCAGCGACTACCTCGACGGCAAGATCGCCCGCAAGTACAACCAGGTCACACGGGTCGGCCAGCTGCTCGACCCCCTGGCCGACCGGCTGTACATCCTGTCCACCCTCTTCGGCCTGGCCTGGCGCGAGATCATCCCTTGGTGGCTGGTCGCCATCCTGCTTTGCCGTGAGGTTTTCGGATCGGTTCTCGTATTGGTCGTGCGCCACTACGGATACCGTGCGTTGCCGGTTCACTTCGTGGGCAAGGCAGCCACCTTCTGCCTCCTCTACGCATTTCCCGTCATCCTCCTGGGTCAGGGCGACAGTGTGTTCGCCGCGCTGGCCCTGCCAGTCGGCTGGGCCTTCGCCTGGTGGGGCACCGCGCTCTACTGGGTCGCCGGAGTGATGTACGCCGTTCAGACCCGGATGGTCGTACGCGAAGCCAAGGCGGCAGGAAGATGAGTGCCACCCAAGGTGGCCGACCCGACGCGTCGATGACGCTGATCACCGAGATGATGCAGCGTCCCCTGGACCCCGGGTATGCAGCGGCCTCGGAGAGCAGGCAGCGGCAAGGGCTACCAGCCGCAACGAGTCATCAAGGTCCTCTGCTGGTCATCTTCGCCGTCCTCATCGGGGCCCTGCTGGCGACTTCAGCCCTTGCCCTTCGCGCCCCGACCACAAATGCGAGCACGATCAAGAGCGCGCTGGTCGGTCGGATCGAGACCAGCCGCGCGCACGCCGACGCCCAGAGCCGGGTGATCTCCCGGTTGCGCGGCGAGATAGACGCGGCCCAGGCGGCGGCACTGACCCAGCAGAGCCAGAGCGGGCTCGCTGCCGACCTTTCCAGACTTGAGCTCGCCGCCGGGACGCTGCCCGTCACCGGCCCCGGTCTCGTCGTCACCGTTGATGACGCCCTCACGCAGGCCAATCCGAAGGACTCCAACGTCGACCCACGAGCTGCCGCGGTCACCGGCCAGGGAAAGGTGATCGCACGAGATCTTCAGATCATCGTCAACGGACTGTGGCAGGCGGGAGCGGAGGCGGTCTCCGTGAACGGCCATCGACTCACGGCGCGTGCGGCCATCCGTTTTGCGGGAGCAGCGATCCTGGTGGACTACCGCCCTCTGGTCCGTCCCTATGTCATCACCGCGATCGGGGACCCCGGCAGTCTTGGTGTGGAGTTCGCCGACAACGATGGCGGAAGCTATCTGCAGTTCCTCAAGGCCAACTACCAGATCCGCGGTGACATCCGGGATCGGAGCTCGGTGGTGATTCCGGGGGAGCCCGCGCTGTCCCTGCTTGAGGCCCAGCCGGTTCAGCCGTCGGCGACGAGGACGACGCTTCCGCCGACGAGCTCAGGGAATACCTCTGCAACAACAGCCCACAAGACGACGGAGACCTCACCGTGATTCCCGCACTTGGACTGCTCGTGGGTCTGGCCGTCGGCCTCTTCCTACACCCCGCGGTGCCTCTCGCCCTCCAGCCCTATCTGCCCATCGCCGTGATCGCCGCGCTCGACGCGGTCTTCGGAGGTGTGCGCGCGGTCCTCGACGGCATCTTCAACGACAAGGTCTTTGTGGTCTCATTCCTGTCCAATGTCGTTGTCGCCGCATTCATCGTCTTCCTCGGTGACCAGCTCGGCGTGGGATCTCAGCTCTCGACCGGTGTCGTGGTGGTTCTGGGCATCAGGATCTTCTCGAACGTTGCCTCCATCCGCCGACACCTCTTCCGCGCATGAGCACGTCGAGCCCGTCGACCAGCGGGCCGCGGGGAGCCAGAGAGAGGTCCCCGTGGCAGCGGCTGATGCTGATGGCGCGTCCGCGTGCCACCAAGGCCAACGCATTCGCAGCGCTTCTGGCGATCCTGCTCGGCTTCGCGGTGGCGACCCAGGTACATCAGAACCAGGTGGTGGGCCTGGAGTCGTTGCGCCAGAGCGAGCTCGTCAGCATCCTCGATAACGCAACCCTGCTGTCATCACGGCTGGACCAGAACGCCAGAGAGCTCCAGGTCACCCGTGACCAGCTGGTCAGCGGTAGCACTGGCTCTGCCGCCGCACTCAAGGCTGCGCAGGAACGACTGGACGCCCTGGGGGTTCTGGCCGGGACCGTCCGCGCGCACGGCCCCGGCATACAGATGACCATCGGCGACCCCGGCGCCAAGGTGACCTCACCCTTGTTGCTGGATGCCATTGAGGAGCTGCGGGATGCCGGCGCGGAGGCTATCCAGGTGGGTGACGTCCGGGTGGTGGCCAGCTCGTCCTTCGGCCAGCGCGGGTCGAGGATAGAGGTCGACGGAGTCACACTCACCCAGCCCTACGTCATACTCGCGATCGGCGATGCTCAGACCATGGCATCGGCCATGGAGATTCCCGGGGGACTCTCGGAGAACGTCAGGGGACTGGCCGGCGCGAGGATCACGGTCACCCAGCCAAGCGACCTCACGGTGGCCGCGTTGCACCTGTTGCGCGCGCCTCGTTACGCTCGGCCTGTACCGTCGCCGGCTCCGGCTGCGACGCCGTAGTTGGGTTGTTCTGACCACAGTTTTCTTCTTTCCTAGCCAAGGAGCGGCATGAGCGAGCTGGAGTTCCCACAGGACCTGCGTTACACCCCCGAGCACGAATGGGCGCGCGTCGGATCTGAGGGCGTCGTGCGCATCGGTATCACCGCCTTCGCGCAGGATGCCCTCGGTGACGTGGTGTTCGTCAGCCTGCCGGCCGTGGGCGACTCGGTGACAGCTGGTGACACCTGTGGAGAGGTCGAGTCGACCAAGTCGGTCAGTGACATCTATGCGCCTCTCTCGGGCGAGGTCGTTGCCATCAACGAGGCGCTGGACTCGGCTCCCGAGCTGGTCAACACCGACCCATACGGCCAGGGCTGGATGTATGACGTGAAGCTCAGCGAAGCTGGTAGCGAGAGCTCGCTGCTCGACCTCGAGGCATATCGGGCGCTGCTGCTCTAGGGTTGGTCTCTCGCTGAGCTCGCCACAACATTCGCAACAGGGTTGCAGCCAAGACGGAAAGCAGGTGCGCAGGTCATGACGGACAACGAGCGCGAGCAGGTACATGGACGGGTGGGCGATCCCACCACCATGCGACTGCCCGGCATCGGAGCCCCCGCCGAGCCTGTCCTCGATGCTGACCCCAGCCTCTCGGACCAGGACCAGGCCACTGTCGACGCTCTGATCCACGGGACCGCGTTGCTCGTTGTCCTGCGCGGACCGAACACCGGAGCCCGCTTCCTGCTCGATGCCGACGAGGTGAGCGCAGGGCGCCACCCGGACAGCGACATCTTCCTTGATGACGTCACGGTCTCGCGGACCCATGCCAGGTTCCGTCGCGAGAGTGATGACTTCCTGGTCCGTGACGTCGGCTCTTTGAACGGCACCTACGTCAACCGGGAGCGGATCGAGGAAGCCACCCTCAAGACCGGCGACGAGGTCCAGATCGGCAAGTTCCGCCTGGTGTTCTATGCCGGTGCCGCCACGTGAGCGGTGCCCCCAGATGATCCACCCGTGAGCCCGTCAGCCAGCGCCCGCAGGATGACGATCGGGGCGGTTCTGGCTGCACTCGAGCCGGACTTTCCTGACATCAGCATCTCCAAGATCCGGTTCCTGGAGGCCGAAGGACTGGTTACCCCCGAGCGAACGGGTTCGGGGTACCGGACCTTCTCACTGGCAGATCTTGAACGACTCCGATACATCCTGACCGCACAGCGTGATCGCTTCTGGCCGCTGAAGGTCATCGGCGAAGCCCTGGACAAGCTGGACCGTGGCCTTGAGCCGGCTTACGACGACCTTGCACCAGCACGTCCGCAGGTCCCGGCCGGCGCCACTGACCCCCATCTGCCCACGGGCCGCGAGCTGGGCCGAAGGGACCACCTCAGGCTCACCGACGCCGAGCTGCGACAGGCCGCCGGCCTGGACCAGCCCACGTTCGAGGCCCTGTCCACGTTCGGTCTGCTTCATCCCGACTCAGGCGGGCACTACGGCGACGCCGCACTCGCGGTGGCGCGCGCGGCCGGTGCGCTGGCGGCATACGGCATCGAACCGCGACACCTGCGCCCTTTCAGGACCGCGGCTGACCGCGAGATCGGGTTGGTCCAGCAGGTCCTTTCCCCCGTCCGGGGTCGAACGCGGGGGACAGGCGGCAAGGTCACCCACGACCCCACCCCAGAGATCCTGGCCGAATGCATCGCCTTGCACACGGCCTTGGTCCGGGCCGGGCTAGCGACCCAATAAGCGAGTACCGTTGTCGGCGTGAGAGAACTCGATGTTCTGGGCGTACGCGTCGAGATGCCGACCAACCAGCCGATCGTCTTGCTGCGCGAGCGCGACGGGGAACGCTATCTGCCGATCTGGATCGGTGCCGCGGAAGCGACGGCCATCGCCTATGCGCAGCAGGGCGTCGTCCCTCCGCGCCCGATGACCCATGATCTGCTCAAGAACGTGATCGAGGCACTCGGGCATCGGCTCGTCGAGGTCCGGATCGTCGAGCTGAAGGACAGCATCTTTCATGCCACCCTGGTCTTTGACGGTGCCGTGGAGGTCAGCGCACGATCTTCCGATGCCATCGCACTGGCCCTTCGCACCGGCACCTCGATCCTGGTTGAGGACGGTCTCCTGGACGAGGCAGGCGTTGCGATCGCCCACGAGGAGGACGACGAGCTCGAGCGGTTCAGGGAGTTCCTGGAGAACGTCTCGGCCGAGGACTTTGACAATCCGGAGGCGACGGGACCGATCACCGAGACCTGGCCAGGAGACAAGGGCTGACCCTCTACTTGACATATAGGGTTGTCCTCATCATCACGACACGCCAAAAGCCGACCTCCAGTGGTGATTGACGCTCGCCCGCGCTCGGCCGTACCGTCATCCTAAACAACGAGGCTGTAGTTACGAGGAGGTAAGCGTGAACTCCACCGGAGAAGCGCGATATCACGCTGGTTCAGTGCCGGTCGCCGCTCAGGGGCTGTTGTTCACCGACGACCTTCCCGAGCTGAGGGAGGACACCGGCTACCG
>JBDTYK010000157.1:0-6074 GCA_040005715.1 Actinomycetota bacterium | reverse complement strand
AATACGCAACCCACCCCATCAACCACCACCAGCTCGCCGCCTGAGCAACGCCACCTGAGCAACGCCACCTGAGCAACGCCACCTGAGCAACGCCACCCGCGGTCGTCAGGACGCAAGCGCGGCAGACACGACCTCGAGCGCCTCAGCCTGAACCTGTGCCAGGTGCTCGGGTCCATGGAATGACTCAGCGTAGATCTTGTAGACGTCTTCAGTCCCGGAGGGCCGAGCGGCAAACCAGGCATTCTCCGTCGTCACCTTGAGGCCGCCGATCCTGGCACCGTTTCCGGGTGCGGTTGTCAGGCGTGCGGTGATCGGCTCTCCTGCCAGGCTCTGGGCCTTGACCGCGTCGGGGGAGAGCGCCGCCAGCCTGGCCTTCTGCTCACGTGTCGCCGGTGCGTCCACACGTGCGTAAGCAGGTTCGCCATACCTTGCGGTGAGCTCGCCATAGTGCTGGCTCGGGGATCTGCCAGTGGTGGCAAGCATCTCGGATGCCAACAGCGCGAGGATGATTCCGTCCTTGTCGGTGGTCCATACCGAGCCGTCTTTGCGCAGGAACGACGCACCAGCGGACTCCTCGCCGCCGAAGGCGATCGCACCATCCAGCAGTCCTGGAACGAACCACTTGAAGCCCACCGGCACCTCGACCAGCTTTCGCTTGAGCGACGCCGCCACCCGATCGATCATCGACGACGAAACCAGTGTCTTGCCGATCGCGGCGCGCGCTGGCCACTGCGCGCGCGCACCGCCGTAGAGGTACTGGATGGCAACGGCAAGATAGTGGTTCGGGTTCATCAGCCCGGCGTCCGGGGTGACGATGCCGTGGCGATCGGAGTCTGCGTCGTTACCGGTGGCAATGTTGTACTCGGCCTTGCGTGAGATGAGGGACGCCATCGCGAAGGGAGACGAACAGTCCATCCTAATCTTCCCGTCCCAGTCCAGCGTCATGAAGCGCCAGGTGGGATCGACCAGGGGGTTCACCACGGTGAGGTCGAGCTTGTGCCGATCGGCGATCGCGGACCAGTAGGCCACGCTTGCACCACCGAGGGGATCCGCGCCGATGTGGATGCCCGCGTCCCGGATTCGAGCGATGTCGACCACGTTGGGCAGATCGTCGACGTAGGTGCCCAGGAAGTCGTACGCCGTTGCTGCAGCTCGGGCTCGTGCGAACGGAATACGCCGGACCCCCTCCAGACCGGACTCGATGTAGGCGTTGGCGGCGTCTGCGATGAGGGCGGTCGCGTCTGTGTCGGCAGGTCCTCCGTTAGGCGGGTTGTACTTGAACCCGCCGTCGGCGGGCGGGTTGTGTGAAGGTGTGACCACGATCCCGTCGGCCAGGCCCGGACCATCGAGAGCTTTGCCGTGGTTGGCCCGGAGAATGGCGTGCGACACGGCGGGGGTAGGTGTGTAACCGTTTCGGTCATCCACCAGAAGGGTCACGTCGTTGGCCGCGAGAACTTCGATCGCCGAGACCCACGCAGGTTCGGACAACCCATGGGTGTCGCGGCCAAGGAACAGCGGACCGTCGTAGCCTTGCGCCTTGCGGTAGTCGCAGATCGCCTGTGTGGTCGCCAGGATGTGTGTCTCGTTGAACGCGTCCCGAAGGCTGCTGCCGCGGTGACCTGAGGTCCCGAAAGCCACTCGCTGGTCCGGATCGGAGGGATCGGGGATACCCGAGTAGTACGCCGTGACGAGGTGGGCGACATCGACAAGGTCTGCCGGCGACGCGAGCTGTCCGGCGCGAGGGTCGTTCATGCCAGCTCCTCAGCTGCCGGTTGAAACCACACCGCACCAAGAGGTGGCAGAGTCAGCAGCGCGGAGTACGGCTGACCGTGCCAGGGCACCGCCTCGGCCTGGACGGATCCGAGGTTGCCGACCCCCGATCCGCCGTAAGCTTCGGCGTCGGTATTCAGGATCTCGTTCCAACGGCCCAGCTGCGGGAGGCCGAGCCGGTAGGCATCGTGCGGTACGCCGCTGAAGTTGATGATGCTCGCCAGCGTTGAGCGCTCCCCATCAGAAGAGGGCGACCCGAAACGCAGGAACGAGAACGTGTTTCCGGCCGCGTCGTTGGCATCGATCCACCGGAAACCCTCGGGGTCATGGTCCAGCGCCCACAGCTCAGGGTGGGCGCGGTAGACCTTGTTGAGGTCCTTGACCAGCGCGTGAATCCCGTAATGCGCGGGCTGGTCCAAAAGCCACCAGTCGAGGCTTCGCCCGTCGGACCACTCGCCCTCCTGCGCGAACTCTGAGCCCATGAAGATGAGCTGCTTGCCAGGATGCGACCAGGTATATGCGAGGTAGGCGCGCAGGTTGGCGAGCTGTTGCCATCGATCCCCGGGCATCTTGCGCAGCAGCGACCCCTTGCCATGGACCACCTCGTCATGACTGATGGGAAGCACGAAGTTCTCACTCCATGCGTACATGAGCGAGAAGGTCATCTGATGATGGTGGTACTGCCTGTGTATGGGCTCGTTGGCCATGTAGTCCAAGGAGTCGTGCATCCATCCCATGTTCCACTTGAGCCCAAACCCCAAGCCGCCCAAGTGAGTTGGGCGCGTGACGCCGGGCCATGAGGTGGACTCCTCGGCGATCATGACTGCGCCCGGGACGCGTCGGTACACCGTCGCGTTGGTCTCCTGCAGGAGCTGCACCGCCTCGAGGTCCTCCCTGCCGCCATAGATGTTGGGGACCCACTCACCATCTTCGCGCGAGTAGTCGAGGTAGAGCATCGAGGCGACGGCATCGACCCGAAGGCCGTCCACGTGGAACTCCTCGAGCCAGTAGAGCGCATTGGCCACCAGGAAGTTGCGTACCTGCGGACGGCCGAAGTCGAACACGTGTGTTCCCCAGTCCGGGTGGTCGCCCCGACGTGGATCCGGGTTCTCGTAGAGCGCCTGTCCGTCGAAGCGGGCGAGGGCAAAGGCGTCCTTGGGAAAGTGCGCCGGGACCCAGTCGAGCAGGACGCCAATGCCGTTACGGTGCAAGGTGTCCACCAGGTACCGGAAGTCGTCTGGAGAGCCGAACCTCGACGTCGGAGCGTAGTAGCCGGTGACCTGGTATCCCCAGGATGGGCCGTACGGATGCTCCATGACCGGCATCAGCTCGACGTGGGTGAAGGCGAGATCCGCGACGTAGTCGACCAGGTGCTCCGCCAGGTCTCGGTAGCTCTCACCCTGACGCCAGGACCCGAGGTGGACCTCATAGACGCTCATTGGTCCGTTGTGCGGATTCCTTGCCGCACGGGTGGTCATCCACTCCTGGTCTGCCCACGTGTATGACGTTGACGTCACCACCGAGGCGGTCGCTGGAGGCCTTTCGCTGGCGCGGGCCATGGGGTCCGCCTTAAACCGTCGTGAGCCGTCCGAGCCCAGAATCTCGTACTTGTAGCGGTTACCCTCGCCGACATCGGGTACGTAGAGCTCCCAGACGCCAGACGAACCCAGGGAGCGCATCGGGTGGGCCGAGCCGTCCCACTGGTTGAAGTCCCCGACCAGACGGATCGCACGGGCGTTGGGTGCCCATACCGCGAATGAGGTGCCGCGAACGGCCCCCATCGGACCGTCGTACTCGCGGACGTGTGAGCCGAGGACGTTCCAGAGCTCTTCATGACGACCCTCGCCGATGAGGTGCAGGTCGACCTCGCCAAGCGTCGGCAGGAACCGGTACGGGTCGTCGATCAGGTGGGCGACCCCGTCGCCATACGTGACCCGGATCCGGTAGTCCGGAACCTCTGCGGTCGGCAGGACACCCACCCAGGTGCCTTCGAACTCGTGGCGGAGCTCGAGGCTCGAGCCGTCGGCCATCTCCACAAAGATGCTGCTCGCCAACGGCTTGAGCGTGCGCACAGTGATCGCTCCACCGTAAGGGTGGGGGCCAAGGACTCCATGAGGGTTGTAATGAGTCCCAGCGATCAGGCGCTCGAGCTCGGTGCGTTCGACGGGTTTCACCGACGCGGACGAAGACGCTGGGGTAGCTGTGGTCACGGTCGCAGATCACTCCTAGGTCCGGCGGCGAGTCTGGCTATGGCAGTGATGGGTATATCCAGCCACGTCGGCCGGTTTCTTGCTTCGTAGACGACCTCGTACAGAGCCTTGTCCAGCTCGAGGGCTTTAAGCAACACAGCATCTTTGCGAGGGTCTCGCCCGGCGCCCCGGGCATATCCGTCCAGAAAGGCTTCACGTGCCCGGCTTGCCCAGGGCAATGCCGACGATCCGGGGTGCAGCTGCTCCCAAGAGCCGGCGACGTAGTCGAAGGACCGCAACATCCCTGCGACATCGCGCAGGGCGAGCTCCGGCCGGGTGCGCTCACCCAGGGGCCGTAGCGGTTCGCCCTCGAAGTCGACCAGCACCCATCCCCTCCCAGGTACGTCGAGCACCTGCCCAAGGTGGTAGTCGCCGTGGATCCGCTGCAACACGGGCCAGGTAGTCGACGACACCGACTCGATGGAGGCCTCGACCATGGCGTCGTAGGCGGCCAGGGCGGGGACCTCGGACACAGCCGCCGCGTGACGCGCCCTCATGCGCCGTGTAAACGCGCCCACGTCGTCGTCAGTCGCGATCCGGGTGGGCATGGTGCTCGCGAGGGTGGCGTGAACCTCAGCGGTTGCCAGGCCCAGGCTGCGTGCCGACTCGCTGAAGTCCGACCCCGCTGCCACAGCTACCAGGGCAACGCGCCAGGCGTCCTGGACGCCCGGGAGGAACTCCTGGGCGTAGGCCAGGTGCCCTTGGGCCAAACCGTCAGGTGCATCGGCATCCGGCCACTGCGCGCTGATGTTCCCCACTGGCTGGGGGACCCTCGCCGAGCCCGCCTCGGCAAGCGCCGTCTGCACCACCACGTCCGGGTTCTCCCCGTGATGAACTACGCGAAAAAGCTTGCAGATCAATGGGTTCGAAGGAGCCTCAAGGCTGTCAACCATGCTCATGATGATTGAGGTGTTTGACTGTTCGCCTGCAAGGACCTGCGAGGCAATGAGACGACCCGTGACCGCCGGCGCAGCGCGATGCCCCACGGCGACTGCCGACCCCTCGATGCCGTCCGAAGTTGCGGTCCCCTCATCGAGCATGAGCCGCAGCAACGCGGCCGCGTAGGCCGGGTCGTGCGGGCCGTCATAGATGTACCAGGTGTCGGCGTCGCCCGTTGCGACTTTCTCGATCAGGGCGTGTTCAGCCCCCGGGAGCGGGACCCTTCGGGAGGTCAGGGGAACCTGGTAGGTGGTCGGCGTCGGACCAGACTCGTCCACGAGCAGATGGACGTTGATCTCGACCTCACCGGCCGGGTCCAGGAGCTGCAGCCCGCCGATGGGCCTCAGAACGGGCACCCTGCCCTTGCCGGCATACCAGCGTTGCCGACCCACCCATGTGGGAAGGGAGGCCGTCATCGAGGGGGACATGGACCCCCGCATCAGAACCTCCGCACATGGATGATGTGCACCGGCTCGCCATCAGGGCCGAGCCGGACATAGTTGTGCTCACCCCATTGCCATGAGGCGCCGGTGATGAGGTCATGCGCGACGAAGGTACTGCCGGGTGGCATCGAGAGGGCCGACATGTCCAGATGCACAGTGGTCTCTCGTGTCGAGTGGGGGTCGAGGTTGGCGACCACCAGGATGATGTCCTCCCTGCCGTCGACCACGCGTCGTTTGGAGAAGGCCATGACGTTCTCGTCGTCGACGTGGTGGAGCTGCAGGTTGCGCAACCAGTGGAGCGACGGATGGAGGCGGCGAATCTCGTTGAGCGTCTTGAGATAGGGGGCCAGCGACTTCCCTGCCTTGGGTCCCCCTGCCTCGTAGTCGGACCAACGTCGGTCTTTCAGCTCGTACTTCTCGTTGTCGATCTGTTCCTCGACGCCGGGACGTGCGACATTCTCCACGAGCTCGTACCCGGAGTAGATCCCGTATGACGGCACGAGGGTCGCCGCGAGAGCCGCCCGAAGCTTCCAGGCTGTTGGTCCGCCGTACTGCATGTAGGGCGTGAGGATGTCGTGTGTCGTTGGCCAGAAGGATGGCCGCATATAGCTTGCGACCTCGCCGGTGAGCTCGGTGATGTACTCCTCGAGCTCCCACTTCTGGTTACGCCAGG
>JBDTYK010000156.1:0-6172 GCA_040005715.1 Actinomycetota bacterium | reverse complement strand
TAACCTGCCGATTAACAGTCGGCTGCTCTGCCAATTGAGCTACAGGGGAATGCTGGCGGGTGAGACTGTAGCAAAGGACGGCTCCAGTCCCGAAACTGACTCCCCCACCAAAATCGGGTCAGGCTGGCAAGCCGACCTGGTCACGCAGATGAGCAAGCGCGGCCTGAACGTGCGCTTGCACCTCAGGGTCATCCGGGCGTGTGGACCGGCCCAGGATCGTCTGCGAGATGAGCGCACCGGTGGCGAAATCCTGCCGTATGGCGACGCGGCCTGAGCGCCGCTCACCCAGGTTGAGGCGGGCCGAGAGGACGACGCTGGCCTGAACCCGCTCTCGCACCGTCTCGGGTAGCAGGGTTGCCTGGTCACGCAGGGACCACTGGCCTGCGCGAGCGCCATCGGCCCAGGTCACGGTCAAGATCGCCGTCTCTGGGTCCCACGCCCCTGCATCCACGGACAGCCAACGACGACGGGCGAGCCCGGCTGATGAGGTCACGACCGCCAGAGCGTACGTCGTGGCAACAACATGTGCTCCGGTGAAGTCGTCCATCGCGAACGCCAGGACCCGCTCGTTCCTGGCCAGCTCGAGCGCCGTCACGATCGCAGTGGGCAGCTCGGCCCGTCCGGTCCTGAGGTGGAAAAGTCCCATCAGCCCAGGGTCGAGCGCAAGGTGGCGAGCTCACGCTGCAGGATCTGCAGATGAATGCCGAGCTCGCGGCCACCTGCGCTGTCGTCAGGTGGTACGCGACGCATCGCGCTGATCGCATCACCGATCTGACGGTTCAAAGCCACCTCCTGGATCCGGACAAGAAGCTCGTCGACATAGCGCCGCTCTGGCAGACCGGTCTGCGGGTCGAACCGCACCGGCACCGGCGCCACTGCCAGCTCGCTCACCAGCGGCCTGACCGTCAGGGCCGCGGCCTCGCTCACCCGATCGGTCCACTGACCCGGATCGCCGGCGGCTTCGACACCCCCGGCCACCCGGATGGCGTCAAGGACGGCGCGATGGGCCGGAGCGCTGAATGAGTCAGCAGCGATGGACTCGAAGGCGGCCGCGTCGATCAGGGCTGGGTACTGGAGGACGGCCTGAAGCAGCTGCCGCTCCGCCGAGACGACCGGGTCGCGCAGGTCCGGGCGGGCCAGCTCGAAGGCATGCTCATCGCCCAGGTCGTGTCCGTAATCCGGCTCCGCCTCACCTGGAGAGCCGGACGCGGGAGCCGAGTCGGATGCCGAGTGGCTGGCCGTGGACGCACGCGCCGCCATTCGGGTGGATCGACCAACCTCGCCGGCCACCAGCTCGACCTCGACGCCCAGCCAGCCTGCCACCGTGCGCGTGTACTCCGGGCGTAGGGAGCGATCTCGAATCCCCGCCACGATCGGAGCGACGGCCTCGAGCGCGCGGACACGGCCTTCGGCGTTGGACAGGTCGAACCTGGCAATGGTGGTTCTCACCGCGAACTCGAACATCGGCACCGCATCCTCGACCAGCGCGCGAACGGCGGCATCTCCCCCGGCCTGTCGCAGCTCGCACGGGTCCTTTCCGGATGCCTCCACAGCCACAAAGGACTGGGAGGCCCACCGCTGATCCTCTCCGAATGCACGCATCGCCGCCTTCTGGCCGGCAGCGTCGCCGTCGAAGGTGAAGATCACCTTGGCGGGGGCCAGGTCGCTCTCGTCGCGCATGATCCGGCGCAGCACCTTGATGTGCTCGACGCCGAACGCAGTCCCGCAGGTTGCCACTGCCATCTCGACACCGGCCAGGTGGCACGCCATCACGTCCGTGTAGCCCTCGACCACGACGGCCTGACGATCTCTGGCAATCAGCTTCTTGGCGATATCCAGGCCGTAGAGCACAGAGGACTTCTTGTAGATGGCAGTCTCGCTGCTGTTCAGGTACTTGGCCTCGATCCGGTCGTCATCGAACAGTCGACGGGCACCAAAGCCCACGACGTCTCCGGTGATGTCGCGGATTGGCCACATAAGCCGGCCACGAAAGCGGTCGTACAGCCCGCGGCCGCGGCCAGCCAGCCCGCCGGCGACGATCTCTTCGTCGGTGAAACCCTTGCACCGCAGGTGTTTCGTGAGATCTTCGCCACCACGGGGCGAGAACCCTACGCCGAAAAGATCAGCCGCCGTCCGGTCGAAACCGCGTTCGCGCAGGAAGTCCCGGCCAGCGCGAGCCTCCGGCAGATTCACGAGCGCGTCGCTGTAGTACTCGCTGGCAACGCGATGAGCCTCGATCAGTCGGGACCGCTTGCCCAGCCCCTCTCCGCTGCGCGGGGCGCCTCCCTCTTCGTACCTGAGCTCCATCCCGAGCTTGGCGGCCAGGCGTTCGACCGCCTCTGCAAAGGTGAGGTGCTCAACCTTCTGGACGAAGGAGATAACATCGCCGCCTTCGCCACAGCCGAAACAGTGCCAGGCTCCGACGACAGGACGGATGTTGAACGACGGGCTCTTCTCGTCATGGAACGGGCACAGGCCCTTGAGAGAGCCCGGGCCGGCGGTGCGCAAGGTCACGTGCTGGCGCACGACATCCTCGATCGAGGACCGTTCCTTGACCTGAGCCACGTCCTCAGCCTTGATCAAACCCGCCACAATGCCTCCTCCACGCCGTGGTGAGTCTAGGCGGTCAGCCTCATGAGCCGCCGCTCAACACCAGGACCTGTGCAAAGCCAGGGCCCGTGGATCTGACAGCGAGGCCACTTGGTCGATGATCGCGCGCAGAGCCGCCGCATCGTCCCCGGCAGCCAGGAAGTCGACCCGGTAGAGGGGGTCAAGGCGGGCTTCGGGCTGTTCGCGGTAGGCATCCACGAGCTCGTGGATCTGAGCACGCTGGCCCCCCATGAAGGACTTGCGCTCGTCTGTGAACATCACGAAGTGCGCGGCTGTGGCCTTCAGAACGGCGCACTCGGCGCGGGCCTCGTCCGGGATGACCAGGTCCGCGGCATAGCGCGTCAGCGGACCTTCACCGTACTTCGCCCTTGTGGCCAGCTCGACGGCCTGGACGAAGCGTCCTATGAGCAGACTTGTCATGTCCTTGAGCGCAGCCAGGTCGGTGCGAGAACCGTTGTGGGACTTCGGGATCCAACCCGTCGCGAGTAGACGCGCCATCGCCTCGGCGAGCTGGTCGTCGCCGAGGTCGCGGGCGTACAGCTCTCGCGCCATGACGATCACCGGCTCCATGTCCGTGGCCGAGCGGAACGCCCCAAGGTCAACCCGTCCTGAGGCGACCGCGTCCTCGACGTCGTGGACCGAGTAGGCAACGTCATCTGACCAGTCCATCGCCTGAGCCTCCAGGCAACGCCTCCCGTCAGGCTCGGATCCGCGATACCAGCGGAATACGTCGAAGTCATCGGGATAGACGCCGAACTTGCCAGTGCCCCAGCGCGCTTCGTCCCTCCCCCAGGGATACTTGGTGACCGCGTCCAGACTCGCGCGGGTGAGGTTGAGCCCCGCCGGACGGCCATCGGGATGGACCCGCTTTGCCTCCAGGCGGGTCAGCAGACGAAGGGTCTGCGCGTTGCCCTCAAAGCCTCCGATGCTGTCGGCGATGTCGTTCAGGGCGGTCTCGCCGTTGTGGCCGAAGGGTGGGTGCCCGAGATCGTGAGCGAGGCACGCGGTGTCGACCACGTCTGCGTCGCACCCGAGTGCGGCACCGAACTCACGGCCGATCTGCGCGACCTCCAGCGAGTGGGTCAGCCGGTTGCGTACGAAGTCGTCGCTGTCTGGCTGCACCACCTGGGTCTTGGCCGAGAGGCGCCGCAGCGATGCGGAGTGAAGCACCCGCGCCCGGTCCCTGGCGAAGTCATCGCGGTCGGCTTGCTTGTGCGCCGGGTCCTCTCGGACCCAGCGCTCGCGGTCGGCTACGGCATACGTGCTCACAACGACGCACTGTATGCCGAGAAGTCACCGGGCGTCGTCCGCGGCTCGTCGCCGATGCTGACCGGCACCGGCTGACGAAGGCACCGCACCACCCAGCCGGGGCCGGGAGTGCGGTGCTGATCGTGTCCTGACTCAGGAGGCGTAGCTCGTCAGGACTCTGTGGAGGTCAGGCCTTGGCAGGAACCGGTTCGGCTGCCGCCTCGCCAGCCACGGGAAGAGCCGAGGTGACAACCTCGGATCTCGACACCCTGGTCAGGGCAAATCCGAGCAGTGCGAACAGGACGCCCAGACCCATCGCCAGGGCCGCGACACCAAACGAGATGACGGAGGTAAAGAGCGACGCCCGAAGGAACGACCCGGTCATCGTGTTGGCGCGCGAGTCGGCCAGGGCGATGATCCCGGGGTCCTTGGCGATGTCCTCCTTGTTGGCCCCGAGAGCCGTGAGCTTGGCCTTGAGCGCCTTCGTGTCAGCCCCAAGCTCGGCGTAGGTCCGGTTGTTGGCCTCCAGAAGCGCATGATGGTTGATCGCGTTGGCCTGTGCGTATGCGGTGAACGGGCCTGCGACCGGCTTACCGGCGAGCGGGCCGGGGGCCTTGTCGCTCACCGCGGAGACGGTGATGTGCTCGGCCTTGAGCTGAATCGTCACAAGGGTCCAGGTGGCGGCGCCGGCGACGATCATGAGCAGGCCGGCAAAGATCGTGATGATGCCGATGAGCTTGACCGACCTGGTGGTGGTGGTGACGGTCGTGGTGGTGCGGGACATCGCTGATGTTCCTTTCACAGACATCGGTCTGAGCTGGGGCATCAGAGAGGTGAACCTTCGAGGGCTCAGGATGGGAACACTCTAGGTCATGGCTAAGGATGTCCTAACCCGTACCCACTCCCATATGCCCTCCTCCAGGCGCCGAGGGGGCCATCGCGGCTTTGCCGGCGATGTCTAGGCTCAGGTAATGGAATACAGGAACCTTGGCAACAGCGGACTACGGATCTCCGAGATCGCATACGGCAACTGGCTGACCCACGGGTCCCAGGTCGAGCAGGATCAGGCGCTGGCCTGCGTCCGACAGGCGCTGGACGTTGGAATCACCACGTTCGACACTGCCGACGTCTACGCCGCGACCAAGGCCGAGTCGGTCCTCGGTGAGGCGCTGAAGGGCGAACGACGCGAAGGCCTGGAGATCTTCACCAAGGTCTATTTCCCCAACGGAGGGCCCGGTCAGAACGACCATGGCCTCTCACGCAAGCACATCCTGGAGTCGATCAACGGCTCGTTGCGTCGCCTGGGCACGGACTATGTGGATCTCTACCAGGCACATCGCTTCGACGACGAGACACCGCTCGAGGAGACGATGGAGGCCTTTGCCGACGTCGTTCGCCAGGGCAAGGCGCTCTACATCGGCGTGTCCGAGTGGAACGCCACCCAACTTCGAGAAGGTCATCGACTTGCCCGAGAGCTGCGAATCCCCTTTGTCTCCAACCAGCCTCAGTACAACATGCTCTGGCGAGTCATTGAGGCCGAAGTAGTCCCAACCTCTGAGGACCTCGGCATCGGCCAGATCGTCTGGTCTCCCATTGCACAGGGAGTACTTACCGGCAAGTACCAGTCGGGCCAGGCTCATCCGGCTGGCTCCCGCGCGACCGACACGCTGGGCGGCTCCGACATGATCAGTGGCTGGATGAAGGACCCGGTCCTTGCTGCCGTCCAGCAGCTGAGGCCGCTGGCGCAGGAGGCCGGGCTCTCAATGGCGCAGCTGGCTGTCGCCTGGGTCCTGCAGAACTCCAACGTGTCCGCGGCGATCATTGGCGCCTCCCGGCCCGAGCAGGTCGTCGAGAACGCCAAGGCCGCAGGGGTGAAGCTCGACGCTGCGGTTTTGAAGGCCATCGACGACCTGCTCGAGCCGGTAATCCAGCGCGACCCCGCACTGACGACGTCACCGCGACGCAGCACGTTCAGCTCGCGATGACGTGATGGATCCCTGTCCGCTGATCCAGGTCGACGAGCTTCAGGGGCTGCTGGCCGGCTCCGAGGTCTGCCGTCCCGTCGTCCTGGACGTTCGCTACCGCATGGGCAGCTCGAACGGGCGCAGAGACTTCGAGGTCGCCCATGTCCCAGGAGCGACGTACCTCGACATGGACACGGCGCTGACAAAGATCCGAGCCGACGGCGCAGGTGGGCGTCATCCGATGCCGCCAGTCGAGACCTTTGCGACCGCAATGCGATCCGCCGGCGTGACCACATCGCGCCCGGTGGTCGCCTACGACGACTGGTCGTCGCTGCCGGCCAGCCGGGTGT
>JBDTYK010000155.1:0-6191 GCA_040005715.1 Actinomycetota bacterium | reverse complement strand
TGGCGACGCCGAGCTCGCCGCGAACATCGTGCGCGAGCGGCCGACGATCGATTGGAGGGAGCGCGGGGCCCCAAGGAAACGTTGACTACGAGCGCGCGCTCATGGCGCGATCCGGAAGTCAGGCTCGTGTAAAGCATCAGCCGAGAGCCGACTGCCAAGCATCAACCGAGACAGGACGCGTATCAGGGTCGCGATTGGTGAGGAGTTTCTGTACTGCGTTAAAGCCGCCGGCTTCGCCGACGGCAACGCGGCTTTCGGCCGGTCCCGCCCTCCGCCGCTCACCGCAACCCAAACCCGCAAAAGCCGAGCAAAGGCCCTCCTCTCACCGATTTCTGCAGACCGATACTCCGTGGAAGTCGCCGGTCACCCTGTGACTTGACCGCGATCTGGCGAGGACTACATGCGCTGGGGACGAGGGGGAGGGGTCAGCGCTTGCCACCTTTCGCACGGCCCGCAGGCCCCCTGCTCTCAGAAGGCAGAGAACTAGAACCCGCTTGGTGACCAGGGAGGCAGGGTCTAGACCGTCACCGGTCACCTCCAGAGATTCTGGGCTACCACCAGCCCCGAGACCCCGCGTTCACGGCGCACCGCGCGCAGAGCCAACTCCGCATGCGGACTTCCGACGATCCGCGGACCTTCGGCTTTGCTCTCGCTTCGAACGTCGGGATTGAGTTAGGGTATCGACTTAGATACGTTGGAGGAGGAGAGATGGGCACCGCTGATTTGCTGACTCGCGCTCGTCACGAGGCACGCCTGACCCAGAGCGAGCTCGCCTTGCGCGCGCACACGTCCCGGCCCACGCTTTCGGCATACGAACATGGCCGCACTTCTCCGACCCTGGAGACGGCTGCCCGGCTCCTGGCTGCAGCAGGGCAGCAGCTGACGGCAGTGCCAAAGGTCGAGTTCGTCGAACGCGCGCTTTCCCGCGGACGCACGACACGGGTGCCGACCAGTCTGCCGAGGCTGCCGCTGCGACAGGCCATGGGCACGATCACATTGCCTCTGCATCTGAACTGGTCACAGCCCAACCGAGAGTTCAAGCTCGCGGAGCGCGATCGACGGGCGCGCGTCTACGAGATCGTGCTCCGTGAGGGCACACCCGAGGACGTCCTCGCGTACATCGACGGCGCCCTGCTCATCGACCTGTGGGACAGCCTTGTCCTTCCCCGAGATGTTCGCGCCACCTGGTCCGACGTCGTCAACTCCGCACTCGACCGGGCACCGCAGTGACATCCGTCAGCGGTGAGAAGGGGCCACTGGCGTTAACGAGATTCCAGATCGAGGTCGCTCTGCTCTTCTTCTCCTTGCCCGCAACTGAGGGCTTTCTGCTGGCAGGCGGTGCCGCGCTGGTGGCTCAACACCTGACCAGCCGGCCCACCCAAGACCTCGACTTCTTCACCCGGGTAGGCGCCACCAGCGTTCCCGACGCCAGAGACGCCCTCGAAATCGCAGCACGAGAACGAGGCTGGACGATCGAAAGGGTCAGAGACGAGGCGACGCTCTGCCGGCTCATCGTCCACGGCAACGAAGACCTGCTCGTGGACCTCGCGCTGGACTCCCCACCCGAACACCCCGCCACCGCAAGCCTGGTCGGCCCTACCTTCGCACCCCAAGAGCTGGCAGGCCGCAAGGTCGTGGCGCTGTTCGACAGGGCCGAGGCACGCGACTTCGCCGACGTGTTCGAGCTCACCCAGCACTTCCCCAAGGAAGACCTCCTGGAACAGGCCGCCCAGGTCGACCGGGGCTTCGACCGAACGATCTTCGCGCAGATGCTCCGCAGCCTGGAGCGCTTCACCGACGAGGACGTGCCTGCCCCCCGGGCACTGATCCCGGCTTTGAGAGACTTCTTCGCCACGTGGGCCGACGAGTTGGAGCGCTGATCCGTACCAACCGGCCTAGCGCACCGGCCGGCATCCAAGAGGGCTATGGGGAAGTGGTCAGCGCGGCCAGCATTCGCATCGATTTGGTGCCCGCTTAGTGCCCGCTTACTAGTCAGAATCGGCAAACATCTGCAATCATCCTCAGGCTGTAAACCGTTGGTATTGCTCAGGATTGACGCACAACCGTCAACGTCAAACTGCCCTGTGAGTAATCGGCAGGTTGCTGGTTCGAGTCCAGTCGGGGGAGCAAACCCACGGGTCAGAGGCTTAAGGCCTCTGACCTGCCGTGTTCGGTCAACCGGTGCTTGAGGGCGTAGTCGACTTCCGTCCGAAATGGTGCCCCCTACGGATCGCCGGTGACGGCCCCGGCATTGGCTGCCGATACACGGTTGGGGGCGGGCTTGGCGCCGGCGCCGACCAGGACCTGCACGACGCCCAGCAGGACGACCACCAGGACCAGGGACCAGAACAACCGCGACAGCGAGACATCGTTGCCCCATAGCAGGACGACCGAACCCAGCAAACCCACGACCACTCGCAGCCATCGGGCGTTGGCCGTGGTCCACCGCCCGGCGCCGCCGACGGGTCCGTCGGCCATGGCGGCCCCGGCCGACTCCAGGCCACCGGACACCCACGTGCGGACCGCGGTGCCAGGCGCGTTCGATCCGGCGAACCACCCCGTCGCCACCACGATCACGCCGAGCCACCAGATGACCTGCCAGCCGCGCACGAGGTAGGCCAGCAGCGTCGCGTAGAACACGGAGGCGGCAGGGCCGAACACCGTTCCGGACAGCTGGTCGATGAAGAGCTGGCGCCCGACATCCAGCGCCCCGGCCACGAGCAGTGCGTTCGCGGCCAGCACTACGCCGATGATCACCGTCATCCGTGGCCGGCGACGCGAAAGCACGAGCGCGCCCAGGTACAGCGCCGCGACGAGGACGATCAGCCACCTGGCGACCGGGTTTGCGAAGGCGTAGATCGTCCGTGCCTGCTTCAGCTTCGGCGCGTCCAGCAGCACGATCTGTTTGTCGATGGTCGGGATCGGGATCTTCTCCACGATGGTGAGGCCGCGCGCCACCAGGCGCGCCTTGACCTGGTCGATGACTTCCGAGACGTCGAGGACGATCTGGTCGCCCTGTAGCGTCACCGCGCCGGTGTTGTCACCCTGCAGGAGACGCATGAGGCCTTGCTGTGCCTTGGTGTTGACCGTCACCCAGAGGTCGGCGAAGGTGTCGGACGCGACGAACGCGTGGACCTGGTTGTCGATCAGCCCATTGACCGCCCCCGCCAGCGGACCGACCAGCTCCTGGAGGCGCGGGCGGTCGGTGATGACACCGCCAAAGACGTCGTTGACGATCTGCTCGACGTTGACCTGCTTCTGAATCGCGTCGGTGACCTTGGCGGCGATGGCGTTCTGCACCGCCGGTGAGTTCACCAGCGGGCCGACCGTGGCCACGTACCGCTGGGCGTCGTTCAGGGTTCGCTGTCCCCAGTATGCGATAGCGGCGGGCGTCGTGAGCAGCGCAGCGAGCACGATGCAGATGATGGCGGCAACGGACCTCCCCCTGGTATGGCGCTCGTCCCTTGGCGCGTCAGAGCGCGGCAGAGGTTGTGTCAAAGCACCTGACCGGGTCACGTCGGTCGCACCTGATCGCTCGTCTTCGCCTTCAGGGTGTTGGACCACCTTGTTCAGCCTCCCATTCGATCTCGCGCGTCAGCCAGGGCGGCTGTGCGCCGGTCCGCGCCTCCACCGTCGATCTGCGCCGCGGTCCTCACCGCGCCTGACATGTTCACGGGGCGCCTGTCTTCTGCACCTCGGTGTACAGGGCTCCTTGCGCAGCGCCAGAGCCGGCACGACCGCCCCCGGCCCCTCTGAGCACGAACGCGACGCCGACCGCAATGACAGCACCGGCCAGTGGACCGGCGATGTACACCCAGTAGTCACTGAAGTCGCCACTGACCAGGTCGGGTCCGAAAGTGCGGGCCGGGTTCATCGAGGTACCCGAGATCGGGCTGCCCCACAGGCCGGCGAGGGCAATGTAGGCGCCGACCCCGAAAGCTCCCAGGATGCCAAGGTTCTGGGCGCCGGAGGCTGTCCCCAGGATGACGCTCACCAGGCCAAGGGTGAGTACCGTCTCCATCAGGAAGGCATCCCAGGCTGAATAACCCGACGCCGGGTAGTTGGAGCCGTACTTGGCGGACACGTTCACGACCGCCTTCAGGAACCACGCGGCCAGGGCGGCCCCTGCCAGCTGAACGACGATATAGGCCGGCACCCGACGCCAGGGAAAGTCGCCGCGCAGAGAGAACGCGATGCTGACCGCAGGGTTGAGGTGTGCGCCGGACACCTTGCCCATGAACAAGATGATGGCCAAGACCATCAGGCCAGGTGCGACCACCGCCGCCGTGCGGCTGATGGTGTTGGGAAAGGCTTGCGACATCATGCCGCCGCCGGCAGCTACCAGAACGAGGAAGAACGTACCCAACAGCTCGGAGAACAGCCGGCGCCACTCCTGCGACGGGTCAGCAAAGTTCTCGAAGGTCCGGACCAGCCGGTCCGCCTCGGACTCGACCAGGTTCTTGGCCTCGCTCATCGGCTCCTCCATCTGATCGCTGCCGCACATCCGCGATCCGCCTGCGGTCCAGACCCACGCCCGCGCTGGGCGTGCCTGATCCTTAGACAACCGGGCTGGCCGCCGTCCTGCCTCATCCACGGCAGGCGAGATCGGCCAGACTCGCCCGCGCAGGATGAGGTTTCTGCGCCTGGATCCCGATGTACTGAGCAGGCGGCCGTCCAGCCCAGCTATCACCGGAGGCGAAGAGATGAACCCACCTGCCACGCGCGGTAGCACTGCCCAAAAGCCTGCATCCGCTTCCCGTGTGACCCCTTCCAGCGCCAACGGCCTTCGAAGGCCAGCGAAGGTTGAGCATCCAAGCCGCGCGGAAAGGGTCGCCGCCGGGAAGGTGGCGCGCGAGCGTAAGTCGCTTGACTCGCAGTCCGAGTTCGTGACAGCTGACCGGGCCGACCCGATCACGCTTCTGGAGAGTCAGGCAGGCAATCGGGTGCCCGAGCTCGTCCCCATCCGGTATGGGCGGATGGTCGCCTCACCGTTCGCGTTCTACCGCGGTGCCGCTCTCATCATGGCCGCCGACCTGGCGGCCAGCCCGAGCTCCGGGTTGGAGGTGCAGCTGTGCGGCGACGCCCACCTGAGCAACTTTGGGGTCTACGCCTCCCCAGAGCGACGACTGGTCTTTGATATCAACGACTTCGACGAGACCCACCCGGGACCCTTCGAGTGGGACGTCAAGCGGCTGGCAGCCAGTTTGGCCGTTGCCGGGCGAGAGAACGGGTTCTCGGCCAAGAAGCGCCGCAAGATCGTGTTGGCCGCAGCCGCCGGGTACCGCCAGTTGATGACTGAGTTCGCGGGCCAGGGCAATCTGGCCGTCTGGTACTCCCACGCAGACATCGACGAACTGCTGGCCGGAGTCGGCGATCAGTTCGACTCCAAGCGCAAGGCGCGCGTTCAGAAGCAGATGGACAAGGCTCACAGTCGGGACAGCCTGCAGGCGCTGGCCAAGCTCACCACAATGGTCGACGGTCATGCGCGCATCCTCAGCCAGCCGCCTTTGCTGGTGCCGGTCGAGGAGCTGTGGGGTGAAGAGCAGGCGAAGGTGGCATACGAGCAGCTGGGGAAGCTGATCAGGTCCTACCGGCGCACCCTGCAGTGGGACCGCCGTCACCTGCTGGAGGAGTTCAAGCTCGTCCAGTTCGCCCGTAAGGTCGTTGGGGTCGGCAGCGTCGGAACCCGGGCATGGATCCTTCTATTCGAGGGTCTGGACGGCGGCGACCCGCTGTTTCTGCAGGCCAAGGAGGCCCAGGCCTCGGTGCTGTCCGGGTTCGTCAAGGGAACCAGCTACCGGAACCAGGGCGAACGGGTGGTCAACGGTCAGCACCTGATGCAGGCATCCAGCGACATCTTCCTCGGCTGGCAGCGAGCCGAAGGCCCCGACGGGATCGAGCGCGACTTCTACCTGCGCCAGCTCCGCGATGGCAAAGGATCGGCCGTGGTGGAACAGATGCTCCCGGACGGGATGGGTTTCTACGGAAGGATCTGCGGTCAGGCACTGGCCCGCGCCCACGCACGATCCGGGGATCGAGTGGCCATCGCCTCATATCTGGGGTCGAGCGAGCGTTTCGACAACGCCATCGCTGACTTTGCCGAGACCTGCGCCGAACAGAACGTCCAGGACCACGCCGAGCTCGTCCGCGCAGCGGAGACCGGACGTGTCATTGCCGAGACCGGCATCTAG
>JBDTYK010000154.1:0-6198 GCA_040005715.1 Actinomycetota bacterium | reverse complement strand
CCTCGTGCACCTCGACTCGGGCGGTGGGCGAGTCGTCGTGGGTGACGATGTCCACATGGCCGGCGACCAGGCCGAGACTGAGTTTGCCGACCCTCTCGTTCTCGTCGCCGATGTCGAGCACCTTGGGTCCGTCAACCTGCCATTCCTGGGCCATCTGGGTCTCCTTCGTCTCCGGGTCCGCGACTGCTCCGCCATACGCGTTATATCGCGTCTTGTGCGTTCACGATATAACGCGATGTATCGCAAGTTCAAGAGCACTCAGATGCGAAAGATCCGGGGTGGAATCAGCAGCAGCAGCTACTGCTTGCGGAGCGGCGAGCTCAGCGGCCGAGCTCCAGCCACTGGTCCCAGCCGCCATGTAGTACGAGCCATGCGATGAGTCCGTAGCCGGCCTGCCCGGGATGAGCGCCATCATGGGAAGCGCCCAGGTCCGAGTGCCATTGCTCATGGCCCTTCAGAGGGTGATAGCAGTCGACATACGAGACTCCGCGGCGTGCGCATACGTCGGCCTGGGCCTCAGCGACGATCTCGATCCGGGCGTTCAGGTCAGGGTCCAGCGTCGGCGGCGGCCCCACCGCGAAGACGGCGACACCGCTGGCGGCCGCGTCGTCAAGGATGTTGGCCAGGTTCAGACGCACGCGCGCTGTCGTGGTGTCGTTGACGGCGTCGTTGTGGCCGACGGCCACCACCAGGCGCTTCTCGGTACGGCCCTGCCAGCGCGGCGGGCATTCGACAGTCCAGCGGGCAAGGACGTCCGCAGAGGAGTCTCCGCGGACCCCCAGCTGGTATGCCGTGATGTCCACGTCAGGGTGCGCGGTGCGCCCGACGACTCGCGGGACCCAGCCAAGACCCTTCGGGTCGCCGTATCCCGCAACGAAAGCGTCACCGATGAACACGAGGGCGATGTCCCTTGGGCCCTCGCCGACCTGAAAATGCGTGCTGGGGTTGAACTCGGTGACGACCTCCTGCGTGGAGTCGGCAGCCGAGTGGTCATTGGCGTAGTAGTCGACAAAGCTCACGCGCGTCAGTCCTCATCGTCGTCTTGTCGGGCGAGCCAGGTGGCCAGGCGCTCGATGGGTGTCTCGAAGTCGGGGTGCAGGTCGACGAAGGTCCGAAGCTGTACGGCCAGCCATTCGAGGCTGACCTGCTCCTCGCCCCGACGCTCTGCGAGCTCCTCGATTCCGCGATCCGTGAAGTACACGACTGTGAGGTTATCGCGCGGTGGCACCCGCGATCCCGCTTGTTGCCCCCAAACCACCGAATCTGGCCTCTCGACCACCCGAAACGGTGGTTTAGGCGCAACGAGACGGCAGGTGGCCGTTGGGCGCAGTCAGCGGTTGAAGGCCTTGGCGATCAGCTCGGCTTGTTGCACAGCGTGCTTCTTGCTCGAGCCGGTGGCTGGTGAGGCTGAAGCTGGGCGGGACGCCACCCGCAGACTGCGCGTCTCGCCTCGGTCAGCCAGAGCCGAAGGCAGGTTCAACGCCATGAACGGCCAGGCGCCCTGGTTGACGGGCTCGTCCTGAACCCACATGATCTCGGCGCCCGGATAGGCCTTGACGGCAGCCGTGATGTCATCGGCCGGCAGCGGAGCCAGCTGCTCGACCCGAAGAATTGCGGTCGCACCGTCCTGGCGCTTGGCGCGCTCGGCCTCGAGATCGTGGATGACCTTGCCCGATGCCAGGAGCACCCGGGTCACGCCATGTGCGTCCAGTGCGGCCATGTCGCGCAGCACTGGCTGGAAAGTCCCCGAGGTGAAGTCCTCGACCGCTGAAGCAGCGGCCTTGAGGCGCAACATCGACTTGGGTGTGAAGACGATCAACGGACGGCGAGGGCGTTGGTAGGCCTGACGACGTAACAAGTGGAAGTAGGAGGCGGGCGTCGAGGGGTAGGCCACGGTCATGTTGTCCTCGGCACAAAGCTGCAGGAAGCGCTCGATCCGGGCGGAGGAGTGGTCGGGACCCTGACCCTCGTAGCCGTGCGGAAGAAGGAGCACGACCGACGAGCGCTGGCCCCATTTCTGTTCCGAGGTGGAGATGAACTCGTCGATGATCGTCTGTGCGCCGCCGGCGAAGTCGCCGAACTGCGCCTCCCACAGGACAAGCGCATCGGGTCGTTCGACGGAGTAGCCGTACTCGAAGCCCATCACGGCGAACTCGGAAAGCAGGGAGTCGTAGATCCAGAACCGGGCCTGGTCCTCGCCCAGGTATCGCAGCGGCGTCCACTCCTCGGCCGTCACCTTGTCGATGAGGACCGCGTGGCGTTGCACAAAGGTGCCTCGGCGCGAGTCCTGACCGGCGAGTCGAACCGGGACGCCCTCCTTGAGCAGGGTGCCGAAGGCAAGGAGCTCGCCCATCGCCCAGTCGATCCCGCCCTCGCGGACCATGGCCGCCCGTCGTTCCATCAGCGTCTTGAGCTTGGGATGAACCGTGAAGCCTTCGGGAGGCCTCACGAAGGCGTCGCCGATCTGCTCCAGATCCTCGGCGGAAACGGCGGTGGCAACGCTGCGAGGCGCGGTGTGTTCATCGGCCTCCTGCGCCGCCGGACGCTCCAGCCCACCATGGCCGACGGTGTCTGTGCCCGGAACCTCGCCTGAATGGGACTGGCCACTCTCGGCATCGGCGTTCTTGACCGCTTCTTTGGTCTCGACGAACACCCGCTCGAGCTGTTGCTGGTAGTCGCGCAGAGCTGCCTCGGCCTCTTCGATGGTGATGTCGCCACGGCCGATCAGTGACTCGCTGTAGAGCTTGCGGACCGAGCGCTTGGCCTCGATCAGGTTGTACATGAGCGGCTGGGTCATGGAGGGGTCGTCGCCCTCGTTGTGACCTCGTCGCCGGTAGCAGACCATGTCGATGACGACGTCCTTGGTGAATGCCTGCCGGAAGTCGTAGGCCAGCTCGGCGACGCGTACGCAACCCTCGGGGTCATCGCCGTTGACATGGAAGATCGGCGCCTGGATCATCCGCGCAACGTCCGTGGAGTAGAAGGAGGAGCGCGACGAGGCAGGAGAGGTGGTGAACCCCACCTGGTTGTTGATGACGACGTGGATCGTGCCGCCGGTGCGGTAGCCCCGAAGCTGCGAGAGGTTGAGCGTCTCGGCGACCACACCCTGACCGGCGAAGGCTGCATCGCCGTGAACCAGCACCGGCAGGACGGTGAATGACTCCCCGGCCAGGTCAAGGCGGTCCTGCTTGGCTCGCACGATTCCCTCGAGAACCGGGTTGACCGCCTCGAGGTGCGAGGGGTTGGCAGCCAGGTAGACCTTGGTCATGGCGCCCCCCTCGGTGACGAACTTGCCTTCGGTGCCGAGGTGGTACTTGACATCACCAGAGCCCTGGACCGACGTGGGGTCCTGGGTGCCCTCGAACTCGCGGAAGATCTGGCCGTACGACTTGCCTGCCAGGTTGGCCAGCACGTTGAGGCGGCCACGGTGGGGCATGCCGATGCAGACCTCGTCCAGGCCCTCGTCGGCCGCTCTGCACAGGATTCGGTCCAGCAGGGGGATGACGGACTCTCCACCCTCGAGGCTGAATCGCTTCTGCCCGACGAACTTGGTCTGGAGGAACGTCTCGAAAGCCTCAGCAGCGTTGAGCCGCCTCAGGATCCGCAGCTGCTCCTCTGGTGAGGTCTTGGCGTACGGTCCCTCAACCTTGGACTGGATCCACGCGCGCTGTTCGGGGTCCTGGATGTGCATGTACTCCACGCCAACAGTCCGGCAGTAGGCGTCGCGCAGAATACCCAGGATCTGGCGCAGCTTGAGCATCGGCGCTCCGCCGAAGCCGCCGGTGGCGAAGTCACGATCGAGGTCCCAAAGCGTCAGGCCGTGCGCGGTGACGTCGAGGTCGGCGTGGTGGCGCTGGCGATACTCCAGCGGGTCGGTGTCGGCCATCAGGTGGCCGCGGACACGATAAGCGTGGATGAGCTCCTGCACCCGAGCCGTCTTGTTGACGTCCTCGTCGTGGCTGGCCGAGATGTCCTGGATCCAGCGAATGGGCTCATAGGGGATCCGCAGCGACTCGAAGACCTCGTCGTAGAAGCGGCTCCCTCCCAGGAGCAGCTCGTGAAGGATTCGAAGGAACTCACCGGACTGGGCGCCCTGGATGATTCGGTGGTCATAGGTCGAGGTGATCGTGATCGTCTTGCTCACGGCGTTGCGGTTGAGGGTCTCCTCGCTGGCGCCCTGCCATTCGGCCGGGTACTCCAGCGCGCCCACCCCGATGATCGCGCCCTGGCCGGACATCAGCCGAGGCACTGAGTGGACCGTTCCGATCGTGCCCGGGTTGGTCAGGCTGATGGTTGTTCCCTGGAAGTCCCCGACGGCGAGCTTGTTGTTGCGCGCCTTGCGGACCAGATCCTCGTAGGCCGTCCAGAAGTGCGAGAAATCCATCGCCTCGGTGGACTTGATGGAGGGCACGAGCAAGGTGCGGCTGCCGTCAGGCTTAGGTATGTCGATCGCCAGGCCGAGGTTGATGTGCGCCGGTGTGATGAGCACCGGTTTGCCGTCCCGTTCGCCGAAGCCGCTGTTCATCTGCGGCATCAGGGCCAGGGCTTTGACGATCGCGTACCCGATCAGATGGGTGAAGCTGACCTTGCCACCGCGGCTTCGGGCGAGGTGGTTGTTGATCACCACCCGGTTGTCCATGAGGAGCTTGGCCGGGACGGTGCGCACGCTGGTAGCGGTTGGCACCGAGAGGCTCGACTCCATGTTGAGCACGGTTCGGGCCGCCGCGCCGCGAAGCGGCTGAACGTCGTCCTCGCTGAGCTGACCAGCGGGCACGACCCGGGGGAGGTCTCGTTGCTTCGGGGCCTGCTCGTCGGGACCGTGGGTATCCGCGGCCGGCTGGCTTGTCCCTGGGGTCGAGGAGGCCGGGGTGGCAGGGGGTGCCGGGGAGGCAGGGGGTGCCGGGGAGGCAGGGGTTGGCGCCGGGGAGGCAGGGGTTGGCGCCGGGGAGGCAGGGGTTGGCGCCGGGACCGTCGTGCGCGTCTCGACCTCGGGAACGGCGGAGGTGGTCGCCGGTACGGCAGGTGCGCTCTGAGGCGGCTGGTTGACAGGCGTGGTCGCCGTTGTGCCGTTGGGTCTTCCGTTGGGGACGACAGCCGGATGGTAGTCGGCGAAGAACTCCCACCACGCGGCGTCCACCGAGCTCTTGTCCTGCAGATAGCGCTGGTACAGCTCGTCGACCAGCCATTCGTTCGGGCCGAAGGCTGCCATGGGGTCATTCACGGGTGGCTGCTCAGGCACGGCGAATACGCCTCTTTCGGCAAAGGAGGGGAGGACCGGACGTGCTCCCAGCCTAACGCTCGAAGGCTGGGAGCACGTGATGATGAGGTCTATTTCGCAGCGACCTGGGTCACGTCATCTCGCTGTCCTCAGGTCACGTCACGTCACGTCGCGGCGCACGGTCAACGCCGAGCCGACTCCCGCCAGGACTGCGGCGTACGCCACAAGAACCAGTGCACCGGCCCACCAGGACAGTAGTTTGACGGTTTCGCTCGTGCTGACCTGCCCGACCATCGCCGACGTCGCCTGACTCGGCATGTAGGGGACGATCGAGTGGCCCCAGCTGACGAGGCTCAGCAGGAAGCCTGCGAGCGGCTCGACGATCCAGGCCGCGCCGACCGCGATCAGGATCGCGGCGACCTGGTTGGGAATCAGGATGCCGGCGCCAAGCCCGACCAGCGACCAGAGGCCAAGGACCAGCAGGCTCAACGCGAGGGCCCGGGCGATCGGCCCAGTGTCCGGGAAGGGCGAGTAGCCCTTGATGGCAATGGCCGACCCGCCAACCGTGACGGAGCCGATCAGGAACACCAGACCGTAGAAGACGCCGATGCCCAGCAGCGAGATCACCTTGGCGACCATGACCCGGATCCGCCTCGGCGTGGACAGGAAGGTGCTGGTGATCGTCTTGTGGCGATACTCCGAGCCGATCGACATGACACCGACGACCAGGGTGAGCAGGTAGGCGAGGCTCAGCCCGGCCGTGTAGACGGTCGAGACCATGGCGGCGTTGTCGAGGCCGGGTAGCGGGGGACCGCTCGCGCCAGGTCCCCCTTGTTTGGAGCCGGCTACGACAAGAGCGAAAAGCAGGGAGAACGCGGCGCCGGCCAAGAACACGCCGATCGCCATACCCCACCACATGCGGGTGGTGAAGAACTTGCGGAACTCCGCCGTGACTGCGCCCCTCATCAGAGCCTCGCTCC
>JBDTYK010000153.1:0-6218 GCA_040005715.1 Actinomycetota bacterium | reverse complement strand
CAGCACGACAGCGGCGAGGTGCTCATGGTCGGCTGGATGGACGACGAGGCGCTTCGTCGCACCCTGACGTCGGGTCGCGTGACCTTCTGGTCGCGCAGCCGGGGCGAGTACTGGCGCAAGGGTGACACCTCGGGGCACGTGCAGTACGTCAGGACGGTCGCGCTGGACTGCGACGGCGACAGTCTGCTGGTTCGCGTCGACCAGGTCGGTGCGGCCTGTCACACCGGCGCGCGGACCTGTTTCGAGGATCGAGAGCTGTCAGCTGTGCAGGGACATCCGGATGAGTGAGCCCACCCCAGACCTGGCGTACGGCGTGACCTGGCCTTCTCTGGTCGAGTTCACGCAGATGGCCCGCAGCCGTCGCGTGATCCCCGTGGTGCGCCGCCTGCTGGCCGACGCGGAGACGCCGGTAGGGGTCTACCGCAAGCTCGCCAAGGGTGGTCCGGGCACCTTTCTGCTCGAGTCCGCCGAGCACGGGGGAGTGTGGTCGCGCTACTCCATCGTCGGCGCCTCGTGCGGCGCCGTGCTCACCGAGAAGGACGGCCAGGCCCACTGGATCGGGGATCCGCCGGTCGGAGCTCCCACTAGCGGCGACCCGCTGAAAGCGTTGCGTGACACCGTTTCTGCGCTCGCAACCGACCCGATCACAGGTTTGCCACCGCTGACCGGTGGCATGGTCGGTGCCATCACGTATGACGCCGTACGCCGCTGGGAGACGGTCCCCGACACGGCCCCGGACGAGCTGCACCTGCCCGAGCTGGCCATGATGCTGGCCACCGACCTTGCAGTCCTGGACCACGCTGACGGCTCGCTGCTGCTGGTCGCCAACGCGGTCAACTACGACGCAACCGACGAGCGGGTCGAGGAGGCCTGGACCGATGCCGTCGCCCGACTGGACACGATGAGCGCCGATCTGGGTGCGGCGGCGCCAAGCACGGTGGCTGTCATCGCGGCGACCACACCGCAGGCTTCCAGCAACCACACCCCCGATCAGTTCCTCGCGATGGTCGAGGCCGGCAAGGAGGCGATTCGCGCTGGCGAGGTCTTCCAGGTTGTCCTGTCGCAGCGTTTCGCGATGAGCTGCCCAGCCGATGCGCTGGACGTGTATCGCGTCCTTCGCGCATCCAACCCGAGCCCCTACATGTATCTCCTGCGGCTTCCCGCACCTGACGGCACGTCGTACGACGTCGTGGGCTCGAGTCCGGAGGCACTAGTCAAGGTGACTGGACGACGGGCCATCACCCATCCGATCGCCGGCTCGCGACCACGGGGGAGCACCCCCGAGGCCGATGTCTCCAATGCCGACGAGCTGCTGGCCGATGCCAAGGAGCGGGCCGAGCACGTCATGCTGGTCGATCTGTCGCGCAACGACCTTCAGCGGGTCTGTCACGCGGGGACGGTGGACGTGGTGGAGTTCATGACGGTCCGGCGCTACAGCCACATCATGCATCTGGAGTCCACGGTGGTTGGTGACATCCGGTCCGACCAGAGCGCCTATGACGTGCTGGTGGCTACGTTCCCGGCCGGAACTCTCTCGGGAGCGCCCAAGCCGCGCGCCATGGCTCTGATCGACGAGCTCGAGCCAAGCCGACGAGGCATCTACGGCGGCGTTGTCGGCTATCTCGACTTCCACGGCGACCTCGACATGGCGATTGCGATTCGCACCGCCGTGATCAAGGGCGGGCGGGCGTATGTGCAGGCAGGCGGGGGAATCGTTGCCGACTCCGTGCCTCAGCTCGAGCTCGAGGAGAGCGTGAACAAGGCGGCGGCGGCTCTGAGAGCCGTTGCCTCTGCCGCGGGGCTGCGCGCGCCGTGATCGACTCGCTGACTGCCAAGCGCCAGGTGCTGCTCCTGGTGATGGCCGGGGCCGTGGTCGTCCTCGTCAGCGGTTCCCGCGAGTGGGTGTCGGGCTCGACCGCAGACGTCGTACTCGGAGCCAGCGTGCTGCACGGCAGGGGCGCTGACGTCGCGCCAGTCGCGATGGCTGCGGCGCTCGTGGGCCTTGCGGCCGCAGTTGCCGTTGGCACGGCCGGCCCGGTGGTGCGCGTCGTCGCCGCCACTGCGGCATTGCTGGCCGCGGCGCTGTGTGCGGGCGTGATCGTCGGGATACTGGTTGACCCCAGCGGCGCGCTGGGCACCCTTGCTGCCGCCGGGACTGGTCGCAGCGGGACCGTTGCCGCCAGCGGCCGAGCGGGGATCTGGGTCTGGGTCGCGCTCGCGGCCGCGCTGGCCATGGGAGTCGGAGCGTTGGGTGCAATGGTCGGTTCACGTCGCTGGCGCGGACTCTCGGACAGGTTCGACTCGCCGATCGCCGGCGACGGGGCCCAACGGCATCCGGCAGCAGCCTCGCCGTCGGGGCCCGAGTCGGCCTGGGACCAGCTGTCCAGGGGCAAGGATCCCACCGATGAGCAATGAGCGGGCCGGCTCGTGCGGTTGAGCTCGTCTGGCTGAGCTCGAGTGCCAGTCAGCGTCGTTCGACCCCCGTGGCCTCCTGCGATGACACAATGAGCTTCAGCGGCTCGAGGACTTGTTTCAGGGGACTCGAAGCGCCGTTCACCAGAGGGACCAGCAGACGGTCGCCGGATCAGGGAGAGGGACCACATGGCAGCACAAGGCCACGGCCGGAGCAGGGCAGCGTGGACAGCGGTGACGATCGTGCTGATCGCCTCGTTGGTGATCTCGGTAGCGGTCGTGGTCGTGAGCTGGCCCCTTGCCATCGTCGGGATAGTCCTGGTGGTCGTGGGGGCGGCCTCAGGCAAGATCATGGCTATGGCGGGTTTCGGTGTGGCAGGCCCTGAGCGATCGAGCAGGCACGGCGCGAGCGGCTGACGGCCCACGGGGGCCAATTTCGGCCCTGCATCGTCTCGCCGATAGCCTTGCAGGGTGCCCACTGTCCTCGACGAGATCCTAGACGGCGTCCGCGAGGACCTGGCCGTCCGAGTGGCGGGCGTCTCGCTCGACGAGCTGAAATCACGCGTCGAGCGGGTCGAGCCGGCCCTGGACGCGTTCACGGTCCTCCGCTCAGGAGCCGGCGTCAAGGTGATCGCCGAGGTGAAACGGTCCAGTCCGAGCAGGGGCGCCCTGGCCGTGATCCCCGATCCGGCCCAGCTGGCGGCCGACTACGCCGCCGGCGGTGCCAGCGTCATCAGTGTCCTGACCGAGGAGCGCCGGTTCGGGGGCAGTCTGCAGGACCTTGCCGCGGTCCGGGCGGCTGTTGACGTCCCCCTGCTGCGCAAGGACTTTGTGGTCTCCCCGTACCAGCTGTGGGAGGCGCGTGCCTATGGTGCGGACCTCGTCCTGCTCATCGTTGCGGCCCTGGACCAGGGCAGGCTGGTCGAGCTGCTCGAGATTGCCCAGTCCCTGGGGATGACCGCCCTGGTCGAGGTGCACGACGAGGCCGAGGCAGAGCGCGCGGTCGATGCCGGTTCGCGCGTCATCGGCGTCAACGCCCGGAACCTCAAGACCCTCGCGGTCGACCGCGGGACGTTTGCCCGTCTGGTTCCGCAGATCCCGGAAGGAATCGTCAAGGTTGCCGAGTCCGGCGTTCGCGGGCCACAGGATGTCCTGGACTACGCAGCTGCCGGCGCAGATGCCGTACTGGTTGGCGAGAGCCTGGTGACCGGGGGTCGCCCGCGTGAGGCGGTGGCCGACCTCCTTGCCGCCGGTATCCAGGCTCTGACACCGAGACAGGGAGTCTGATGACCGACCAGCAGAAGCCGGTGGGGGCGGGCGCACGGGTGGGTCGCTTCGGCGCCTATGGCGGCCGCTACGTGCCCGAGGCCCTCGTGGCTGCCCTTGAGCAGCTCGACGAGGCCCGGAGCAAGGCCAACAACGACCCGGCCTTCCAGGGCGAGCTCGAGCGCCTTCACCGCACCTACACCGGCCGTCCGAGCATCATCACCGAGGTCCCGCGGTTCGCCGTGCATGCCGGGGGCGCCCGCGTCCTGCTCAAGCGGGAGGATCTCAACCACACCGGTTCGCACAAGCTCAACAACGTCCTCGGACAGGCGTTGCTGACAAGACGCATGGGCAAGACGCGCATCATCGCCGAGACCGGGGCGGGGCAGCACGGGGTCGCCAGTGCCACCGCGGCGGCACTGATGGGCCTCGAGTGCACCGTATACATGGGCCAGAAGGACATGGCCCGCCAGGCCCTGAACGTGGCCCGGATGCGGCTTCTGGGCGCCACGGTGATCCCGGTCAGCCACGGCAGCCAGACCCTCAAGGACGCGATAAACGAGGCGATGCGCGACTGGGTCACCAACGTGGAGACCACCCACTACCTCATCGGCACCGTTACCGGCCCGCACCCCTTTCCCGTGATGGTGCGTGACTTCCAGCGCATCATCGGGGTCGAGGCAAGGGCCCAGGTGCTCGACCTGGTTGGGCGGTTGCCCGACGCTGTGTGCGCCTGCGTCGGAGGTGGCTCGAACGCAATGGGCATCTTCCACCGCTTCATCGATGACCCCTCTGTTCGGCTAATCGGGCTGGAGGCGGGGGGCGAGGGCGTGGACACCGACCAGCACGCGGCCCGGTTCAGCACCGGGCACACCGGGGTCCTGCACGGGGCGTTCACCTACGTGCTTCAGGACGAGGACGGGCAGACGCTGGAGTCCCATTCCATCTCGGCCGGTCTGGACTATCCCAGTGTCGGCCCGGAGCACTCGTTCCTGCGCGACAGCGGCCGCGCCGAGTATCGCCCGATCACCGACACCCAGGCCATGGACGCGTTCTCCCTGTTGTGCCGTACCGAGGGGATCATCCCCGCGATCGAGAGTGCCCACGCCCTCGCCGGCGCGCTCGAGATCGGGCGCGAGCTCGGTCCTGAAGGCCTTGTCCTGGTCAACCTGTCAGGGCGGGGCGACAAGGACGTGGATACCGCCGCGCGTTGGTTCGGTTTGCTCGACGACGGGGTGGAGCGACCGTGAGCGGCGTCGGGGCGGTCCTCGCAAGGGCCAAGGATGATGGCCGGGCGGCCCTCGTGGGCTATCTTCCGGTCGGGTACCCGGACGTGCAGGGTTCCATCGATGCGATGGCCGCCATGGTTGAGTCGGGCGTCGACATCGTTGAGATCGGAGTGCCCTACACCGACCCGCTCATGGACGGCCCCGTCATCCAGCATGCCGCGGACGTCGCCCTCAAGGGCGGGACCCGGCTCTCGGATGTCTTCAAGGCGGTTCGGGCGGTCGCCGACATGGGTGCCCCCGCTCTGGTCATGACCTACTGGAATCCTGTTCTGCGTTATGGCGTCGACCGGTTCGCCGACGACCTGGCCAAGGCTGGCGGGGCCGGTCTGATCACTCCCGACCTGATCCCGGACGAAGCGGTCGAGTGGATCCAGGCTGCCAGGCGCAATGACCTCGACCGGATCTTCCTGGTTGCGCCCAGCTCGACGCCTGACCGGCTTCTGAGCACCACCTCAGCCTGCCGCGGCTTCGTCTACGCCGCGTCGACCATGGGGGTCACCGGAGAACGCAACGCGCTCGGGGATACGGCAGAGGAGCTGGTCTCCCGGACGCGAGTGGTGACCGACACCCCCATCTGTGTCGGACTCGGCGTGTCCACCGGCGCCCAGGCCGCCCAGATCGCGGCCTTCGCGGACGGCGTCATCGTGGGATCGGCCCTGGTGCGATGCCTGGCCGACGCGGGTTCGCGCGGGGATGGCCTTGAGGCGATCCGCAGGCTCTCTGCCGATCTGGCTGCCGGCGTCCGAAGGAAAGGCTGAGCTGATGGGCTTTGCACAACGTGGGCGAGGCGCCGACTTCGTCGGGCTGCTTGCGCGACTGGTCCTCGGGGTCGTCCTGGTCGTGGCCGGCGCCCTGAAGGTGACCTCCCCGGCAGTCTCAGCAAGGGCGGTACGTGCCTTCCAGATCCTTCCGTACGACTTCGCCGCATACGTGGGCTACGCCTTGCCGGTGGTCGAGATCTCGGTCGGGCTGCTCCTGGTCGTGGGCCTGTTCACTCGTGCGTCCGCACTGGTGGGCGGTGTGCTGATGCTGGTCTTCATCATCGGCATCAGCTCGGCCTGGATGCGCGGGCTGAGCATCGACTGCGGCTGCTTCGGCGGCGGGGGAACCATTGCCGGCCGCCAGACGCAGTACTTGGCAGACCTGCTTCGCGACGCGGGCCTCGTAGCCTGTGCCGCATGGCTGGTGGTGCGGCCGCGCACGGCATACAGCCTTGATCACCGTTTGTTCAGCTAGCCCAGTTAGAGGAGA
>JBDTYK010000152.1:0-6273 GCA_040005715.1 Actinomycetota bacterium | reverse complement strand
CCCGTAGACCGTCGAGGCAGTCGGCAAGCAAGTGGGCGCCGTTCCAGGTCACGACGACGACGGTGACCTGCACGTCGTCGTCGTCGCTCATTCCGGCACCGGGCCAGACCACGTGCCCGGGACCTCGACCATCCCTGTTACGGGGAAGCCGCGGCCGGGCAGGATCTGCACGTCGTACTCGCGGTCATGCCAGTCAAAGACATGGGTGCCACTATGGTCCGACACGGCGGCCGACACAGTCAGGTGACCAGGCGCGAACCGGCAGGAGGCGACGCTGAAATCGACATGGCCTACGCCGCGCACCACACCTGTCTCGAGCTCGCCGATCCGGGTGTTGGGGCCGGCAATGGGCCACCCCTGCTCGCTGAAGAATGCGAGGCCGAACGTCGGGGACTCGAGCGGCTCGTTCGTTCGGTAGTGCAGTCGGACGGTGAAGGGCTCGCCGAACTCGACCACCTTGGTGGTCTCGCCGTTGTGATCCAGGAAGTCCAGACCGGTCACCTGCGCCTCGCCTGTGCCGCGACGTCCAGCACCCGCGGTCGACTCGAGCTCCGAAACGTCAGCAACCGCGACGAGCTCGCCGGTCTGAGTCGGGTCAGTGCCGTCGGCTGGTGTGGCAGCTGAGGGGGAAGCAGAAGAGGCAGCGGCCGCTGCGAGGGTTTCGGCGGCGTAGGCGGCCCGTTCGTGGGCGTTGACCTGACCGAGATAGCCGTCAATAACCTGCCGTGCCGAGCCCGAGATGCGAAGTCGCCCCTCGTCGATCCACGCCGCCTCGTCAGCGAGCTGCTCGACCAACCCGAGGGAGTGCGAGACGAACAGGATCGTCACGCCCCGCTTACGCAGCTTGTACAGATGGTCGAAACAACGCCGTTGGAACTCTTCATCGCCGACAGCTATCACCTCGTCCACTATGAGGATCTCCGGATCGAGGTGGACCGCAACGGAGAAGCCCAGCCGCACGAACATGCCTGAGCTGTAGATCTTCACGGGCTCGTCCATGAACTCACCGATGCCGGCGAACTCTGCGATCGCCTCGACGTGCCGCTCGACCTGTTTGCCGCTCAGACCCAGGATCGAGCCGTTGAGGTAGACGTTCTCGCGTCCGGTCAGATCGGGGTGGAAGCCGGCGCCCAGCTCGAGCAGGGCAGAGACCTGGCCATTCGTGGTTACCGAGCCGGTCGTCGGAGGGTGAATGCCGGCCATCAGCTTGAGCAGGGTGCTCTTGCCCGAGCCGTTGTGGCCCACCAGTGCATAGGTGCAGCCTCTGGGCACTTCCAGGGAGACATCGTGCAGGGCTTCGAAGACATCGGTGTGGATGCGGCGGCGGTCGATCACGGCATCCTTGATGTTCCGGGGGCGGCCCGCGGCCAGGTGGAAGGTCTTACCTACGTTCCGAACGACGACGGCTGGCTCGTGGTTGCCGCTCACAGCTGCTCCGCGATGGTCAGGGACTTCCGGGTGAACACGAACCAGCCCACCGCGCCCATCACGGCCGCCCAGGCGACGCAGTAGGCGAACTGTGCCAGTGACGGCCAGCGCAGCTCCCACATGAGCTCCCGCAATACCAGGACATACTGGGTCAGCGGATTGGAGCGGTAGAGCAACGACGCCCACTCGTGGCCGACGAGGTGCTTTTCCACCAAGGTGATGGGATAGATGATCGGGGTCAGGTAGAAAAGCAGCTGCATGACGATCGTGAGGAGATAGCTCACATCCCGGTAGCGTGCGTTCGCGACAGCGAGCAAGAGCCCCAGACCGAACGAGAACACCGCGGCCAAGACGATGACGACCGGGGCTAGCAGGAACGTCAAGCCGATGTTGCCGAACGCGATGTAGACGGCGAGGAGAAGTCCGAACTCGACCCCGAGCTCCACCAGGACCGCCAGTGTGATCCCGGTCAGTGGCGCGATCGGAGGGAAATAGACCTTGCGCCTGAGCGCCCCGATCTCGAGCAGCCCGGAGACGTTGCGGTTCAAGACGCTGGCGAAGACATTCCAGACCACCAAACCCGTGAAGAGGTAGACCGCAAAGTTGTTGACATTGCCACTACCGGACTTCGGAACACTCTTGTTCGCGCCGAGGAAGATACCGAATACGACGGTGTAGACCGTGAGCGTGGCGATGGGGTTGGCGAGGGACCAGAGCCAGCCGATCCGGCTGCCTTTGAAACGTGTCCGCAGCTCACGGCGGACGAAGTTGCCGACCAGACTGCGGTATTCAAAGATCTCGTCAAGCGGAGCTTTGGCGTCTGCCACATGAACCGTCGAAGTACCTGTCACGTCACCGTCTCGTCCCGTTCTCACGCCTGCGCGCCGTTGGTACAGTCGCGCAAATATCACTGGGTGTCCGTGGTAGGGGAATCCGGCGGTGCAAGTCGACGGATCTTCCGGAAGGCGAAGCGCAACGGTCGGTATACCGGTGTGTGTGCGAGACGCGGAGCCCAAGCGTCGGCAGTGCGTTGGGCGCGGCCCACGACCCGCTCCTTCAGCGGCACGGCGTGTAAGGCCGCCATGGCGTCTTGCCGAAGTTTGGTCGCACTTCCGGCCGGGAGGAGGAACGGCAGTCGGTCCCATCCAGCGACCACCTTCCACCCCATGTCAGGCCAGTCGGCTTGTGCCAGCTCGGTGTACGAGTTCGCGTGATGCGGCCAGCGGCGGTAGATGGAGGTGACCTCCGGCTGGTCTTTGACCCCAAGCAAGGACGAGACTCGCACGAAGAGGTCCCAGTCCTCCAGTACCCTGAGCTCTGGGTCGAACCGATAGCCGTATTCCGTGAAGACCGCCCGGGGGTATGCATAGCTGTTGAGCGGCGAGTGGTTGTCGACGACATGCCGCAGCAGGTCCATCTTGGCGTCCCACCGGGTGCTCGGCCAGCTCGTCGACCGGAATTCGCCGCCTGGGAACGTCTCCACCGACTGCTCGGTGGCGAGCGCTCGCACGATCAGGCGTCCTTGACATTCTTCTGCACCGTTCCGGAAGGCTTCCACCCAGTGCGCCATGACCAGGTCGTCGTCGTCCAGGAATGCGATGTATGACCCTCGGGCCAGTTCGACCCCGGTGTTGAGGGGGGCGGTGCGCCCGCCTCCCGTGACCGGGACCAGCCGAATGCGGGCGCGCAGCGACTCGGACTGATCGGCCAGGATGCCTTCGATGATGGCTTGTTGCTCGACAGCGGCGTCATGGGCCAGCACGAGTATCTCGAAATCGGTGCAGCTCTGGGCGGCCAAGCAGAGCAGTGCGTCCTTGAAGGCTCCTGGGCGACGACCCTGGGTGCGCATGAGCACCGAGAGGAAGGGTACGCGCTCTGACAATGCTTCCTGTGGCTGGACGGAAGGCATATAGGCCCTGACCAGCCACGGTTCGTCGGTCGCACCGGCGCGGGCCGAGATGCTAGAGAGTAGGTCATCCAGGGGGGCTCCGGTTGCCACCGTTGGGATTGCCGTTATGGCGGAGGTGACCGGGATATACCCCTGATCTGCTAAGAGCCGGTCCAGCCGCTCTCGGGTGAACCAGCCGCCAAGGGCCGGCGCGGGAAGCTCCGCGTCGCCGAGCCCTAGCAGGAGCCGCCTCACCAACTGCGGTCGAGCGACATTCGGTACCACAACGACCACGCGTCGCCCGTCGGCCGAAGCGATGGCCGCTGAGATGCGGGCCACCGGGTCCACATGATCGGGAAGGTCGCTCAGGACGACATCCTGAGCGCTGTTCCGGAGGCTATCGACGTGACGAGCCAAGACGGCGTCGGCTCTAAAGTCCAGCACAGCATCTCCTTGTCGAGGTCCCGAGGGCTCCGCCCGGAGGCGAGTAAGTCTCGCACCGTATGGAGAAGGTGGGTTCATGCGGGTGGTTCTGATGGGGCAGGTGTCAAACGGTTGTGTCGGCTCCACCGTGCAGCGGGGACTTGGCGCAGGGCTGTGCGAGGATCGCGGGCATGAGAGTCGGGCTGGTCGTCGATCAGCTCTTCTCCCCCGTGCCTGGCGGCACGGGGCGTTACGCCAGGGAGCTCGCAGTCGCACTCACGCTCGCCGCACCCGCACAGTCTTCGCTTGAGCCATGGAGTGCGTGGCACGGGTCGAAACACCTGGCCTCGATGGCGAACACGCCGCCGAACGAGATCTCGGGGCTACGCCGGATGCCCATCGGCACCAAGGTTCTGTCGCGGCTATGGGAGCACGGCTTTGGCCCGGCACCGAAGGACGTCGACGTGGTCCATGCCTTGACGTTGATGATCCCCCCTAAGAGGCGCGCTGCGCTCGTGGTCACAATTCACGATGTGGTGCCATGGACTCACCCCGAGACGCTGACGCCCCGAGGGGTTGCCTTTCACCGGCGGATGGGAGCTCGCGCAGCCCGTGAGGCTGACCTGATCGTGACGCCTACCGTCGCCGTCGCCGACCAGGTCCGCGACATACTCGCACCGGCCGGCGAGGTGATAGCGGTGCCTCCGGGATTCTCCAGCACCCTTTCCGTTCCTGAGGATGCGCACGAGCGCCGCGGCCTCCTCCAAGTCGGCGAGCGCGGCTACCTGATATTCGTCGGGACTGCGGAGCCGCGCAAGGGGCTCGACACGTTGCTGGACGCCTTGTCCCAGCCGACCCTGGCGGGCCAGTCGCTGGTGGTCGTCGGCCCGCGAGGGTGGGGCGGAGTGGACGTGGCGCGGGGCGCCGAAGAGCGGGGGATCCAAGACCGGGTCATCGTCACGGGCCGGGTGAAGGACGCCGACCTCGCGGCTCTCTACTCCGGTGCCAGTCTTGTCGTGATGCCTTCGCGCGCCGAAGGTTTCGGGCTCCCCGTGCTCGAAGCCATGGCTCTCGGTGTCCCTGTCGTCACCTCTGATGATCCGGCTTTGCGCGAGGTGGGCGGAGAGGCCACGCAGACCTTCCCCATCGATGATCCGACGGCCTTGAGTCTGGCGGTCGGTCGTGTTCTCAGCGATGCCGGTGCGAGGGCGCAGATGATCGAGGCCGGATTATTGCGCGCCCAGGGCTTCGACTGGATGGACTCCGCGAGGACGTTGTGGGACCTGTACGCGCGGCTGGGTCAGTAGCGGCGTTCCCAGCTGCGTGATCACCAACCGGTAGCATCTCAGCGGGAACTCGCCCGGCCGCGTCCCCAAGCTCCCCGGCCGCGTCCCCAAAGTTCAGAGAGCTGGTGTGGGTTGGTCCGCGTTCTCATCGATGCTTCCGCGCAGCCACCGTTTCGTGGTGGAGTCGGCAGGTATGTCGATGAGCTGGTCGCCCACCTTCCGCAGGTGGGGGTGGACGTGGCCGTTGTCTGTCAGCCGCGGGACGTCGATCTCTATGCGGCATCGGTGGGAGGGCGGAACGCCATCGTCGTACCGGCCTGGGCGTCTTCGCCGCCTCAGCGTCTCTTGTGGGAGCAGGTCGGGCTGCCGCGCGTCATACGGTCGCGTCGTCCGGACATCGTGCACTCGCCTCACTACACGATGCCCTTGGCCAACAGCGGCCGGCGTGGACCCAAACAGGTCGTGACGCTTCACGACGCGACGTTCGTCAGTGATCCGGACCTGCATCTGGGGGTCAAGGCACGATTCTTCACACAGTGGACACGGTTCTCGTGCCGGCATGCCGACGCATTGGTCGTGCCCAGCCAGGCCACCAAGGACGAGCTGGTGCGTGTGGTGCACGCGGATGCTGACCGCATCACCGTGATTCCACACGGCGTCGACCGCCGAAGATTCCGTCGCCCCAGCGGCGATGAGGTGCGTGAGGTCCGAAGCTGGCTTGGTCTGTCGACAGAGGCCCGGTTCATCGCCTTTCTGGGGACTCTTGAGCCGCGCAAGAACGTCGCTGGGCTCATTCGTGCGTACATCGCGTCCTGCTCGTCCCTTCCAGCGCCCCCCGCCTTGGTTCTGTCCGGTGCGACCGGCTGGGGCGGCGGGATCGATGCCGCACTGGCCGAGGTTCCGGCGCACCTGCGGGTAGTTCGACCCGGGTTCGTGCCTGATGGCTTGCTTCCAGGCCTTCTCGGTGGGGCCGAGATCGTCGCCTATCCCAGCTTCGGCGAGGGATTCGGGCTGCCGGTTCTGGAGGCCATGGCCTGCGGGGCCACGGTCCTGACCACTGATCGACTGTCCCTGCCCGAAGTGGGCGGAGACGCCGTGGCTTACGCCAGATCGCCGGATGTGGACGATGTCGCTGCTGCGCTGAGCCGGTTGCTCGCTGACCCCGCTGCTCGGGTGGCGCTTGGCGCAGCGGCTTACATCCGAGCAGCCACGTTCGGCTGGTTGCAGACCGCGCGCAGGCATCGTGAC
>JBDTYK010000151.1:0-6281 GCA_040005715.1 Actinomycetota bacterium | reverse complement strand
TCGCTGCGGACTGCGGACGTTATGTCACTCGAAGGCGCCCGCTCGAAGAAGGCTTCGCAGGGCGCTGACCTGCGCAAAGGTGTGGTGGGCCCCGTCGGGCTCGAACCGACGACCTACGGATTAAAAGTCCGCAGCTCTACCAACTGAGCTAGAGGCCCGGGGTATTGGAACAACCCTAGGAAGAATGCTAGGAACGACCCTAGGAACAACTCATACAGGAAGGGAGCCTAGCGACTCGTGCAGCCTGCGTGTGCTGAGGTCGACCGATGTGTCCGCCACCGGACCGTTTCAGGTGAGCCAACTCGGGGCTAGCGTGGTTTGTCTGTTCAAGGGAACCCGGCTGAAACGGGGTGGCCGCCAGCAAAGGGCCATTCCGGCTGAACGGCTCCGCTACCAACGTCGCGGGTCAGAGGCCCTTCCCTATTTGGAAAGGCCTCTTGCTGCGTGGCCCGTGACCAAGATCCGCTGGCAGAACCCTGACCAGCAAGTCGAAGTCGTACCCCCCGTCGCAGACGGACCTCCGTCATCAGATCCGTGGGTACTGACCGCAGCA
The DNA here is from genome assembly GCA_040005715.1 of Actinomycetota bacterium. GTDB lineage: Bacteria > Actinomycetota > Actinomycetes > Actinomycetales > Dermatophilaceae > UBA4719. The sequence continues at coordinate 5,728 of JBDTYK010000151.1, read as the reverse complement.
TGACATCGCTTACCATTGCGACGCCGCCCGTCGCGAAGACACTGCGTCCTGCTCACCATCACCACCACTAGTACGCGCCACCACCACTAGTACGCGCCACCACCACTAGTACGAGAGACAACCATGAACGTCGGACTTCCGATCAGCCTGATCGCCGCCACAACATTGGTCCTGACCGGATGTGGAGGAGACACCACGCCGGCGTCCAAGCCGTCGACTAGCAGCCCGGCAACCGTAGCCGCTACGGCAGCACCATCGACCGCGTTGGGCGGAGATGCGGCGACGGCGAGCGCGAAGAAGATCCAGGCTCTGGTCACCTCGGTAGCCAAAGTTGTCACCCTCACCAAGGACAATGACCCGAACCCCATATTTGGCCAACCAGGGTCGTATGTCTCAGCCGCGGTGATCTACGAGACGGCCAACACGTGCACCACGCTGGTGGTCGCCTGTGGTGCGAAAGTTGAGGTGTACAAGTCGGTGGCCGATGCGACGGCTCGTGGGAAGTACCTCCTGGGCATGAAAAAGACTGGAGCGATTGTGGGCGGCGAGTACGACTATCTCCGCGGTGTTGCGGTGCTGCGGGTGTTTGGTGGCCTGACGCCGTCGCTGGCGGAGAAGTATCATGCGGCCTTCGGTGGGGAAGTGGCCAAGGCGCAGCCCGGGGCAGCAACACCCCACCCGACTGGCTAGAGGCGGGCGATGCCCGGTCCGTGAGCGCCTCAGATGGCACACAGCTGCGGCGCCTCGGGACAGCAGCAACCGCCGTCCGGGGCCGAGGTCATCGTGCTTCCGCGCGACGCCGGCCTGGGGGTGACTTCGGCTGATCGGGGCAGATGAGGATTCGCCGTGAGCGAAGCCTTCATAGGATCGCTGCGTGATCACAATCGAGTACCGGCATGTCGACGTGTTCAGCCGGCGGGCTTTTCAGGGCAACGGCCTCATCGTCGTTCTCGATGCGGAGCAGCTCTCAGCAGGGCTGATGCAAGCCGTCACGCGGGAGATGCGCCAGTTCGAGAGCGTGTTCCTGACCGAAGTGGACCTTGACGCAAGGTCGGCCACGCTGCGGATCTTCACCGAGGACGAGGAGCTGGACTTCGCGGGCCATCCCGTGCTGGGCGCTGCTTCGGTGCTTCACGGAATGCTGCCCATGGGACAGCAGGACGGGCAATGGGGTTTGCGGGCTGGCCAGCGAACGATCGGAGTCCGGACAAGCTCTGGGGCTGCCTGGATCGATGTTGAGATGGATCAGGGCGTCCCACAGTTCGGGCCGATGGTTGTGGGAGAGCGGGCAGCGGCGTTAGGCGAAGCACTGGGGCTTACGCGTGACCAGCTGCATCGTGACCTGCCGATGCAGGTTGTCAGCACCGGCCTGGACTACTTGATCGTGCCGGTCGCCGCCGGACTGGAACAGGCCCGGATCTGCCGCCCCGACTTCGAGACGCTCCTGCAGGAGGTTGGTGCCAAGTTCGTCTATGTGCTCGACCCGGAGCGACCGGAAGGTCGCACCTGGGACAACGCCGGCCGTGTCGAGGATGTCGCCACCGGCAGTGCCGCCGGTCCGGCCGCCGGGTACCTCATGCGACACCAAGCTCGTCCCGATGACGAGCCGATTCTCCTTCACCAGGGCCAGTACACGGGGAGGCCCAGCACGATACGAGTCAGGACCGGACCCGGCGGGCGGCTCTGGGTCGGCGGGTCCGTCGCCCCTGTGGCCGCTGGAAGCTTTGAAGCTGAGACCGTGTGAAGCAACCCCGAGGATCAACGGCAGGTCGACAATGACGGAGCCATACTGCCGCCATTGCGTCGCCCGTGTGCCAAGGGTGCGCCGACGTCGGTCCCCTCCCAGGCCAGGAGCCCATCGTTGCAGGGCGATGAAGGGATTCAGGAGAGGGATTGAGGTCTGTGGTGGCCCGGACGAGGGCCGGTGCCGGGCTGGTATGCGGCCTCCGTCAATCCTGGTCGGTGGTGGTCGATTCCGGCGGCGTCTGGGATTTCACAAAGATGCTCTCCGGGGTTCTCGCTGACCGGGACAACCAGCCTGAGGGGGGTCTTCGCCGAGCTGTAGACCAGGGCCAGCGGGGTGCTGGGCCTGGAACGCACGGCTGTGGCTCCCACGGGGTGGACCGCAGCGACCGGGGCGAGCTTGTCCTCTACGGCAACCGCCAGCCGCAGCGCGGGGGCCTCGCCCAAGCGCCCAGCCAAACGCCGCGCCGACTGGGGAAGCTGAATCGACATAGGATCTCCAAGGGTCTGTGAGGACCACTGAAGTCGACAAACCTCAGCCCTGGCTGCGTTCTGGCTGGGAGTCTGCTGTGGGTCGCCACGAGTGCTTCGGGTCAAAGCCCAGAACTCGACGCGCCTGGTCAGTCGTGGTTCGGCTGAACCCGCCTGCCGTCCCGCGCGAGCGACAACCCGGTCCCTGCCTGGCCATCCTGCCGTCGAGCACATGTGCCGTCATGTGTCGGAGCGTGGCCCGGCGAGTCGGCCGGGCTAGGGTTGGAGTCGAGATCGGCTGCAGCTGATTTGGTCAAGGCGAGGGCTCACCTAGACCGCCCAACTTCGGGCGCTCAGAGTCGCGGAGGATGGGCGCGATGAGCTGGTGGGTGTGGGTGGTCGTGATCGCTGTGGTGGCCGCGCTTGTGGTCATCGGGGCACTGGTGGTGCAGAAGCGCCGCCGCGGTGGCGGGGCGATCGTGAAGTCAGGCCAGTCCCGCCGCACCCGTAGACGCGGGACTCCGCAATGAGTCGGCTGATGCGCACCTCGGAGGTCACGGGGCGGCCGGTCGTCACGCTCGGCGGGGAGGACATCGCCCAGATCAAGGACGTCGTGTATTCCGCTGGTGGCGGTGCCGTCGGCGGGTTCACCCTGGCCGGGCGCGGACTGTTTTCCGGACCGTTGAAGCAGGCGTTGCCCTGGGCGGCGGTGATCGCGTTGGGACCTGATGCGGTGATGATCCGCGGTGAGGACGTGTTGGAGCCCAACGCGATCGTGCTGGATCAGTCTGCGACCTCCGGCGGGTCCGGCGGCGATGTGCTGGGTTCGAAGGTGCTGACCGACGGCGGGACCGAACTGGGGACGGTCGTGGACGTCATCCTCGAGACCTCCGATGCTGGCGGCGGGCAGTGCGACGTGGTCGGGTACGAGGTGGAGGCTTCTGAGGCCCTGGGCACAAGAGGCACCAAGGTGTTCATCCCGCTCCCGGACACGCTGGCCGCCTCCCGGGAGCATCTCATGGTGCCGGAGAGTGCGGCCGATTTCGTCGCGAACGACCTCGCCGGGTTCGGCGCTGCGGCGCGGGCCTTCCGCCAGCACCTGGAAGGACCACGCTGATGCTGTTTTCCGAAGCCTCTGGCCGAAAGATCGTCAGCACCAGCACCGCTGAGACAGTGGGTCAGATTGCCGACTTCGTGATCGACCCGCGGTCGCACAGCGTGGTGGCGCTCACCGTGAAGAAGACCGATCAGGGCGACACGTTGCCCTGGACGCGTATCACGGCGTTCGGTGCCGACGCGGTCACCGTCCCGGCCTCGGAGGTGATCATCGACGCCGACGATGCTGTCACCGCGCTGTCCGGCAGGGATAGGCGCCTGATCGGCAAACGAGTCCTGAACACCGCTGGCGAAGATCTCGGACCGGTGGCCGACGTCGACTTCGACCCAGAGGACGGCCGGCTGATCACGCTGACCCTGTCGGCCGGGGGCATCGCCGGTGAGCGCTTGATCGCGATAGGCCCCTACGCCGCCGTTGTGCACCGCGAGTCCTAGCCCCGCCACTGAGTAGCCGGCTGCTCCGCATCGGCCGGCTTCCCGCGGCGACCGACACGGCGTACAGGGAGGGACTGAAGGGAGCCGAGCCCAGCAAGGGTGGGAGGAACAGTCCGGGAACTGACCCTCTAGCCTCCCGGTGGAAGCACCCCGGAAGCCGTGACGTCATGCAGGCATCGGGGCGGTTACTCCTCGCCGGGGTCAGGTGCTCAGCCTGCGGCGGCCCGCTTGTCCCAGCCGTGGAAGGGAGAGTGGTCGCCTGCGTCCCAGGCTTGGCGCAGACCGGGGGTGCCGAGGTCCCAGTCGGGGCGGGTCTCGCGAAAGGCAGCACGCAGGTCCTGGCGCAGGTCCTCGACCGAGGGCCGCCCCCAGAACCAGTAGCCGTTGTAGATGCTGTGGATGATCAGCCCGGGCTTCAGCACGAGCGTGTACGGGATCATCGGGTCGTTGACCGGATCGGTGTACTCCTTGATGTCGAGGTCCTGCTGGACGATGCGCCCCGGGTCGGAGAGGAACGTCCACTGGGCCCCGACAGACGCACGGAACTCCTGCAGCGTGTGATGAGAGTCGGTCGCGATCGTGACGACCTGGGTGTAGCCCACCGCGATCTGTGGGTAGAACGCGGCCAGCTGAAGGTGCTGCTGGTGTTCCTTCGGGCAGTAGTGGCCGCGCGCGAGCGTGAGGATGAGCGGATCGTCACCCTGCAGCTCGCTGAGCCTTCGCGGGACGTCGGTGTGATCGGGCAGCTCGTAGTCCGGGAACGTGCCGCCCGGTGTGATGTCGGAGCGCATCGTGGAGTCCTCTCGTTGGCCACGCGGACATGGTCGACGTCGCCCTTCCCGTCAGCGCGCCGTTGGCGCACTGACCGGCTTGGACGCTGCCGCAATCTCGCCCCGGAGAACCTTCAGTGCTGCGACGTAGATCTCCGAGAACGTTGGGAAGGGCTGGATGGTGTCGGCCAGTATGCCGAGTGGGACCTGGGCGCGGATCGCCAGTGTGGCCTGCTGCAGCCACTCGCCTGCCTCGGGGCCGAGCGCGTAGGCCCCAGTGAGCCGTTCGCCGTCGCTGAGCAGTGTGAGGAAACCCTTGTCGTCGGCATAAGCACGTGTGTACGTGGCGGTTTTCGCAACCTCCGACAAGGGGACCGTGGCGCTGAAGCGGCCCGCGGGCGCGCCCACCGCCGCAGCTTGCGGGTCTGTGTAGACCACTCGCAGAACGGCCTCGTAGTTGGCTTTTCGTGGCTCCCCAAGGATGTTGGCGGCGACCACATCGCCCTGGTACTTGCCGACGTGGGTCAGCGGCCAGAGGCCGTTGACGTCACCGATCGCCCACAGGTGCTCCGCCGCGCGCAGGTGCGCGTCGACCGGAACTCCGTGGGCGTCGGCCTCGACGCCGACGGTCTCGAGTCCGAGCCCGCGGACCCGCGGACGCCGGCCGGTGGCGACGAGCAGCCGGTCACCGCGCAGCTCGCGCCCGTCGTCGAACTCCAGGACGTAGTCCTGGCCGTCGCGTCGCGCCGCAGTCGCGTTCGCGGACAGGATGAGCTCGATGCCCTCGCCGCGCAGAACCTCGCCGAGAGCCTCACCGAGCGGCGCCGGCTCCCGGGCGAGGACATGCTCGCCCATGTCGATCACGGCCACCTCGCCACCGAGTCGGCGGACGGCCTGCGCCATCTCGACCCCGACCGGCCCGCCACCCAGGATGAGCAGGCGGCGCGGGACGGCCTTCATGGCAGTTGCCTCGCGGTTGGTCCACACGCCTTCGAGCTCGCGCAGGCCGGTTACTGGGGGTATGACCGGATCGGCGCCGTTCGCGAGGACCACGTGGTCGGCCGTGTGGCGCACGCCGTCCACCTCGACGACTCCCGGGCCGGCCAGTCGCCCGGTTCCGCGCATGAGGTCGATTCCCTGGTCGGCCAGCCAGCGCTCCTGTCCGGCATCGGAGTAGTCCGAGACCATGAAGT
>JBDTYK010000150.1:0-6317 GCA_040005715.1 Actinomycetota bacterium | reverse complement strand
GCGGGTTCAAGTCCCGCCCTCGGCACAAGTTTGATCGACGCTTCCCAGCCGTCCGTCCGTGTTCACGTCGGGCCGTGCCCTGTCTGTATGACGAACCTCACGCGGAAAGCACGATCGGTCACGCGACAACAGGTGTAGATCTGGGATTGGTGGGGCAGTGCCGCTGCCCCCGCGATCCGTGGAGGGCGTGACGAGCGATGAACGGCCAAGAGACCACAGCGGGCCCCAGGTTCTCTTCCACGAAGATGGCCTCGGTACAGGCGCCAAGCGTGGTCACCCGTGCCTGGTTCAGGAAGAAGCGGGTCATCTTGCTGCTCGGCCTCATTTTGCTCATGGTGGTCCTTCAGGTGGCCAGCGGCGGAGGCGAGCCAGGAGCTCCGGATACTGCAGCCACTGCCTCGCAGCGGGCAGCCGGCGGCGCCTCGGCGACAATGACGCAGATCGGCGTAAAGGTCCGCGACGGCAGCTCCGAGTTCGTCGTGACCGGCGTGGAACATCCCGGCAAGACCATGGCGGGGAAGGCTGGAAAGACGTTGACCGCCATAGGCGAGTTCGTCATCGTCCGGGTCGACATCACCAACCTTGGCACCGTGCCACAGGCCCCTGACTGTTCATGTCAGGTCCTGATCACCGACAAGCGCTGGGGCTTCGAGCCCAGTCCCTCGGTCCTGTCCACCAAAGAAGCCCTCAAGTTCGTGCAGCGGATCAGCCCCGGCGAAACGGTCAAAGACGTCGTCGTGCTGTTCGATCTCGCCCCCGGAACGATGGTGGGCAGCATCGAGCTGCACGACTCCCAGTCCTCGCGCGGGGTCAGGGTCAACCTGTCCTGATCGGCACCGATTCCTCGGTTTCTTCAGGCAAGGAGCAGCACCCAGCCAGCACACCTGCGCTCAAAGGTCTTGCGGGCGCCGGCGAGAGGTGAGGGCGCCATCACGGGCGCACAGTGGCTCGGGGCTACGGCAGTCGCCTACCGGCGAGCAGGATCAGTGCAGCTTGACGCCATCGCTGGTTCTCGCACGTCGTGTAGCTCGTCCAGGTCGCGCCTTGGGCGATCGCCATACAGTCGGCGGCACGCTCGCGAGCCCCAGAGGTCCCTCCGCCGAACCACCTGCTCAGCGCAAGATCGGCAGACTGCTGCCTCCCGCCGTAGTTGCTGAGCACGAGAGCGTGCCCATACTCATGCGCCGCGACGGCATACAGCCTGGAGCTGGGGACGTTCGGAGCGATATAGATCGTCCCGTTGGCCAGATCGGTGGCGCCCCAGTGCCCGTACCTGCCCGTGACAACCCAGGTGGCCACACCGTTTCGGTAGCCGGGGATTCGGGCGATCGCCTGGTTCAGCTGCGACCAGGAGGTTGGCCCGCGAACGGCCTGTGCCACTGTCTTCGTCGCCGGGCGCTTCGCGGCTGCGGTGGCGATGCTGCGCCTGGTGGCCGTGCCCAGACTTCGGCTTGTGGGCTGCCGGTAGCTCCTGGGCAGCAGGTCAGGGCTCTGCCATGGACGAGCGGCTGCAATCGTGACGGGTTCGTGGACCAGCGTCCCGGCCGGAGGTTCCTGCGCACCACTGCTGCCCCCGACGATCAGGGTGGCGCCCAGGATGACAACGCCGATGAGGGGAGCGTGCGGGATTGCCGTGTTGAGCATGCGCTGGCCCCAAGCGGGGGTTGGCGAGAAACGCCACCAAGGACGACAAGATCGTCATAACCCGCAATGGCGAACTCTGGCGAGTCCAACCTCAGGGCCTGGCTGCGATGCCTCGAAGAAGGGCCCAAATATACACACTTGGGGCTATTTGAGCATAAAACGGGCCCGGAGGGGTTGAGGGTCCAGCTCCTTGTCTGGGCTCTGGCTAGGCTGACCCTCGTGACCAGCGACGCCCAGTCCCAGCCGCGTGCGCCAGCACCCTCCACAGTCGATGCCTCCACCAGGACCCGGCTGCTCGTTGCGGAGGACGAGACGCTGATCCGCCTGGACCTGGTGGAGATGCTGGTCGATGCCGGTTATGACGTGGTTGCTCAGGCAAGCGACGGCGAGCAGGCTGTTGCGCTCTGCCGTGAGCTCAAACCGGATCTGGTCATGATGGACATCCGGATGCCCGTGCTCGATGGCATCAGCGCGGCTGAGCAGATCGGCAAGGAGCGAATTGCGCCGGTCGTGATGCTCACCGCCTTCAGTCAGAAGGAGCTGGTCGAGCGTGCGCGCGATGCGGGCGTGATGGCCTACATCGTCAAGCCGTTCACCGCCTCAGATCTCGCACCTGCCATCGAGATCGCTCGCTCTCGCTGGGTGGAGATGCACGCCCTCGAGTCCGAAGTCGCGGGTATGGAGGATCGGCTGGTCACCCGCAAGGTTGTGGATCGTGCCAAGGGCATGCTCATGGCTCGGCTGAAGATCAGCGAGCCCGAGGCCTTCCGCTGGATCCAGAAGACGGCGATGGACCGTCGCCTCGGGATGCGCGAGGTGGCCGACATGGTTGTTTCCGACCTGACGAGCGAGCCCAAGGGCAGCTAGCCGGCCAGCAGCGCTCGACTACCGCAAGAACACCACGAGCTGAGTGAGTAGCGGCGCAACGATGAGCGCAGGCAACAGGTCGCCCACCGGGATCTCACGAACTCGCAGCAACCGGAACGAGATTCCCACCAGCATCAGCCCGCCGGTGGCCGTCAGCGCGGCGATGTGGGCCTCCGGGAGCATGGAACCAAGCAGGACGCCCAGCAATGTCAGAAGGCCCTGAACGACTGCGACGGAGACGGCGGAAAGCAGAACGCCGATGCCAAAGGATGACGCGAATGCCACCGAGGCGAAACCATCGAGGACCGCCTTCAAGGCCAGCTGGTCGATGCCTTTGCCCAGTCCGTCGGATAGTGAGCCAAGGATGGTCAGTGGTCCAACACAGAACAGAAGGGAGGCGCTGAGCCAGCCCTCGATGAAGCGCTCGCGGGCCGCGTGCCCCTGGCCCGTCTCCTTGGCACTGACGAACTTTGGGCGGCGCGCAAGTCGCGCCTGGACCACACCAGCGAGACTTTCAAGGTGGCCTTCGATTCGCATCAACGAGCCGGTGATGCCGCCGATCAGCAGGCTGCCAAGCACGATCAGCACCGGAACCCCCGCTCCGACGGCCGACGCCAGCGAGGCGTCGGTCACCTTGGCCGCCGACAGGCCGGCCATGAGCAACGTCGTCAGCCCCAGGCAGTCGGTCACCACAGACCGGGTTCGGTCCGGAAGGCGGTGACCCACCGCCATACCCAGCAGGGAACCGATGACGATAGTGGCCACGTTGATCACAGTCCCCATGCCGGGGAAGGCGCCTTCCATGGGCGTCACTGTAGGGGCTGGCTGCATCCGATTCCGACATACCGTCACGGGGGAGCGCGCAGGCGTCTACGCTTCGTAGGTCGTTCGTCCCTGATGGCGCGGTCACTTCGGCTGGGCCTGGAGTTACCTATGCTTGCGATGGAGCAGCCGTGCTACGTCCCGCGATCACCATTCGTCGGGTGACCCCCGAGCTCGAAGGTGACTTCACGGCCCTGTGTACGGCCGCGCACCTGGAGGCCAGCGGCGACCTGGCCGCTCCCATCACCCCCGAGACACGGGTCGCCTCCGAAGTACGCGTCGCTGGTGCCCTTGCCCGTGACGGCGTTCGGGCGCTGCTGGCCATCGTGGACGAAAGGCCGGTTGGTTACATCGTGCTGAGCCAACGTCCCATGAGCTTCCTTGTCGACTCGCCCTGTGTCTCGATCGAGCAGATCTTCGTGACCCACGAGGCACGGCGCAGCGGTGCCGCACGAGCCCTGGTCAGTGCTGCCGCGACGTATGCCGACCGGCTCGGGGCCGAGCAGATCGCCAGCACCGTGCCCGCCCGGGGCCGCGAGGCGAACCGCTTCTTCGCCCGACTTGGCTTCTCTTCCTACGTGGTGCGCCGCGTCACCACGACTGCCGCGCTGCGTCGACGGCTCGCAGAGGGCGATGAGTCACATCCGGGCGTCGACCTGGTGCTGCAACGACGTCGCTGGCTTCGGGCGCAGGCCACCCGCTCGACCACGCTCGACCAGGTTCTGCTGCGGCGCCGCTCGCTTCGGGCCCGGGTAGCTCGTTCGGGCGCTGTCAGCCACCTGGGGCCCGCGTCCGGATCAGGCAGGTGATCCGTGAGGTGCAGACCCGGTTTCCCTCGTCGTCGGTGATGACCACCTCGTAGGCCGCCAGGGTCCTGCCCAGCGACAGCGCCGTCGCAGTGCCGGTGACGAAGCCGTCCCGGATCGCCCGGTGGTGGGTGGCGTTGATGTCCACGCCGACCGCAATTCGGCCTTCGCCCGCATGAAGCACGGCCCCGATGGAGCCAAGAGTCTCCGCCAGCACAAGGCTCGCGCCTCCGTGCAGCAACCCGAACGGCTGGGTGTTCCCGGTGACCGGCATCCGGGCGACCACCCGCTCAGGGGTCGCCTCGAGGAGCTCGATCCCCATCTTCTCACCGAGGGTGCCGCCATTCATTTCGCCCAGTGAGGCAAGAACCTGCTCGTTGTTGTCGCCCATCGACCTGCCTATCGCTGTGTTGGCTAACTTCGTGTCGGTTCGTGCCCCTAGGCTGCCATGCGTGAGCCGACTCCTGCTGATCGACGGTCATTCGATTGCCTATCGGGCATTCTTCGCCCTTCCGATGGAGAACTTCTCGACCAGCACGGGTCAGCACACCAACGCGGTCTATGGCTTCACCTCGATGCTGATCAACGTCCTGCGCGACGAGGCACCCACCCACGTGGCGGTGGCCTTCGACATCAGCCGGCAGACCTTCCGGATGGCTGAGTACCCCGAGTACAAGGCCGGCCGGTCCGCCACCCCCGACGAGTTCAAGGGCCAGATCTCGCTGCTGCACGAGGTGCTCGACGCACTTCGTATCCAGTATGTCGAGGTGGATGGCTTCGAGGCCGATGACGTCCTGGCCACGCTGACAACTGCGGCAGTCGAGCAGGCCGGTATCGACGAGGTGCTCATCTGTTCGGGCGACCGTGATGCTTTTCAGCTGGTCAGCGACAAGGTGACCGTTCTCTACCCGGTCAAGGGTGTGTCGGAGCTGGCCCGGATGACCCCGGCCGCGGTGGAGAAGAAGTATGGCGTCCCGCCCGGGAGCTACAGCGATCTCGCGGCGTTGGTGGGGGAGTCCTCCGACAACCTGCCAGGGGTTCCCGGAGTTGGGCCCAAGACCGCGGCCAAGTGGATCCAGCAGTATGGCGACCTCACCGGTGTGGTCGCGCACGTCACCGAGATCAAAGGCAAGGCGGGTGAGTCGCTGCGCGAGCACCTCGACGGTGTCCTTCGCAACCGCCGGCTCAACCAGCTCGTCCACGATGTGGGCCTCGATCTCACTGTCGACGACCTCGAGCGCAGGACCTGGGACCGCGAGGAGGTGCACAAGGTCTTCGACGGACTTGAGTTCCGGGTCCTGAGGGACCGCCTCTTCGCAACCCTCGAGGCCGTTGAGGCCGAGGCTGAGTCCGGCTTTGACCTCGATGGCTCGGTCCTGTCGTCGGCGCAGGTCTCGGGCTGGCTGAACGAGCATTCACCACTGGGCCAGCGGGTGGGCTTGCACGTGGACGGCACCTGGTCGCGGGGGACAGGCGACGCCCATGCGCTGGCCATCGCGGCTGCCACGGGTGCGGCGGCATACATCGATCTGACCTCTCTCGACCCGGCGGCAGAGGGTGCCCTCGCGGCCTGGCTGGGCGACCCAGGCCGAACGAAGGCCATGCACGATGCAAAGGGGCCGATGCAGGCGCTCGCCGCTCGTGGCCTTCCGTTGGCCGGGCTGAGCAGCGACACTGCGCTAGCTGCCTATCTGGTGCGGCCGGACCAGCGGTCCTACGACCTGGCCGACCTGGTGCTTCGCCATCTGACCCGCGAGCTTCGCAATGACACCGAGTCCGGTGGGCAGGGTCTGCTGGACTTCAGCGCAGACGGGCAGGCCGAGGCGCAGACCGCCATGGTGCGGGCTCGGGCGATCCTCGACCTGTCGGTCGACCTGGACACCCAGCTCGAAGCGACCGGCGGTGCAGCGTTGCTCGCGAAGATCGAGATCCCGCTGGTTGATGTTCTGGCCGGCATGGAGCGGGTCGGCATCGCTGCGGACGTCGACGCCATGGAAGGGCTCGAACGCCACTTCGCGGACGCTGTGCATGACGCGCAGGCCGACGCCTTCCACGCGATCGGGGATGAGCAGATCAACCTCGGCTCGCCCAAGCAGCTGCAGGTCGTGCTCTTCGACACCCTTGGCATGCCCAAGACCAAGAAGACCAAGACCGGTTACACGACCGACGCCGACTCCC
>JBDTYK010000149.1:0-6343 GCA_040005715.1 Actinomycetota bacterium | reverse complement strand
TAGCCCCGATCCTGAAGTCGGGGCTGGCCTACCTTCCGGCCGAGCTGGTGCTCGGCGGGCTCGCGCTGGCGCTCTACGGCCTGCGTCCCCGGCTGTCCGGCGTCGCCTGGGCTGCCTACGCAGCGATGACGTTCATCGCGTTCCTCGGTCCCGGCCTCAATTTCGATCAGTGGGTCCTCAACCTCTCGCCGACCACGCACGTCGGCAATCCGCCGGCAGGCGCGACTCAGGGCGACGCGCTCACCGTGATGGCTGTCGTCGCGGTGGCCCTGCTGGCGGTGGGATTCGCGGCCTTCCGCCGGCGCGGGGTGCCCCAGAGCTGATTCGCCATCCCTCCAGCACGACGTGAGCTCACGCTGATTCGGACGTCAAGTCAGTCCTTTCTGATCGTTGACCGGCCGGTCAGTCAGGGGAAGAATAGATGGTGCCCGGTTCGCCACCAGGGCGGACCATCAGCTCGAAAGGTGGTTGGTTTTCATGAGTAAGAGGGCACTGGCTCTGGCCGCCCTTGTCGCCGGCGTCTACGCGGCACTGTCCCCGATCTGGACAAACAACCCGACAGATTCCAACAAGGGCGTCTACACGATGATCGGTCTTGGGGTCATCACCGCGGCTCTGGCGATCGCAGCCCTTTACCGGTCGAACGGCACGGTCGACGGACTCATCGCCCTCATGGGCGTGCTGTTCCTCATCTCCCCATGGGTCATGGGCTTCACCGACCAGGCTTACCGGCCGATGGCGTGGACCGCATGGATCGTTGGCGTCGTATCGCTGGTCGCAGGAGCGGCGGAGTTCCAGCTGACCCGCACGGAAGAACGCCGCACTGTGACCAACCGCTAGCGCCTGGTCTCAGGGCAAGAACAGAAGGGGTATTTCGATGGTGCGGGTTCGCCACGAAGGTTCCGGGCGGACCCGCGCCCTCGTCCCTGATGGCTCCTCCGCCGGCAGCAGTGGTGAGGCGCGCAAGCGGATCCTTGACGCTGCGGAGCACCTCTTCGCGGCTGATGGTTTCGACGCCACTCCCACGTCCCGAATCGCACGGCGGGCAGCCGTGGCCAAGGGGCTGCTCTTCTACTACTTCCCGCGCAAGATGGACTTGCTGCGCACGCTCTTCGTCGAGCGACTGCCTGTTCGCTCCTCATCCAGCATCACCGGCATCGCAGTCCCGGGAGACGTGGCCGGCTCTCTGGTTCGGTTGGCCGAGCGGATTGGCCTCACCGGTCATCACTCGCAGGTGCTCAGCGCGATCATGTTCCGCGAGGCCAGCACCCATCCGGACGTTCGAGACCACCTTCATGCCCTTTACTTCGCGCTGATGGAGATGACCGAAACGGTCCTGGACGCAGCAAGCCTGCGAAAGCTGGACGGTGACCGGCGTAAGGCAGCCGCCGGCACCTTCGTGGCCGTGATGCTGCACGAGGCCAACGCCAAGCGGTTCGAGGGCCCGGCGCCGGAGATTGGCGCCACGGCCGCAATCGTCTCTGGCGCGCTCGGCGCCTAGCTCAAGGAGAAGCAGACACCCTGAACGGATCCCTCATTCTGCTCACGACATTCAGGGTCGGGTCAGGGTTGTGCCGGATGTACCGGACTCCACCTGGGGACGCACAGTGGAGGTGTCAGGGAGAGCCCCTGGTCACCAGTCTGAAGGAAGCGCCAACATGAACGACATCCACCAGAGCTTTGCCCAGCAGGGTCTGGTCCGACCATCGAAAGGGCGGGTTCTGGGCGGCGTATGTGCCGGCCTCGGCGCCCGCTTCGGCATCGACCCGTGGCCCGCGCGGCTGCTCTTCGTGCTCCTGCTCCTGGTCATCCCGGGAAGCCAGCTTCTCATCTACCCCGTACTGTGGGTCCTCATGCCGTCTGAGCAGTCGGTCATGGTCCAGGGTCCGCCGGCGTGGCCTTCACCGGCCCCCTGACCCCTGCGATCGAGGCGCCGATGATGCTTCAGTTTCGCTCGGCAAGGGCGGCGAGGACCATCTCGCCGGCTCGCGTGTCGAGGTCGCTGATCAGCGGCGCGAGCACGCTCAGGCCGGCGTCCAGCGCCTGCGGCGGGACGCCCCGGTTGCCCAGGAGCGTTCCCAGCCACGCCAGGAACTCGGTCAGCACATCGGGGTCGTCAACCAGCCTGGCTGCGGCGACGAACCGGACGATGAACGCGAGGTCCTCACGGGTGCGAGCCAGCTGCTCGTCGTCGTAGGACCTCATCTGCGGGAACTGGACGAGCAGCCCGTCGAAGGCGGCGGCCGCGAGCGAGGCAGAGCTGGCATCGAGGTGCAGAGCTGCCGGATCGAATATCGTGCGCGCTGCAGGGATCTGGGGTGGGGGAGCCTGCCAGCCGTCGAGCACCGTGACGGCGTCAGTGACCGTCACTGCCCAGCCATCTGCCCCCAACGCGATGGCCCTCCGCGCGTCCGGGCCCAGGGCGCGGCCACCGGCCAGCACGGGAACCCCTGCCCCGTGTGCGGCGTCGGCGAGGCGGGTCAGGCCGCTGAAGTACAGCGGCAGGTTGCAGCTCACAGCCAGCGCGTCGGGTCGGTGTCGGACGATCAGCTTGGCAACGTGGTTGACGGGCGTGGACGCACCGAGAAAGCCGACGCTGAAGCCGTGCGTGCGGAGCTGCTCCGCGAACATCTGCGCTGGCAGCGAGTGCCAGTCACCCTCGGCGCAGGCAACGATCACGAATCCATGGGGGGTAGGAGGTTCGACGGCGTTGGATACTGCGTCGAGGGCCTTCTGTGTCACTCCGCTCACCAGGTGCTCGTCGGCCACGGACCACTGATCGGACAGCCAGCGCTCGCCAACCTCTCGTTGGGCCGCGCCCAGGAGGTCCACGATGATCGCGTCGCTGTGCGCTCCTTGATCGAGAAGATCAAGTGCCAGGCGCACCCCGGCGCGGGGTTCGTGGCCGATGGCCAGGTCGAGGTAGGCGTTGACCGCCTCACCGGGTGCACTCCAGATGGTCATTTGGCGATCACCTCGAATCGGGAGAACTTGCGCGGTCGCGGTCGCAGCTCCCCGCCGGGGATACGCGCATGCGACCGGGCGTGGTCATCCGAGCGCATGTAGCTGGCGAACGACTCGCGGTCCTGCCACCACGACACCATGATCAGCTTGCATGGGTCGGTCTGGTCCGCCCACACCTGCAGGCGCTGAAACCCGGGCCAGGTGTCGACAGCACCGAGCCGGCTGCTGAACGCCGCGATTACGGCTGCCCGCCCGGCTTCAGGCACGGTGAGCTCGCTGAAGGCCACGAACTCCCCACTGCCGGCCGGGCCGACTGGTGGTTCGTGGTTCATCGGTAGTCCTGGGGCGTAGCCCACTGCCACTGGTCGCGCCCACCTTCCTTGGCTCTGTACATGGCCTTGTCGGCCGCGTCCAGCGCCCGCGCGGGATCGACAGCAGCGGGCGCAATACCGGCCGAGAAGGTGATCGGGTATGGCCGAGCCGCGACCCATGCCAGCTGCAGACGGGTCAGGAACGCCTCGGCACCGACATCAGGGATGATGACGACGAACTCCTCGCCGCCGTACCGTCCGGCTTGGTCAGTGACGCGCAACGTGGAGGAGAGGGTGCGTCCCAGAGCCCGAAGCACCCGGTCACCCTCGGAGTGACCAAGCTTGTCGTTCACAGCCTTGAAATGATCCAGATCGATCATGACAACGGTGTCCTGCGGCCTCAGCCTTCCAAGCGCGCGCCCGAGGAACCGCCTGTTCGCCAGACCCGTCAGCGCGTCGATCGAGGCGTCTTCAGCGAGCCGGGAGGTCTGCTCGGCGAGCTCGACCGCGCGCTGCGCGTCCCTCACGAACCCGGGCAGGTAACGCTCGAGCAGCATCCGGGCCACGCTCAGCGGCGGCGCGACTGGTAGCAGCGGTGGCCCTTCTCCGAACGACACATCCACCGGAATCGCGTCGTTACCCGGTCCCGCGGTCGCGGATGCGGTCGTCCCGCCAAGGGCGACGATGAGCTCGGCAGCCAGGACCGCGGCGTCGCCTGCGGTCGAGATCCACAAGAGACCTCGGGTGGCCTCCAACATCGCCTCGACAGCGAACGTGTCCAAGCCGGCGGAGATGCCAGACGGTTCTCCAGACCGGAGCGCCCGGTCCCGGTCGTCGCTTTGCTCGTCCATCAGACCCCCCGTCTGCGACTGCACAGTCATCAGGCCTCCCTCCAAGACAAGCCCACTTATACCCTAACAAGCGCCCCCTTTGCCGGCTGTTCGGACTTTGGCCGCCAATAAGGCACCGAAGCTGCTGGGTTATCCCGGGGGCGCCGCGCCGACGACACCGGCCTCAATCTCCTCGCCGACGGAGGTGTCGACGAGAACCCGGACCCCGTCGGGCACCTGACCATCCAGTGCCTTCATCAGGTCGGCCACGTTCGGCGGATCCCCCGGGGACTCGATACTGATCACCGCCGTGCGCGAGACCACACTCACGTCCGTGACCCGGCCTCCGGGGACCTGGCCAACCCATGTCTGGGCGGTGTCCGAGATCCGTTGGGTCCATAAGGCGACCAGAGTGGTGGCGACGGTGTTCGCCAGAAGCGGCACCAGGACGAGCACCAGCCCTGCAGCGATGGCCGTGTATGCGCGGCGGCGGCGCGGGACACCAGCCTGGGCGCCCTTGGTCGCCACCTCCGTCGCATACCCGTATGCCGTGAAGATGAGGGTGCCCGCCAGGACCATGGCCACCACGTTCGACGCGAACAGCACGAATGCCCCCAGCGCCATCTCCCAGTCGCCCTGACCGGCGCATACTCCGACGACCCCCAGTGGCGGGACCAGTGAGATGGCTATGGCGACTCCGGGCAGCACATCGCTCACGTCGCGCCGGGACATGCCCACCGCGCCGGCCAGCCCGGTGGCGATGGCCGCGATCATGTCCACCAGCGTCGGCGAGGTACGGCCGGTGACCTGGGGGTTGGTGAGCAGGTTCGTCGTTCGGGGCAGCATCGCGGAGGCAAGCAGGCCAATCGCGATCACGAGGACGACGCCGCCAGCCACGAACCCGCCGGACCGGGCGACGATGCCGCCATCGCCGCGGACGATGCCGAGAGCGATGCCCATGATCGGAACCCCGAGGGGGGCGATGATCATGGCTCCGATCACGGTGGCGGTCGAGTTCCCCAGGACGCCGGCAACGGCGATGATCGCGGAGAGGGTCAGCATGGTCCAGAAGGCCGACACCTTCGAGGCGCGGTCCCCATGAGCCAGGTCGAGATGGTCTTGCAGGTGTTCCAGGTCCCAGCGCTGCGACGCTGGAAGGACCCGGTCCCGGACGCCGCTCATTGCTGCAGCACATTGTCGAGGGCCGGCATTCACCCAGTCTCAGCCCGGATCAGCTCCCGGGCCTTCATCATCCGGGGATGAAGGCGCGCATGGTCCTTGCTGGTCAGGAAGGGTCGACCGTCCGGCTGACGACCCAGCGGTGGGGGGAGATCGGCCGCGTGCGCGCGAAGCCGTGGTTCTCGAACGCGGCCATCGGCCCGGTGTGCAGGAACGAACCCGACAGCGTGCGATCGTCGGTCTCTTCGGGGTAACCCTCAACCCGGCCTCCGCCATGGCGGGCGATCTCGGTCAGCGCCCCGCCGAGGGCGGTGTCGGCGACGCCGCGGCGGCGCAGGCCCTTGCCGGTGAAGAAACACGTGATCCGCCAGTCAGGCAAGGTGCTGAGGTCCCGCTCATACCGGCGACGGCTCTTGATCTCCGGCAGCTCAGCGGGGGAGCCGAACTGGCACCAGCCCAGGCACTGGTCACCATCGAACACCAGCGCGGCGTGGGCGCGGCCCTCGTTGACGCGTCGCTCCTTTTCGGCCCGGTTCTGTGCCGGGGTGCGCCCCTTGCCGACTTTGACGTGAAAACCCATGCACCAGCAGCCGCCCCACACACCGTTGTTCGCCTCGACCAGCCGGGCGAACGCCGGCCACGTGTTGCCGTCCAGGGGCCGGACACAGAGGGCGGCGATCGCCTCGCCTGCCGGTTTCGGGTCGCCCACGGCTACCTACTTCCTCAACACAGGGGAGCGGTGTGTCATGCAACTGCACCAAGACCAACCGTCCCAGGATACGAAAGCCCGGTCCTGATGGACCGGGCTTTCACATTTCTTCAGGGTGCGCAGGGAGACTTCTCTGGCGTTAGCGCAGCCAGCCGTCGCCGACCTTCGTGGCCCACCACTTGCCAAGACCCCATTCATCACCGCCGCGCACGAGGGCGAAGACGATGATTGCCAGAGCCATGATCCAGTGGTCGTCGAAAAGCGGGTTGGTATACGTGCCAGCCGCAACACCCATCGGGAACTCGGCGAGGTACATCAGGCCCAGCAGGGCGGACCCGGCGATGGCAGTC
>JBDTYK010000148.1:0-6598 GCA_040005715.1 Actinomycetota bacterium | reverse complement strand
TGTCCTTCACGTCGTGATGGGCGATTACGGTGGGCATGATGCACCTCTTTCAGCGGAGATTCGGCGACCGGCAGAAGCCACGAGACGGCCCCTCGTTTTGTCAGTGTAGGCATCCCCGGGACCCGCGTCCTCCCTCAAAGTGGTGAGGTGCCAACCGGGTAAGAACCGGTCAACGTCCAACAAGGGTCCAGTTTCCTCGGACCGCAAACCTCCCGGCCGAGGATCACCGGGTTGCCGAACGGAACGGCGTCGGCCGGCCTTTCCCTAAGCCGTGGCATTGGGGCCATGAACCAGTCTTAGGAGCCGTACTCAGCCGCCCATGAGCTCGGCGACCAGCGCCTCGAAGACTTCGTTGTGCTTGTCGACGTCTGCCTTGGTCGTCACCGGCGACATCAGCGCCATGTTGTGGAACGGCGTCAGCAAGATGCCGCGGTTCAGCAGGTACAGGTGGATGAGATCCTCGAGCTCGCCGTCGGCGCTGGCCGCTGACTCGGTGCCGTTGCGAGGGGCTGGGTCGGCAAAGCGGTATTCCGCACGGGCACCAAGCTGGCTCAGTGACCAAGGCAACGCGTACCGGTCGATCACAGTCTGCACACCGACCGTGAAATACGTTGCGGTGTCTATCATCTGAGCGAAGGCGACGTCTGTGAGGACGTGCTCGAGTGTGGCCCGGGTGGCCGCAACCGAGAGCGGGTTGCCGGCAAGAGTGCCGCCCACACCACCCATGTCAACAAGGTCGAGGTCGGTGCGGCCCAGAGCCCGGTCGGCGAGCTCGGCACTCAGCCCGTAGGCGCCCATCGGTATTCCCCCGGCGATCGACTTGCCAATGACCAGAATGTCAGGCTCCAGCCCCCAGGCCTTTGTCGCGCCACCCGGCCCCGCCGAGAAGGTGTGGGTCTCGTCGTTGATGAGCAGCACGCCATACCGGCGGGTGAGCTCGCGGACGCCCTCGAGGTAGCCGGCCTCCGGCAGGACGATCCCGATATTGGTCAGCGCCGGCTCCATGAGCACGGCCGCGACATCACCATGGGCGAGCTGACGTTCAAGGCCCTGCAGGTCGTTGAACTCCGCGACGCGCGAGGTGAGGGTGACATCGACCGGGCTGCCGACATTGCCGGGCCGACTGGCGCCCTCGCCATCGGCACCGACCACGATCAGCGACTCGTCGACGCTGCCGTGGTAGCAGTAGCTGTTGAACAGGATCTTGGGCCGGCCGGTCAGCGCCCGCACCAGGCGGATGGCCCAGCGGTTGGCGTCAGTTGCAGTCAGCGAGAAGCTCCAGCGCTCAAGCCCGAATCGGCGGGTGAGCTCGAATCCCACCCATTCGGCGTCCTGGGTCGGCAGCATCGTGGTGATGCCACCAAGGGCCGCAATCCTGTGCTGCACCGCGGCTACGGTCGCCGCCGGCGAGTGCCCTGCCATGGCGCCAGTGTCGCCGAGCGCGAAGTCGACGTACTCGAAGCCGTCGATGTCCCAGATCCGGTTGCCCAGGGCGCGCTCGAAGTAGACCGGGAACCCCCCGGCCTTCTTGTTCATCCAGGTCATCGGCACGTGGCCGAAGAGATGCTCGGCGCTCTTGTATGCCGCCTCGGATCCCGGGTGCCTGCCGACGAAGTCCAGCTGCTCGCGCACGTACATCCTGGTCAGCCTGGCGCGGTCGATCATGAGGTCTGCTCCTTCGGGTCCTCGTGCCTGCAAAAGTCTTCTCGTGCAGCAATGTACCGACAGGCACGCTTCGACAACATGCATTAAGCATGAACGCCTGGCGATCCAGCACGCCATACGTCATCCAACGGGCGTCAGCACCGCCATCGGGATCTCGCGCTCGACCTTGCCCTGGTACTTGGCGAAGAAGGGCGCGCCGGCGATCAGCTTCTCCCACAGGATCTTGTGCTCGTCTGCTCCAGCGACAGAAACCGTGACATCCATCCGCTTCGGCCCAACCTCGACGACCGCCCGATCGGCGTGTCGCAGGTTACGGAACCACTGTGGCTCGGAAGCGGATCCACCAGCCGATCCGGTGACGACGAAACCTTCGCCGTCCTTGAAGTATGAGACCGCAGTGGTGTGCTCGACTCCCGACTTTCGACCCGCAACTGTGAGCAGCAACACCGGAACGCCCCGGACCTTCCCCATCACTCGGCCCCCGGACACCCGGTAGAGACGATTGCTTAGCGCGCCAACAGCAAGCATCACTCTTCTCTGAACATCGGCCATCTCACGCTCCTGATGCTTGGCCACGGTTGCTTTTCCGGAGGGTGGCGGAACTCTGTCAAGTCTGCACCACTGCGCTCCGGCAAGGTATGAGAATTGAACCTGGTTCGACGACGGCTCAGGAAGGAGGTGGCGTCAGCCCATAGCGTGAGATCACGTCAGGCAGCCAGTCGGGCTCGCCGAACTGCAGGCCGTATCGCGCGGCCAGCTCAGGCACCTGTTCGGCCTCTGGAGGTCCGGGCGCGAGCAGATCAGACAGCTCCCGGAAGAAGTCCTCGAACCCCGCGGGACTGATGATCTCGATCATCCTGGCGGGGACGCTGCCGGCATTCCACATGGCGTGCATCTCGTCGCGCGGCTTCGTGATGTACCCACCCGGGCCCAGGACGACCTCCCGAGCCCCGGACCTGAAGCCGATCTCCCCCTCCGTGACGATCGAGTACTCGTCCTCACGGGTGTGCAGGTGGGGCGGCACGAGGGCCCCGACAGGGAATGGATGCTCGACGACAGAGACCGTGCCGCCCGTGTCGTGGCCCCACAGCTTGAAGTCCACGCCGATGGACCCGAGGTTGCCGGCCGACCCTTCGCCCGGACGCACGACAGTGAGTGCAGGGGGTTCGGTTCGCGTCATACGGCTCGCCTTCTCCTTTAGATGGGTGAACAGCCGTGTATTCTGAATACTGTCCATCACGAGGAGAGGCACGTCAAGACTTGAGTGAACATCACCGTCCTCCCAATATCCGCGACTATCGGATGAGCAAGCGCGCCGAGGACGTGGCAGGAACTCGCCAACGCATCGTGGATGCAGCTGTTCGCCTGCACGGAACCATCGGCCCCGCGGCAACCACGATCTCGGCGCTCGCCCAGGAGGCCGGGGTGACCAGGCTCACGGTCTATCGTCATTTTCCTGACGACTCAGCGCTGTTCGCAGCATGCAGCCAGCACTGGGCATCCGGTCAGGTTCTGCCGAACCCCAAGGCATGGCTCGAGCTCAGCGACCCTGCCGAGCGGCTGCATGCCGGTCTGTCCGATCTCTACCGCTTCTACCAGGACGCCGAGCCCATGCTGACCAACGTGCGACGGGACCGTGCCCGGGTACCCCTTGAGATTCGGAGACGAACGGAGGCAACCGATGCGGAGTACGCCAACACCCTGCTGCAGCCGTTCGCGGCGCGTGGGTCACGCCGCCAGGGTCTGCTCGCCGTCCTTGGCCATGCGGTGTCGTTCTGGACCTGGCGATCGCTGTGTCTGGACAACGGCTTGACCATCCCTGCCGCTGTGGAGGCCATGACCGCGCTGGCGGTTGCCACGGCTGACAAAGGCCTTGCGGCTGCAGGGAGTCAGCCATCGGATCGGACAGCCTCCCGCAAGCCAGGCTCGCGGGAGGCGTGAGGACGTCGTGAGGTCAGGTCACTGACGCGGACACTGGCATCCTTGGTGCCGTTCGGGCAGTGCGATCAGGTGGTCAGCCGGCTGTTGGCCGGTTCGGCGTCGTGAGTGGGGCGAACCGGCGCAGTCGCAGGCTGTTGCTCACCACGAAGACAGAGCTGAACGCCATCGCCGCGCCTGCGATCAGTGGGTTGAGCAGCCCGAGGGCGGCCAGCGGTATCGCAGCGACGTTGTAGGCGAAGGCCCAGAACAGGTTGCCCTTGATGGTCTTCAGCGTCGAACGTGACAGTCGTATGGCGTCCGCTGCCGCGCGCAGGTCCCCGCGGACCAACGTCAGGTCTGAGGCTTCGATGGCAACATCGCTGCCCGTGCCCATGGCCAGACCGAGGTCGGCCTGGGCCAGGGCGGCGGCGTCATTGACACCGTCTCCCACCATCGCCACGACATTTCCCTTGTCCTGCAAGGCCTTCACTGCGGCGACCTTGTCTGCTGGCAGGACCTCGGCGATGACGTCCTGGCTCTCGATGCCAACCAGTGCGGCTACCGCATGTGCCGCTCGGGTGTTGTCCCCGGTGAGCAGGATCGGCCGAAGCCCAAGCGCGCGGAACTGCGCGATCGCCTGGGCGGACGTGTCCTTGATGGTGTCGGCCACCACGATGATGCCGCGTGCGGCCCCGTCCCACGCCACCCAGACGGGGGTCTGGCCATCAGCCTCGGCCGCGTCGGCCGTGGCAGCCAGGTCATCGGGGGCCTTGATCGACCACTCCTTGGCGAGCCAGGAACGCCGACCGACCAGGACCGCGTGGCCGTCCACGACCCCGGATACTCCCCTGCCGTCGTGGTTGCTGAAGTTCTCGACCGTGGGCAGCGCGCCGTCGCTCTCTGCCTTGGCCGTGACCGCGATCGCCTTGGCGATGGGGTGCTCGGAGGCGTCTTCGAGCGCTCCGGCAAGCGTCTGTATCTCCGCCACGGTCTCGTCGGCAGTGGCGTGCACCGCCGCCACGCTCATCTTCCCGCTGGTGATGGTGCCAGTCTTGTCGAGCAGGATCGTGTCAACCTTGTGGGTGGACTCGAGGATCTGTGGACCCTTGATCAGGATGCCGAGCTGAGCCCCGCGCCCGGTGCCGACCATGAGTGCGGTGGGCGTGGCAAGGCCGAGGGCACAGGGGCAGGCGATGATCAGGACGGCCACCGAGGCGGTGAACGCCTGGGTCGCGGAGTGTCCGGTCAGCAGCCACGCGGCCAGCGTGCTCAGGGCCAGCAGGATGACGACCGGGACGAAGATGCCCGAGACCCGGTCGGCCAGACGCTGCACCTGCGCCTTGCCGTTCTGCGCGTCCTCGACCAGGCGTGCCATCTGAGCCAGCTGGGTGTCCGCACCGATCCGGGTGGCACGAACCAGCAGGCGGCCACCGGCGTTGACCGTCGCACCGACCACTAGGTCGCCGGGACCAACCTCGACCGGGACCGACTCACCGGTGAGCATGGAGGCGTCGATGGCCGACGTGCCGTCGGTGACCACACCGTCGGTGGCCACTTTCTCTCCCGGCCGCACCACGAAGATGTCCTCAAGGGCGAGCTGTTCGACCGGGATCCGGACCTCGATCCCGTCTCGGAGGACCGCAACGTCCTTGGCTCCCATATTGAGCAGGGCTCGCAGCGCAGCGCCTGAGCGCTTCTTGGCATTGGCCTCGAAATAGCGCCCGGACAGGATCAGGACGGTGACCACGGCGGCGGCCTCGAGGTAGATGTGCGCGGTGCCGCCCTCGCGCGAGGGCATGATGCTGAAGCTCATTCGCTCGCCGACCATCCCGGCGCCGCCGAAGAACAACGCCCAGATCGACCACAGCCACGCCGCGCTGACACCCACCGAGATCAGGGTGTCCATGGTCGCCGCTCGATGCCGGGCGTTGGTGAACGCGGCCCGGTGGAACGGCAGTGCGCCCCACACCACGACGGGCGAAGCCAGGGTCAGCGACAGCCACTGCCAGTTGTCGAACTGCAAGGGCGGAATCATCGACAGGACAAGCACGGGGAAGCTCAGGATCGCGGAGATCACCAGCCGTTGTCGCAGACGGGAGACCTCGTCGTCCTTCTCGTCATCCTCGTCCTCGCCTGCTGCGGCCTTGTCGACCTTCGGGGCAGGCAGAGCCGCGGTATAGCCGGTCGCCTCGATGGTCGAGACGAAGTCCTCAGGGGTGAGGGACCCGGAATACGTCACCTTGGCCTTCTCGGTCGAGTAGTTGACCGTGGCGATGACGCCTTCGAGCTTGTTCAGCTTCTTTTCGATCCGAGCGGCGCACGAGGCGCACGTCATCCCGCCGATCACGAGCTCGACGGTGTTGGCCTCGGCGACCTCGTTCGGGGTGGTGGTCGTGCTCATGGAGTCCTCATCTCGTGCGCCCGGTGGGCGCAAGTTGGGTCGAGCTCAGTTTGCTGCGAGCACGTATTCGCCGGCCTCGTCGAGGGCAGCGGTCACCTCGGCGTCGGTGATGGCGTTGTCGGCGGTGACACTCAGGGCCGATGTGCCCCCGACCACGAGGTCGATCTTCACGTCAGTCACGCCGGGGAGCGCGCCGATCTCAGTGGTGACGGCGCCGACACAGTGCGCACAGGTCAGTCCGGTAACAGGGAAGATCTGGTTGCTCATTGAGTACTCCTTGTATTGGTGTTGCTGGGGTTTGATCGGCCTCATGTGGGCATGGGGCACAGATGGTTCAGGAGCGCACCAGGCGGGCGATCGCCGCGGATGCTTCCTTGAGCTTGTCGGTCGCGGTGTCGCCGCCAGCGTGGATGGCATTGGTCACGCAGTGGCTCAGGTGCTCTTCGAGCAAGGCCAACGCCACCGCCTCCAATGCCTTGGTGGCTGCTGAGATCTGGGTGAGCACGTCGATGCAGTAGGTGTCCTGTTCGACCATGCGGTGCACACCCCGGACCTGACCCTCGATCCGGCGAAGTCGCTTCAGGTGGGCGTCCTTGTTGGCTTGGTAGCCCG
>JBDTYK010000147.1:0-6654 GCA_040005715.1 Actinomycetota bacterium | reverse complement strand
GTGGCAGAACCGGCCGCCTGGGCCCAGAGGGCGCGCGTGACGTTTGCAGGTCGTGAGCTGGCTGTGGTCGGCGGTGGCGGCCAGCCGGCATACGTGCTGCCTGCGAGCGCCGGCCGGCTGACCATCACGCTCGCCCCGACCAACCAGCTGTGGCACTGGTGGCAGCTGGGGCTGCTGCTGGCCGTGCTGTTCCTGGCAGCACCGTTCGGCTCGGCACGCTCGCGGAGGACGCCATGATCGGCGTACTGCGTTCCCTGCTGGTCACTGCCGCCGGCACCGGGCTGGTCCTTGCCGCCACCCAGGTCTCTGCACCGATCGACCTGGTCCAGGGAGCCGCCGTCACTCCCGTCGCCCAGAAAGCCCACGCCGACCCGGTTGCGATGGCGCAGACCATCTGCCCCGGGCCCGAGTCGCTCGGCGTGGAAGGGCTGAAGGACTCACGGGTCCAGGTCTCGTCGGTGACCGCCGTCACGGCGCCGCTCGCGGCGCTGCCCGACGGATTTGCCGCAGGTCAAGGCGCTGGGACCCTGACCCTGAGCGGACTTCCGGTTGGTGGCACCTGGTCACCGCCGGCCACCGAACGCGGCCAGGTCGTCTCAGGCAAGATATCCAAGGCGCAGTCCGCGCTGGTCGCCGGCGACGGGGCAATCGCGCCGGGGACCGTTGCTACTCAACGCTCCTGGGTCAAGTCGGGGGATGACCATGGCCTGTTCACCGCAGCATGTATGCCGGCAGTCGCCTCCTCCTGGCTGATCGCCGGAGGTGCCCAGCCGGGACGTCGCGAACGCCTGGTCCTGACCAATCCGGGGCCGAACCCGGTGACCGTCGACCTGTTCGTCCTGGGCGTCAAGGGTCCGATCGACTCGCCCAACGGGCACGGTCTGGTTGTCGGTCCTTATGCCCGCACGGTGGTTCTGCTCGATGCGATCGCCGCGTCCGAGCCCTCGCCGGTCGTCCAGGTGAACGCCCAGGGAGGCGAGGTGTCGGCCGTCCTGAGCGATACCTGGCTCGACGGGGTCATTCCCCGAGGTGGTGACGACGCCACACCAGTTGCGCCTCCTGCCCGCCAGCAGGTCATCGCCGGGGTTTCGATTGTTGGCCGGGCGACGCTGCGTGTTGCCGTTCCCGGAGACAACGAGGCGGTGATCCAGTCGCGGGTGCTCACCCCGAGCGGGCCGATCGCGTTGCCGTCCGGCGGTGTCTCGCGCGTCGCGGCCCACAGCACAAAGGACATCGACCTCGGCTCACTACCCGCCGGCGCCTATGCGGTCCAGGTCCGTGCCGACGTCCCAGTCATTGCCGCCGCGATGATCGAGCGTCGTCCGGGGGCTTCGGATGCCCCTTCGGACCTGGCCTGGGCAGGTGCCTCCTTGCCGATCAGGGCGTTGGCCGGCATGGCGCTGCATGGGGCTGGCGAGGACGGGCTGATCGAGCGTCTTGACCTTGTGGCGACAGCTGCGCCGGCGTCGGTCCAGGTGACAACGGTGGGCTCCGATGGCCAAGTCACCACGAAAGATGTTGCTATTGGGGCGGATTCGGTGGTCCTTTTGCCGTTGACCGGCGCCACCTCAGTGTGGGTGACGCGACATACAGGGGTGGTTCGGGCTGCCGTCGTCTCGGTGGCCAACGACACGCAGGGATCCTCCTTGAGCGTGACGCCACTTGCCAATCTGACCCTGACCACCACTTCTTCGCCATTGCGCGAGCTACGCGACTGATCCCGGGTTCTAACCTCCGTCGTCGGGGTCGTACCCGGGGTCGAGCTCTCGCGGGTCGACACCCAGCATCGAGGCCACCTGCTCGACGACCACGTCGTTGACCAGGGCCGCCAGCTCGCGGGCATCATCCGCGCGGGTCTCGACCGGTCGCCGGTAGACCACGATGCGCGGGTACATCTTGCCCTGTGCCGCGAAAAGGCGGCCAAGCGGCACGTCGGCAGACTCCCACGGGGCCGGGTCACTGGGCGGTACGTCCTCGACCGCGAACTCCACTTCGCCGAGCATCTTCCCGGCGCGTGCCTCCACCCGCGCTGCGGCGTCCAGCACCAGCTCGTCGAACTGCTCGGCGCGGGTCGCCATGCCAGGCACCGGCGGCCAGGCCATCGGACCGCGCAAGCCCCGGCCGTGGCGGTCCCGCATGCGGCGCTGCGGGGCGCTCGCTGGGGTCATGGCGTCACCTTACGGCGTGGTGTGTGCGGCGGGTCAGAACGGGGGAATACAGTCCACTCGTGAGTCTGTCGCGCCAGTGTTCTCGCACCGCCTGCTCGGGCGGCGCCGTCGCGACGCTGACCTACGTCTACTCCGACCAGACCGCGGTCCTGGGACCGTTGGCGACCTATGCAGAGCCGCACACCTACGACCTGTGCGCGGTTCACGCGGAAGGTCAGACAGTCCCACTGGGCTGGGAGGTCATCCGGCTCGCGACGGAGTTCGTTGACCCGGGCCCCACCCAGGACGACCTGCTGGCACTTGCCGATGCGGTGCGCGAGGCCGGCCGGCCACGACAGACACCCGGCGCCGATGCCCCGGCGGGAGCACAGTCGGAGGTGGAGGCCAGCGGCATGGTCGAGACCGGCCGTCGCCGCCACCTGCGCATCCTGCGCGATCGGTAAGCCACGATCGATAGGCTCTGGCGCATGAGCGCGCCCAGACTTTCGGAATTCATCAAGGCGTACGACGTGCGTGGCCTGGTGCCAGAGCAGCTGAACAGCGAGGTTGCCTTCGCGATCGGATCTGCCTTCGCACAGGTCGTGGCACGTCCCGATGATGACACCTCAATGGTGGTCGGACACGACATGCGGGCGTCCTCACCCGAGCTCTCGCGTGCCTTCGCCGAAGGTGCTGCCTCCCAGGGCCTGAACGTCAAGCTGATCGGGCTCTGCTCGACCGACGGCCTGTACTTCGCAAGCGGCGCCCTCGACGTCCCCGGCGCGATGTTCACCGCGAGCCATAACCCGGCGCGGTACAACGGCATCAAGCTCTGCCGATCTGGCGCGCGCCCGGTGGGCCAGGACACCGGCCTGGGCGAAGTCCGCGATCTCGCCCAGTCGCTGCTCGACTCGGGCGAGGTGCGCGTTCTTGCCCAGTCGCTGCTCGACTCGGGCGAGGTGCGCGATCTTGCCCAGTCACTGCTCAACTCGGGCGAAGTGTCAGCGATGTCGGCCGGCGATGGCGAGGCCGGAGACGTCGTCCCCAACTCGGGCTCTTCGTCGCCGACGCCGCCGGGGTCGCCCACGCCGCCGGGGTCGCCCGGGCCGGGGTCTCCCAAGGGCGAGACTGCCACCGGGACCATCAGTGAGCGCGATGTCCTGGCCCACTACGCGACATTCCTTCGGGACCTGGTCGACCTCAGCCAGATCCGGCACCTGACCGTGGTCGTCGATGCCGGCAACGGCATGGGTGGTCATACGGTGCCGGCCGTGCTGGGCACCCGCGGCGGGTTGCCCGAGCTGCCGCTGACCGTGATACCGCTGTATTTCGAGCTGGACGGGACCTTTCCCAACCACGAGGCCAACCCGCTGGACCCGAAGAACCTGGTCGATCTTCAGGCCGCGGTTATCGCCCACGGCGCCGACCTGGGGCTGGCCTTCGACGGTGACGCCGACCGCTGTTTCGTGGTGGACGAGCGGGGCAAGCCGGTCACGCCGTCGGCCATCACCGCGCTGGTTGCCACCCGCGAGATTGCCAAGGAGCGGGCTGCCGGCCGAGACGCCACGATCGTCTACAACGTCATCTCTTCGGCGGCGGTCCCGGAGATCATCGCCGAGGCCGGTGGTACGGGCGTTCGCACACGGGTCGGTCACTCCTTCATCAAGGGCGAGATGGCCCGGAACAAGGCGGTCTTCGGAGGCGAGCACTCGGCTCACTACTACTTCCGGGACTTCTGGTTCGCCGATACCGGCATGCTCGCCGCGATGCACGTCCTGGCGGCGCTAGGCGAGCAGCCGCGCCCCATCTCCGAGGTGGTTGCGCGATTCACCCGCTATGCCGCGTCCGGCGAGATCAACTCGACTGTCGCCGATGCCGCCGCCACGACTGCCGACGTGCGCGCATGGGCGCAGGCGGGGGCCGGTAACCCAGCGCAGGCGGTGGAGTTCGACGAGCTGGATGGCATGACCGTCACCCATCGCGGGGACCCGATGTGGTGGTTCAACCTGCGTGCCAGCAACACCGAACCGTTGCTGCGTCTCAATGTCGAGGCCGCCGATCAGCCGACGATGGCCAGGGTGCGCGACGAGGTTCTGTCGATCATTCGTGGGGAGAACGTGGTGACCGGAGAAGACGAAGAGACAGTGGACAGGTCAGCTTCAGCTGGTGCTGGACTGCCGGCCGTCGTGCCGTCTGCTGCTGAGCCGCCCGCCGCTGAGCCGACTGTTGAGCCTTCGGTAGCTGAGCCGCCCGCCGTGGAGCCGCCCGTTGCTGAGCCTTCTGTTCGTGCGTCGACCGGTCCCCAGATCGAGCCGTGGCTTCGCCAGATCCTGCGCTGCCCGAACTGCGGCTCCACGCTTTCCGACGGGTCCGGTCCCAGCGGTCCGGAGCTGCACTGCACCAATGACGAGTGTCGCCTGGCATATCGCATCGACGAGGGCATCCTGGTGCTCTTGGTCGATGAATCCCGTTCGCTCGCAGACTGATTCGGCGGTCACGCAATGGCACCCTTCATCGACGAAGCACTCCTGAACGACCAGGAGCACATCGTCTCGTGCGACTCCCGCCAGACGTTGGTGGCTTTGGCGACTGCCGGTGCGCAGGTTCGCCAGGCGGTGACTTTGTCGCGCGAGGCGGGGATCGAACGCGTAGCCGGCGGTGACCGGCCGCGCTCGGTCTTGGTTGCGTCCCTGGGTGGCTCGGCCGTCGTGGCAGACGTGCTCGAGCTCCTGGCCGAGCCTGGGTCCCCGGTGCAGGTCTCGGTGCGGCGGAATTTGCCGCTTCCGGGTTGGGTTGGGCCGCTTGACCTCGTGGTTGCCGTGTCGCTGTCAGGTCGGGCACAGGGACCCTTGGCTGTGGCCGCTGAAGCTGCCCGCCGTGGCGCGTCGCTGCTCACCGTTGGTGCCGCCGACTCACCGTTGGCAGAGGTCTGCGCGCGCGCCCGGGGCGTGCACATCGACGTCGGACACGGCCGGACCTCCTCGCGGACAGCGTTGTGGTCGCTGCTCACCCCGGTCGTGCTGGCCGCACATGCCCTCGGTCTGATCCGGGCTGGCGAGGAGGTCCTGGCCGAGACCGCCGATCGGCTGGATCTGCAAGCCGAGGCATGCCGGCCGCGCTCGGAGTCGTTCGTCAACCCGGCCAAGATCCTGGCGATCCAGCTGGCCGAGACCATCCCTGTGGTCCTGGGTGACGGGCCTCTCAACGGTGTGGCGGCGTCGCGGGCAGCCTCGATGTTGGCCCGGACCGCCCGTATCCCGGCCACCTACGGTGAGCTTCCCGATGCCGCCTCCCAGATCGTGGCTAGCTTCGACGGGCCCTTCACGGCTGGCGGCGGTCGTGGTGCGGGGGTCAGGGAGTCGGCGCCCGACATCTTCGCTGACCCATTCCTGGACGGGCCGGCCCAACCACGATTGGGCCTGCTGATGCTGCGTGATGCCCCTCCAACGGCCCCTACCGCGCAGTGGACCGACGCGAACTCATTGGCGGAGGCGATGATTCAGACGGCACACGGAGCTGGAGTTCACGTCTCGATCGTTACCGCTGATCCAGGTCACCCTCTGGTGAGGTTGGCCGGCCAGATCGCCCGGACCGACTTTGCCGCGACCTACCTCGCGATCGGCCTGGGTCTTGATCCGGCCGTATCCCCTCACGTTGCCGATCTTCGGGATCGCATTCGCGGGTAAAGGTGTCATCGCGTTCGCGGGTGGAGGTGCCGTCGCGTTCGCGGGTGGAGGTGTCATCGCGTTCGCGGGTGGAGGTGTCATCGTGCTCGCGCGGTGGAGGTGCCATCGCGTTCAGCCCGCCCTCGCTCTTAGCCCAAATACGGGGCGACACTCCCTTTGAGTGCTGGGCCAGCAGCGAGTTGAATGTCTGTTGGCCGTCCAGACCCGCCTCCAGGCCCGTGGTGGGCGTCTGCAGGAGCGTCGAAAGATTCAGCGTGATGCGTCAGGCTTGCGCTGGTTCTCGCACGGCTTCGTGGAAGGTGACCCATCTGAGGTCAAGAGTCTCCCCGCTCGGCCCGCGATATGGGGCCACGACCGGTCGGCCAGCTGGTGGAGAAGTCGAGCTAAGTGGGGGGTCAGGTGCGCCGTTTGAGCCCGCCGGTGGTGAGTTCTGGGGTGGGGGCTGATCAATCGGGGACACAAAGGTGGGCCCGGGGCGGATCGGATACCCATGCCGGCTGGTGAAGGCCAGGCCTCGCTGCTCGTTGGCATCTCCGGAGAGGTTGAAGTCCCCGGCATGGTGGGCGTCGTGGTGGTAATCGCACAGGCAACAGAGATTCCAGGTGTCGGTTGGTCCACCGTCGGCCCAGTGGATGATGTGATGGCACTCGACGTGGGTGCTGGTGCATCCGGGGAAGCGGCAGCCGCGGTCGCGGTCCTCGACCAGTCGGCGGGTCCGGTTGGGGACGATGCGCTGAGCCCGCCCGACGTTAACTGGGGCGCCTTGGGTGAACCAGACCGGTTGCAGGATCCCGTCGCAGGTCAGCTTCTTGGCGATGTGC
>JBDTYK010000146.1:0-6656 GCA_040005715.1 Actinomycetota bacterium | reverse complement strand
CCTCCTTGACCCGATCCCAGACCTGCAGCGGCACTGTGTCGACATTGGTGTTGGCGGTCTTGCTTCGGATGATCGCCAGGAGTCGCGCAGCAGGTACGGATCGGTCACCATGAACACCGATCTCCTGAAGAAAGCGGCGCTGGTCGTCGACTCCGGAGACGTCAATGGTGTAGCCGTTGCGATAGCCGGACTTCTTGGTGACCCGGGTCCTGGTTGAGATTCCAAAGCGCAGGAGCAGCCGCGAGAGGTCGTCCACGAGCCGTCGGGACGTCGAGGCGTAGTAGATCCGCCCACCCTGACCGCTCCGGTTGACGGTGACCGACCCGTCAGTTGCCCATATGTGATGGATGAATAAGGCAATCTGAGCTTTGGAGATATGGAAGATCGGCTCTGGAACAAATTTCTCATGACTCCGGAGACCGAAGAGCCCAAATTCGTCAAACCATTCGGCGATCGGGTTGCGCTTTCCATGACCAAGGGCAAAGGGTGCATGGAGCCGCAGTGTCGTGCACCTCGCCGCGGCGTAGTCATCGCGCACAGCCGCGACCCCAAAAGCCATGGCCGCTTTGGTCACTGCCCCGAGATTCTGCTCGTCGATGCTCGCGTAGCGGATGGGCTGCCGTTTGACGAAGGAACCATCCCCAAGCATGTGGGCCAGCAGAATCACTTTGTCGTCCTGCCAGGAAGCGAGCCCACGTGGGGCAGGCACGTGCCGCGGCACCGCAACCCGAGAGCCCTCACGAAGGTCACTCAAGTGAGTCCAGCCCTCATAGGCCAGGAAGGGGTGATTCTCGGTCGCTCGGAGTGTCTTGCCTGACGCCAACGTCAGCCGGAAGACCGGTTTGACACCCGTGGGGAAGACGCGGGTCAAATGCCTTTGCACGTAACGCAAAGAGTCATCCAGCCCCCACACGGGAACGTCAGTTGCGCCCTCCGCATACAGCTCGCCCATCGAGGTCTCGGCACCAGTGTCCGCGCGAAGGATCCGAGCATCAGCGGTAAGGCAACCTGATTCGCGAAGGTCGCTCATCTGCGGCTTCTTGTCCTGGCGCTGCTCGCTGCCACGGTTCAGCTGCGAGATGGCGATGACGGGGACCTCAAGCTCTTTGGCCAGGAGCTTGAGTGCGCGGGAGAACTCGGCGACCTCCTGCTGGCGGCTCTCGACCCGCTTGCCCGAGCTCATCAGCTGCAGGTAGTCGATGATCACCAGGCGCAGGTTGTGACGCTGCTTGAGCCGCCGACACTTGGCACGGATCTCCATCAGCGACATATTCGGTGAGTCGTCAATGAACAGTGGGGCATCGGAGACCTCTGCCATGGTGCGCGCCAGCCGGGTCCAGTCCTCGTCGCGCATCGTGCCCTTGCGCATGTTCTGCAGCTGGATCGAGGCCTCGGCGGAGAGAAGTCGCATCGTGATCTCCGTGCGGCTCATCTCAAGGCTGAACAGGACGGTCGCCATCTTGTGCTTGATTGCCGCCGAACGCGCAACGTCCAATCCGAACGTCGAGTTGTGCGTCGGAATCATGGACTCGCCGGCGAGAAAGAGGTGGGCCGCGTTGTCTACCTGAATGCAACGCACCGGAACCGATTCGAGTGGACGCACGGCGGTGATGAACCGTGAGTTCCGCCGCTCGAAGGTGCGCCCCCGGAGCTCCTTGTGCAACAGGCGTTTACGTTCTAGTCCGAAGACCTCATCGTCGGTGCTGAACGTCAACGTGAAGGCAATCGAGGACTGCTCCGTGTGCCCAAGAACTCGTTTGCGGGACACCCCGCAGCGGTAGCCAAGGCTGACGATGAGTTCGTACACGCCCCGATACAGGCGGTCACTTGTGGTGGTGAACTGCGGGCATCCAGCCGACGTGACGGTGCCGTCGGTGTCGAGCAGTCCAGCCAGCAGATCGCGTCGCTGGCCCTCGCTGCCCCGCAGGTAGTCGGCGGGGATGTGCTTGTTGTTCAAGACGCCAACCGTGCGTAGGGCCGCTTGCACGCTGCCGTGCTTGGCATTGCATATCTCGCATCGACGCATGCCTGAGGACGGCGCACCGCAGTCTGGGCAACTTGGTGGAATCGTCTTCTCCGAGACGCCCCTCGCCCGGCCACCGCAAGACCGACCGCACGTCTTCACTTGAGAAGTCTGCGGAACGAACTCCACCCCACACACGACACATTCACGCTTGGCAATCTCGTCTTCTGGCCAACGCAGCGAGTACCTCAGAGGCGACGCCTGCCGCGTCACGACGAGCCCTTCGGTCTCCAATCGCATGATGATCCCAGGATCGGCGCTGGTGATCTGCGCCGATGCAGTCGTACCGTCACCGAGCCATGCTCCCAACACATAGGGCGGGATGAGGTAGGACTGTTCGAACAAGTCCAATGGGGCAGTCAGCAGGACACTGTGGTTGAGCCGTCTCTCCGCCGTGTCGCAACGCAGCGTCTCTGCGATCTTCGATGTCGTACGAACCTCGGCGAACGTGCGCTGGTTCTTCGTCCGGTTGCGACCATCTCGGGCCGACTGGAACGACTTGCGGCTGGATCGCGTCTCAGTGAGCCACTGGTGCTCGGCATCAGCGACGATCACCGAGCCGTCCGAGAACTCGACCTCGAAGCATGGCCGACCCATCATCACCTCCGTAGCTCGGGTCACCATGGCCGGGCGTCCGTCTGCGCCGAGCACAAACTCGCCGACGGCGACGTCACCCATCGTGGTCCAGCCCGAGGGAGTAGGCAGCGCCGTGTCCAGAGCCAAGGCTTTTCCGACCGCGGGCCTCGCCGCAACGACAATCATCTGGCCGGGGTGCAGACCATTGGTCAGGTTGTCGAAGTCGGTGAATCCCGTTGGGACACCGGTCATCTCACCGGATCGGCCCGACGCGGCCTCGATCTCGTCGACGGTTGCCTCGAGCACATCGCCGAGCACCGCGTAGTCATCGCCGCCTCGTTTGTCCGCCACCGCGTAGATCTCGGCCTGCGCGGCGTTGACGATGTCGACAACATCCCCGCCCCCCTGGCCGTAGCCCATCTGCACGATCTTGGTGCCGGCATCGACCAGTCGCCGTAGCACCGCACGCTCGGCAACGATCTGCGCGTAGTACCCGGCGTTGGCCGCGGTCGGCACCGATGAGATCAGCTGGTGAAGATAGGCCTGGCCGCCGACGCGTACGAGGTCGCCTCGCTTGGTGAGCTCATCGGAGACGGTGATGGCGTCGGCCGGCTCCCCGCGACCGTAAAGGTCCAGGATCGCGTCATAGATCAGCTCGTGAGCAGGACGGTAGAAGTCGACCGCCTTGAGCCCCTCGACGCAGTCGGCGATGGCATCCTTGGACAGCAGCATGCCGCCGATGACGCTCTGTTCGGCGTGGACGTCTTGTGGAGGCAGACGGTCGTCCGCCGAACCGTAGGAGGACTGAGCGGACCCGTCATACGGCCCCATCTTCAGCTCAGCGAGCGACACGTGTGTCCCCTTCGATCCCGACCCTGCAACCGGACTTGATTGACCAGCACACCACGGGGGTCCGACAGTGCTACTGACAGAAGGGCCATCGGACATGCAGTGATCGGTGCGAACCAGTCACGCTATTGCGCCGGGCCCGGGGACTCAACCGGGCCCTGTGGGCATCATGGGGACAAGCTGTGCACCACGCCGCACCCCTCTGTGAACAGGTTGGGGACAAGCCTGTGAATTAAGTCATCCCTGCCGACACCAGATGGCCTCTGACCTGCGCAAACTGTTGTCCACCCCCCTGTGGACAAAAGATTGTTCGCGCGTGTCGTCGTGATGGCGACCTGGGGATGGTGGGCTCGGCCCATTCGATGGATTCAGGGACCGGAAACGGCAACCGGAGTGAGAAGAGACGCTCGGGTCCGCGGCATCCCGCTGACACCGCGAGCCTGCGGTCGAACGGCCAGCACCTGGTTGACCCCGAGACGGTTGGCCTCGAATCCGAGTGCGGAGCCAGCCATGTACAAGCGCCAGATCCTGGCCCGGCCCGGGCTCGTGAGCTCGACAGCCCGATCCCAGTTGGCTTCCAGATTCGCCACCCATGCACGCAACGTCAACGCGTAGTGCTCCCGCAGCGACTCCACGTCGCGTACCTCAAAACCGGCCTCCTCCATCGCCTCCACCATCGTGGCCATCGGCTGGAGCTCCCCGTCAGGGAAGACGTACCGGTCGATGAACGAGGTTCGTGAGAACTCTTCGGACGGACCCGGACGCCGGGAGATCGCGTGGTTCAGGAGTCGACCACCCGGGCGCAGAAGCTTGAACAGCTCACTGGAGTAGGTCGGCAGCATTGCCTTGCCCACGTGCTCCGACATGCCGATGCTTGCGATGGCGTCAAAGGGCCCGTCAGGGACGTCGCGATAGTCCTGGATGCGGATCTGAACCCGGTCGCCGATACCCTCGGCATCAGCCCTCTGTCGTGCATATTCGGCCTGCTCGCTCGAAAGGGTGATGCCAACCGCCTCGACGCCGTAGTTTCGGGCAGCGTTGCAGACAAAGGCTCCCCAGCCGCAGCCGACGTCAAGGACGCGCATACCCGGCTTGAGGCCCAGCTTGCGGGCCACGAGATCGCACTTGGCCTGCTGCGCCTCATCCAGACCGAAGGCGGGGCCACGCTCCTGCTCGAAGTAGGCACATGAGTACGTCATCGACGGTCCGAGAACCAGCTTGTAGAACTCGTTGCCGACGTCGTAGTGATGGGCAATGGCCTGCGCGTCCCTGCCCCTCGAATGGCGCAGGCCGCCCATCCTCGACTCCTCAGCCGGAGGCCGTGGCGGCGGACCGGCGATTCCCAGCCGCAGCGCTGCCATGACGATTGCCCGTCGGGTCGAGGAGTCGATCACCACACCGGGGCCAGCATCAGGATCAGCAACCTGGTCCAGTGCCGTCAGCCCGGCCATGATGTCTCCCTCGATCAGGACGTCGCCCGAGACATACGCACGGGCGAAGCCAAGCTCGTTGGGGGCCCACAGCATCCGGCGGAGGGCGCGCCGGCTGGTGAAGGTCAAGGTCACCGGCGCACCCGGCGGCCCGATCTCGCTACCGTCCCAGCACCGCACAAGAACGGGTAGGTCCGCACCCAGCCCCGCCCGGACCAATGGGTCCACGACATCCGCCACAGTCATGAGGGACTCCTTTGTCGACCACCCCTGACGGCAAAAGCACCTGCTCACTACGAGTACAACAACGGACGGGGGCCCGGACAGATTCCCGACCCCCTTACCCTGCGATGGTGAACAGCGACGCGATCCGGACCGCCGACGGACTCGGAGGCCAGCGACGCGAGATCATCCGGCTGGCCGTTCCCGCGTTCCTGGCCCTCGTCGCCGAACCGCTGTTCCTCCTCGCAGACTCCGCGATCATCGGCCATCTGGGCACGACGCAGCTCGCGGGGCTCGGGGTGGCCAGCGCGGCACTGCTCACCGCCGCCAACATCTTCGTCTTCCTCGCCTACGGCACCACGTCGATCGTCGCGCGACAGGTGGGCGCCGGTTCCATAAGAGATGCAGTGGGCGCTGGGGTCGACGGCATGTGGCTCGCCATCGCAATCGGCATCGCGACCGGCGCATTCGTCGCCACCTTCGCGGCGCCGATCTGCGCACTGTTCGGCGCCTCACCAGCCGCGCTGGAGCACGCGGTCACCTATCTGCGGATATCCGCGTGCGGCATACCGGCGATGTTGGTCGCCCTGGCGGCGACCGGTGTTCTTCGTGGGCTGCAAGACACCAGAACGCCTTTGGTGGCGTCCGTGGTCGGGTTCAGCTCCAACATCGTGCTCAACCTGCTCCTGGTCTACGGGCTGCATATGGGCATCGCAGGTTCCGCGGTGGGGACCGTTCTCGCCCAATGCGGTATGGCGACCGCCCTCGTCCTCGTCGTCACCAGCCGCGCGCGCCGGCTCGGCGCAAATCTGCGCCCCCACCCCGGCCGGGTGCTGCGTGCGGCGAAGGACGGCGTACCACTGCTGGTTCGGACGCTGGCCCTTCGCTTCGTCCTGCTTGTCACGACCTGGGTCGCGTCGGGCCTGGGAGACGTGCCGCTGGCTGCCTACCAGGTGTCCGCTACGGTCTGGACCTTCCTCGCCTTCTCGCTGGACGCCTTGGCCATCGCGGGGCAGGCTCTGACCGGCAAGTCGCTGGGCGCCGGTGATGTCGCGGGAGCCCGATCGGCCACCCGCACCATGCTGTTGTGGGGCGTCTTGGGCGGCGCGATCCTCGGAGTGGCACTGCTGGCAACCCATTGGGTGCTGCCGACCCTCTTCACCTCAGACCCGGCCGTGCAGTCGGCACTAGCCGCCGCACTCATCGTGGTCGCGATCTCCCAGCCCATCGCAGGCTTCGTCTTCGTGTTGGACGGCGTGCTGATCGGCGCCGGTGACGGTCGATGGCTGGCGTGGGCGCAGGTCGTGCTTCTCGTGCTCTATCTGCCCCTGATCCTGGCCGTTCGGGCCAAAGGACCGTCGCTGCTGGCCGGCACCGACCCTGCTGCGGCGCAAGGACATGCGCTGACGGTGCTGTGGCTGACGTTCGTCGTCTTCATGTCGATGCGAGGTGTTGCCCTCGGCTGGCGAGCCCGCGGCGACGCCTGGCTGATCACGGGTGCAACCCGCTGACGCCCTTTGCTCAGTTCAGGCCGGTTTGCTCAGTTCAGGCCGGTT
>JBDTYK010000145.1:0-6682 GCA_040005715.1 Actinomycetota bacterium | reverse complement strand
AGGTCGATCAGCGAGTGCCTGGCCAGGCTGGCCAGCATGTGGTCGTAGAAGCGCACACCGGTGCTGATCTGCGACTCGCCACTGCCGTCCAGGTTGAGCTCGACCTCGACGGTGCTCTCGTTCGTCGACCGCCGGACGTGCGCGGTCCGAGGCTCAGCGAGGTGATCGCTGGAGGGTGGCGTGGACGCTGATGCCTCGTGTTGCTGCGTGGCCTGGTCGGTCATGCGGACTGCTCCTGCCGGTGGGTCGGGGCGAGGCGACGCATCGCCCCCAGGAATGCCTCGGTCTCCCGGGGCGTCCCTGCTGTCACCCGAAGATAGTGGGCGAGCCCGACGTCGCGAAGCAGGATGCCCTGATCCAGCAGCTTCTGCCACGTGACCCGCTCATCCTCAAGCCCGCCGAAGAGCACGAAGTTGGCGTCACTGGGCACCGGGTCCAGGCCCATCTCGGCGAGGTCGGCCACGAGGTGGTCGCGCTGGGTCTTGAGACTCTCGACCGTCGACAGGAGGGTGTCCGCGTGCTGCAGGGCCGCACGGGCGATCGCCTGCGTCTGGGAGGAGAGGTGGTAGGGCAGCCGGACCAGTCTCAGTGCCTCGGCGAGCTCGGGAGCGGCTGCGAGATACCCCAGACGACCTCCAGCCAGGGCAAAAGCCTTGCTCATGGTGCGGGTCACAACCAACCGCTCATGGCCCTCGAGCAGGGTCAGTGCGCTCGCTGTCCCGGCACGCGCGAACTCGGCGTATGCCTCGTCGACAACCACGAGTGCCCTTGGCGCGGCCTCATAGATCGCCGCGACGACGTCCAGACCCAACGCGGTGCCGGTCGGGTTGTTCGGCGAGCAGAGGAAGACGACGTTTGGCTGGTGTGCCTCCACCTGCGCGACGGCGGAGCTGACGTCCAGGTCGAAGGGGCCGGCGCCTTCTAGGCCGCGCAGCCCGTCGACCCATGTGGTGCCAACGGTCCGGGTGATGATCGGGTGCATCGAGTAGGCCGGGCTAAAACCCAGTGCAACCCTGCCGGGGCCACCGAAGGCCTGGAGGATATGCAGCAGCACCTCGTTGGACCCGTTAGCGGCCCACACCTGCGGCGAGGTGATCACGACCCCGCTGGTGCGGGTCAGATAGG
Source organism: Actinomycetota bacterium (assembly GCA_040005715.1). Lineage (GTDB taxonomy): Bacteria > Actinomycetota > Actinomycetes > Actinomycetales > Dermatophilaceae > UBA4719. Next base: position 5,557 of record JBDTYK010000145.1, on the reverse strand, counting down.
CCGCAAGGTCCTCCCGCAGCCGGAGGAACTCGCGATCCGGATAACGGTTCAGACCCGATGCCAGCTCTGCCACTGAGCTCACGATTGCCTCGATGACGTCCGAAGGGACGGCATACGAGTTCTCGTTGGTGTTCAACGCAAACGGCACGTCCAGCTGAGGCGCGCCGTAGGCAGTCCGGCCCCGCAGGTCAGGGCGCAGCAGTTCACTCAGGGAGCTGCTCATGCTCAGCCCCCTCAGCCAGGCGCGCGCCGTCATCGAACCGGGCGAGAACGGCCTGACCATGGGCTGGCAGGTCCTCCGCGCTGGAGAGGGTGACCACGTGGTGCGCCACATCCCGCAGGGCCGCCTCGGTGAAGTCCACCACGTGGATGCCACGCAGGAACGACTGCACGGACAGTCCGCTGCTGTGGGCCGCGCAACCCCCGGTGGGCAGCACGTGGTTGGAACCCGCGCAGTAGTCACCCAGGCTCACCGGTGCAAAGGCCCCCACGAAGATCGCCCCGGCATTGCGGATCCGCAGCGCCACCGAACGCGCATCGCGGGTCTGGATCTCCAGGTGCTCGGCCGCATAGGCGTTGACCACCCTGATGCCGGCCTCGAGGTCGTCGACCAGGACAAAGCCGGACTGACGACCGGCAAGAGCAGCAAGCACCCGCTCGGAGTGCTTGGTCGCGGCCACCCGCTGGGTCAGTGCGGACTGGACCCGGTGGGCTAGGTCCTCGCTGTCAGTCACGAGCACGGAGGCCGCGAGCGTGTCGTGCTCCGCCTGGCTGATCAGGTCGGCGGCAACGTGATCCGGATCGGCGCTGTCGTCAGCCAGCACCGCGATCTCGGTCGGTCCGGCCTCAGCGTCGATGCCGATGACACCCTTGAGCAGGCGCTTGGCAGCGGCAACATAGATGTTGCCCGGGCCGGTCACCATGGTGACCGGCTCACAGACCACCGCACCGGCATTCGGGGCACCGTCAACGCCGGGCTCCCTTGCGCCATAGGCAAACATGGCGACTGCCTGAGCGCCGCCCACCGCGTAGACCTCGTCCACCCCGAGCATTGCGCAGGCCGCCAGAATGGTCGGGTTGGGGTAACCCGAAAATGCTCCGGTGTTGTCCCGCTGTGGCGGACTGGTCACCGCGATGGAGCCAACGCCCGCAATCTGTGCGGGGATGACGTTCATGACCACGCTGCTGGGGTAGACCGCGACCCCGCCGGGGACGTAGAGGCCGACCCGGTCAACCGGCAACCAGCGCTCGGTGACGGTCCCTCCGGGGACCACGAGTGTGGTGATCTCAGCACGCCGCTGGTCCTCGTGAACGACTCGAACGCGCCTGATGGCCTCCTGGAGCGCCGCGCGGACCTCAGGATCCAGCTGCTCCAGAGCCGCCACGAGCACCTTCGAGGGCACCCTCAGCTGCGCCGGCCGGACCCCGTCGAAACGCTCCCCCAGGTCACGCAGAGCCTGCGCTCCTCGATGGCGAACGTCCTCACAGATTGGTCGGACAAGGGACTGCGCGGCTTCGACGTCGAACTCGGCCCGTGGCAGTACCTCTCGTAGGGAGCGGGCATCCAGCGCCCGGCCTCGCAGGTCAATCCAGGAGATCACCCCCACAGTTTAGGTTGCCGCGCGCGCCCGTTCCGTCTCAGTCCAGCCTGCGGCGGATAATGCGAGCGTGATGCCAGCCAACCTCCGATCCAGCGCCGGGCTGATCAGCGTGGACGGGGCCGGCGGACTGGCCCGCCTCGCCATCGTGGTGGTCCTGTGCGCAGGGCTGGCCGCCCTCATCAACCGGTCGGGACGCCTCGGGCATGGCCGCGACGATCTGCTCGCCGCTCTGCGGGCAAGTCTTCAGCTTGGCGTAGTCGGGTTGCTGATCGCCGCAGTGCTGGGCTCGTGGTGGCTGACCCTGGGTTTCATCACGCTGATGCTGTCAGTGGCCTCGGTGACCGCAGGGAGACGGCTGACAACCCATGGCGCATGGTGGCTGGCGGCCGCTCCTGTCGTTCTTGCCGCAGTCCCGGTTGCTGGCGGCCTCATGCTCAGCGGGCTCATCCCGTACCGACCGATCGCCGTCGTACCTATCGTGGGCATTCTCATCGGTGGGGCCATGACCGCAACCACCCTCGCAGGAAGGCGCTCTCTGGACGCCCTGAGAACGCGCCATGGCGAGTACGAGGCCGCCCTCTCAATCGGCCTGCTCCCACGCGACTCGGCCCTGCTTGTCGCCCGCGACGACGCAGCCCTCGCGCTGGTTCCTGGCCTGGACCAGACTCGAACCGTCGGTCTGGTGACCCTCCCCGGGGCCTTCGTGGGGATGCTGCTGGGTGGCGCCTCGCCTCTGGCGGCCGCCGCAGTCCAGCTGGTGGTTCTGGTGGCCCTGCTGCTCGTGCAGTCGATCGCCGTCCTCGTGACCGTGGAGCTCGTGGCGCGTGGAAGCTTCGGCATCCGGCGCGCTGGGGCCACGAACTAACCTTGCCGACATGCTGACGATCGCGGACATCGACCGAGCACGATCCCTGATTGAGGGCCATGTGCGGCGAACACCGGTCATCTCGGTTGAGGGGGCGCTCTTCGACCTTGACCAGCCCGTTCTGCTCAAGCTCGAGATGCTGCAGCATGCTGGCTCGTTCAAGCCCCGCGGTGCGTTCAGCCGCATCCTTTCAGCGGCGCAGTCGGGACCACTGCCCCCAGAAGGGGTGATAGCGGCCTCCGGCGGGAACCACGGTCTGGCCGTCGCCCACGTGGCCAGGCAGCTCGGCATACCAGCCCACATCTTCGTTCCGCAGGCCACGTCGGCGTTCAAGGTCGCCCGAATCCGCGCCCTGGGCGCAACGGTCACCGTGAAGGGGACGATGTATGCCGATGCCTACGACGCGTGCCTGCGACACGCTGCGATGTCCGGGGCACTCTTCGTGCATGCCTACGACCAGCCAGAGGTGGTCGCCGGGCAAGGGACCGTGGGCCAAGAGCTGATGACGCAGGCGGACGTTGACACCGTGCTGGTTGCCGTGGGCGGCGGTGGACTGGCCGCGGGAGTCCGGCTGGGTATCGGACCGGGGGTGAGGCTCGTTGCCGTGGAACCCGATCGGGCCCCCACACTCCACGCAGCGCTGGCCGCGGGCCATCCCGTCGACGTCGAGGTTGGAGGCGTTGCCGCCGACGCGCTGGGGGCTCGACGCATCGGCGATCTGGCTTTCGAGGTTCTGGCGGCTTCGCAGGTAGAGAGCGTCCTGGTCTCCGACAGTGCCATCATCCAGGCCAGGCAACGGCTGTGGGAGGGCCTCCAGATCGTGTCCGAGCCCGGGGGCGCGACAGCGGCGGCAGCGTTGCTCAGCGGCTCCTACATGCCTGAGGGCGGCGAACGCGTGGCCGTAGTCATCTGTGGAGCAAACACCGATCCGTCGGATCTGGTCGTCCGATCAGATGCTGCTCAGCCCTTGACGTAGGAGAGCTTCTCAGCCACCAGCCCGTCACGGAGCCGCAGGACGTCCACTCCGCGGACATGGCCCTCGGATCCGTCGTCGCTGGTCCAGGTGAATCGCCATCGGACCAATGCTCTGTCCCCGGAGACGAAGGCCTCCTCGTCGGTGAACTTCGGGTTCACGGTGCTGCCGAACAGCTCCTCCCACACAGCCCGCACCGCGCTCTGGCCCTCATGGCGCTGGCCATCGGGCGCCGGGCCGGTCGACTCGAACACGCAGTCCTGCGTCATCCGCGCCATGATCGCGTCGACATCGGCGGAGCCGAACGCCGCCGAGAACCCGGCCAGCGCCGCGTGGTTTGGGCCCCAGTCCGAGGCTCTGCCGAACGCCGCGAGCAGGTCCGAGCCTGGTTCGCCTCTGCCGGACTGCCGCGGACCGATGGCGCCCCCGCCGCGATACATCTCCTCCCGCTGGGCGAACCATGCTGCAACCTCGGCGACAAGCTCGGGGTCCATGGATCTGTCCCCTCCCGTCGCCGCGGCGAGGTCCCAGCCATGAACCAGGTGGTCGGCGCACAGCTGACGGACGTACTCCCCCATGTCCTCCTCGCCGTAGGACAGCTGGACGCGGCCGCCACCTGGGACGATCTCGTCGACGACGGCAGCAGCCTCGGCTGACGCCATGTGAGCTCTCTGCAGAGGGGCATCACCCAGCACGTCGCCGTCGAACTGGCTGCCGACCTGCGCGATGGTCCTGCCGCGCAGCAAAGGAGCCGTCCAAAGCTCCTCTACGACCACATGGTTCACCAGGTCGCGCACCGACCATTGCGCACACGGTGTCGGGTCACCCCACTGGTCGTCCTTCACTGCTGCAACCCGGTCGGCCCAGTGCTCGACAGCGCGCCGATGCAATGTTTCGAGCTCCATCTCATCCTCCATCCGATCGTGAGTACATTTCCCGTGCCCTGTAGTCAGGCCCGTCAGGGCCTTGGTCCCAGTCGTCGCATCCGGCACAACCCACGGCTGATCCAGACCTCACAACAGACCCGCTTCGAGGGTGATCCGCGCCTCCTTCAGCCACCACTTCAGGTCTGCTTGCTCTCTGGCGCGCACAACCGGGTCCGGATGCTCGGCCGCGTCGAGGGCCTTGTTCCAACCGAGCCAGATCAAGGCGCTGAGCAGTGAGAGCCGCATCGCGATGTGGTCGTATGCCGGACCAGCGGCCGCGGCATAGTCGGCCAGGATCTGCTCCCTGGACACGTCGACCACCGACGAACATCCGGCCACGAACCTGGCAATGTCCAGGGCCCCTGGCGCGGCGGCCGGCATCGCCCAGTCCAGCAGAGTCAGCTTTGCGTCCGCAACCGCCATGTTGACTGTGGCCAGATCGCCGTGGACCAGGGTCGTCGGCCGGGCCTGAAGAGCCACTGCAAGAGGGCGAGGATCGGCCAGCAGTGCAAACACGGGCTCGGCGACATCTGCAGGGATGCTCTCAGCGAAGATGTCCCAGCCGTGAATCACTATTGCTGCCAGGGGGTTCGTTGAGCCCACGAAGGGCGCCATCCGATCCGGGGCGAACAGCGAGAGGAGGTCAGGCAGAGGGGTCAAGCCCTCGGGAGACCGGCCCAGGAAGGCACGGTGCAGTGCGGCCACGCCGATGAGGATCGAGCGACATTGATCCCGAGTGAGGCGGTGTTGCCAGGTAAGCACCGAGTCCCCAAGGTCACGCATCACGACCACCGTCTGGTCGCCGTCGACCCAACCGTCGACAATGGCGTGTCCGACCTCCGGTGGCAACAGGTCCAGGATGCCGCGCGACCAGGTGGTGTACTCACGCCCCACCACGTCGCCCAGCGCCGCCATCAGGAGATCAGTGTCGGAGGAGAACCTCTTGACGATCAGGCGACGGCCGTCGGCGAGCGTCAGCCGCTCCAGGAGCGCTCCGGACTTGCCTTCGTGGTCAGCCATCAGGACGCGTTCGACGATGTCAGCCAGGTACTCACCGACCATCGCCGTCACCGCCTCACTGCGAGGCTAAACCGATCATGCTGGTTTGGCCTCCACCCTTTGACGGAACAGTCCGCCTCAGACTGCGAGCTCGCGGTAGTCGGCGGGTTCGGTGGTGTGGACCGCGCCGGTG
>JBDTYK010000144.1:0-6704 GCA_040005715.1 Actinomycetota bacterium | reverse complement strand
CCTAGGTGATGGGGGCGAGCACGGTCGCACGGTTCGCCATAGAGGCAGCAACCCGAGGACACACAGGACGACCAAAGAGGGCGGTCACCGGCCGTGGCGGTGGCCCCATCAATGACAAAAGCGGCTAGCGTGGCACGGTGCCCGCCTACGACGACGACCTGCGCCTCGCGCACGTGCTTGCCGATGCTGCGGAGCGGATCACCGTCGCACGCTTTCGGGCAAAAGACCTCGTTGTAGAGACCAAGCCCGATCTCACCCTGGTCAGCGATGCCGACCGCGAGACCGAAGAGGTGATCCGTCATCAGCTGGGGCGGACCCGTCCGCGTGACGCAGTTGAGGGTGAGGAGTTCGAGACCACGGGTCGTGGTCCGCGACGCTGGGTTATCGACCCCATCGACGGAACGCACAGCTTCGTACGAGGCGTGCCCGTATGGGCCACCCTGATCGCGCTGGTCGATGACGGCCAGCCTGTTCTTGGCCTTGTTGCAGCACCGGCGCTGGGCCGGCGATGGTGGGCGGCCAACGGTTCGGGTGCTTGGAGCGGCCGCAGTCTTTCGAGCGCGAAACGCATTGGAGTCTCCAAGGTCTCACAGATCTCGGACGCCTCGCTGTCCTACTCCAGCCTGGGCGGATGGAAGCAGCATGACCGCTACCAGGCGTTCCTGGCCCTGGCCGACGACTGCTGGCGGACCCGCGGCTACGGGGACTTCTGGTCCTACATGCTGGTAGCCGAGGGCGCCGTTGACATTGCCACCGAGCCGGATCTGCAGGTCTACGACATGGCCGCTCTCGTGCCGATCGTCAATGAAGCCGGTGGCCGATTCACCTCGCTCGACGGGACCCCTGGCCCCTGGGGTGGCAACGCGGTCGCGACGAACGGGTTGCTGCACGACGAAGTGCTCGCCCGGCTCGGTTGACCCCGTTGGCAAAAAGCCAGCTCAGCCGAACGCCAGGGCTTTAGGGAAAGTCGGCCGCTCGTCCCTGGCCCGGACCAGGAGCTCAGGCCGGGAGGATCACGACCTCGCCGCGGCCAAGCGCGCGCACGCCCTCGGCGTACAGGCTGGCATCGCCCACGACGATCACGGTCCACTCGCCGGTGACGTAGCGCCCGTAAGCCTTCGTGAGGACCTCAGCATTGACCTCCTCGAGCGCGCGCAGGCTTTCGGTCGTGAACTCGGTGGTCAGTCCCTCGAGGGAAAGTCCCGCTGCCTCGTCAGCGACGGTGTCCGCGGTGGCATAACGACCTGGTGCCGTCTTGCCGATGAAGTCGACGCCCGTCTGGGTCTCGGTCTCGTTGAAGCCTTCTCGGGCCTGGTCCAGGATCTCCAGCAGCAGGCCCAGCGCCTCGCTGGTGGAGTCCGCGCGGACCGAACCGCTGGTCAGGAACACGCCGCCATGTCGACGTGGGCGAAAACCGGATCGGATCCCATACGTGAATCCCTTGTCCTCGCGAAGCACCGCGTCGATCCTGGCGTTTGGCGAACCGCCGACGACAAAACCCAAGACCTGGTATGCCGCCCAGCCACCTTCCACGCGCCGATCCGGTCCGGGACAGCCGACATAGAACTCGGTCTGAACAGAGCCCGGACGGTCCAGGAACACGATTCGCGCGGCGTCAGCCGCCCTGGCTGCCTCTGTTGCCTCCCCCGGCTCGAGCGCAGTTCCTGCCCAGGGCCCAAGAGCTCGTTCAACCTCGGCGACCACGTCCAGATCACTCAGATCCCCCGAGACCACCAACGTGGCGCCAGAGGGCAAGACATTGGCGGTGTGGAACGCGGCCAGATCCTCAGACTTGATCGTCGAGATGGTCCCCTTGGTCCCGGCGCTGGGACGTGACGCTCGCTCGGCAGGTTCGAAATACGTCGAGATGAACTCCAATGCGGCACGTTGACCGGGCAGGGCACGCTCATGCTCAATCTCAGCCAGCCTGATCTTGACGTGGCGCGAGACCTCATTCGCGGGGAAGATGGGCTCGCGCACAGCCTGGCTCAGCAGATCCAGAGCCGCATCCAGATTTCGCTTCGGCACGTCGACATCGACGACCAGACCCGACTCGCTGACCCCAGCCCCGAGCGCAATTCCCTTACGTTCCAGCAGTTCTGCGAACTCTTCAGCCGTATGGCGTGCTGTTCCCTCATCCAGGGTCCGCGCCATGATGGTGGCAATGCCCTCGCGCTCACGCGGTTCGCGGTCAAGCGGCATCGGCACCGCGAGTCGCAAGGAGATCACGTACTGACCCGGGATGTCATAGCTGACCACTGCCAGCCCGTTGGGAAGTCCCGCACGTTGTGCTGAAGGGAACGACCACGGCCCCGGCGGGCTCACCGAGGGGCGTTCGATCACGCTCTGACGCTCGGTCACTGGGCATCTCGCTTCCGCTTGAGGTAGGCCACGACGGCGCGCGACTCCGGCCGGAGCCATTTGGCGGCGGCCCGCTGCACATCAGAGGCGGTCACCTCGCCGAGACGGTCGAGGAAGGTATTGACGTACCCGGAGTCTCCCTGCAGGGTCGCGTGGTGACAGATGTGGTCCGCACGCTCCTCCTGGCTGGCCAGGGATGACAGCCAGCCGCGTTCAGTCTGGGCGAGGGAGGACTCCATCTCCACGGGGTTCGGTCCCTCGGCCGCGAACCGGACCAGCTCCTCGCAGGTAGCCACCTCGACATCCTCAGCGCTGCATCCGTCGGCGACGTCAATCCCGATGAACCCCAGTGAAACCCCGTCCACCAAACCCATCGCATGCGCAGAGACCCCGTTCGCAACCTCCTCGCGTCGGACCAGTCGCTGGTAGAGCCTCGAGGTTGCCAGACCACCAATGATGTCCATTGCCAGCGAACACGCGAAGAACTCCGGGGTGTCGTCGACCGGCAGGCGGAAGGCCACGTGAAGGCGGTCGGAGGGGACATCCTCGACGTGCTCGTCACGAACCGGTTCGGTGAGCGGGCCCAGGGCAGTGACCGGCGCCCGTGATGCGGCTGCGGAGGCCGGCAGCGGGCCGAAGTATCTCTCGGCTGCGTCGAACCCCTCGTCGGGCGTGAGATCCCCGACCAGCGTGAGAACGGTGTTGTTGGGCCCGTAGTAGCGACTGAAGAAATCGTGCACGTCCTGCACGCTGGCGGCGTCCAGATCCTCCATGGACCCGATGGTCGCGTGGTGGTACGGGTGATCCGCAGGGAAGATTGCCGCGTAGATGTCGATCAGCGCGTTGCCATACGGCACGTTGTCGTAGCTCTGCCGCTTCTCCTCCTTGACCACGTCGCGCTGGTTGTCCAGATTCTCCTGGTTGACCGCGTCAAGAAGGTGGCCGTGCCGGTCAGCCTCCATCCACAGCGCCAGGTCCATCGCCCCCCGGGGCACCGTCTCGAAGTAGTTGGTGCGATCGAACCAGGTTGTGGCGTTGAGCCGCCCCCCGGCCCCCATCAGCGCTGAGAAGTGCTCGCCCGAGGCCACATTGCGCGAACCCTGGAACATCAGGTGCTCAAAGAGGTGCGCAAAACCGGTGCGTCCCTGAACCTCGTGCCGTGAGCCTACGTTGACCCAGAGGTTCACGGTGACGACGGGGACACTGTGGTCCTCGCTCACGATGACGCGCAGTCCGTTGCCCAGCGCGCGTTCAGCGATCTGATATTCGAGCGGCATGCGCCCAGACTAGGCGACGGAACGTTCGGGGTGCCGTCGAACTGCCCAACACTGGATCAGCAAAGGACCTGCGCCCCAGCCGAGCTCACAACGAAGGGTGCTGCTCGACCACGGGCTGCTCGACCACGGGCCGCTCGTGGTGGATACGGCCATCCATCCCGGCCAGACGTCCGCCGCTACCGCCCCAACGCAGGGCGATGATCTCCGCAGCGATGGAGACCGCTGTCTCCTCGGGAGTCCGCGCGCCAAGGTCGAGCCCGATCGGGCTGGACAGGTGGGCCAGCTCCTCTTCGGAGAGCCCCGCAGCGCGCAGTCGCCCCATCAGGTGGGCATGGGTCCCGCGTGACCCCATCGCCCCGATATAGGCCGCTCGTGGCAGCCGCAGCGCGACCTCAAGGAGCGGCACGTCGAACTTGGGGTCATGGGTGAGCACACAGATGACGGTGCGCCCGTCGACTGCGCCCGCCGCCTCCTGTTCGCTCAGGTAGCGGTGCGGCCACGCCACGACAACCTCATGGGCGTCCGGGAACCGCGAGACCGTCGCAAAGACCGGTCGAGCATCGCAAACGGTCACGTGGTACCCGAGGAACGACCCCAGGTGGGCCACAGCTGCGGCGAAGTCGATCGCACCGAAGACGAGCATCCGTGGCCGGGGCGCGTAGGCAGCGCAGAAGACACGCATCCCCTCCCCCCTGCGCTGGCCGTCCGGACCATAGGTGAGCAGGTCACCGCGGCCGCTGGCCAGCAGCCCGCGTGCGTCATCGACGATGGCAGCCTGGGCCCGGTCGGACCCCAGGTCTCCCTCAAGCGGTACGTCGACCCCTTCGGGCCGCACGACCAGTCGTCTGCCCAGCCAACCCGTGTCCGGGTGCTCGACCACGGTCACCACCGCTACGGGGCGTCCGGCTTCGATGTCCGCGGCCACCGAGCCCAGCTCCGGAAAGGTCTCCTGAGACACCTTCTCCACGAAGACGTCCAGGATGCCGCCGCAGGTCAGGCCAACGGCGAAGGCATCCTCATCGCTGACGCCGTAGCGCTGGAGCACGGGTTGCCCGTCGGCGATGACCTGCTCGGCCAGCTCATAGACCGCGCCCTCGACGCAGCCTCCGGAGACCGAACCGACGGCACTCTTGTCCGGTCCGACCAGCATGGACGCACCAGCCGGGCGTGGGGCCGAACGCCAAGTCCCGACTACTGTGCCCACACCAATCGTGCTGCCTTCGCGCCACCAGGCCATCAGCTCGGGCAGAACCTCACGCATGTGCCACCACTTTCAACAGTTCCGCGAAGGAGGCGAGCGAGTGCCCGGCCACCAGCTGGTCAACGTGCGGCAGCACCGCGGCGATACCGCCCTGGACCGGCTGGTATCCCTCCTTGCCGCGATGGGGGTTCATCCACACGACGGCGTGGGCCAGCCGTTGCAGGCGGGCGACCTGCTCGCCGAGCAGCCGCAGATCGCCGCGTTCCCAACCGTCGGAGGCGATGATGACCACCGAGCCACGCGCCATACCGCGCTGCCCCCAGCGCCCGTTGAAGGCTCGGATCGCCTCTCCCAGCCTGGTCCCTCCCGACCAGTCAGGCACGCACCGGCCGGCAGCCTCGAGCGCCTGCTCTGGATCACGAAGGGAGAGGGCAGTCGTCACTCTGGTCAGACGCGTGCCGATGGTGAAGACCTCGACGCGACCCGGCACCGCGTGAGACATCCGGTGGCCCAGCCGCAGCAGCGAGTCCGCATACGGCTCCATCGACCCGGAGACGTCCACCAGGAGCACCAGCCGTCGAGGCCGGGTCCGGGGACGACGACGGCTCAACGGGCCGGGCTCCCCAGCGCGTTTCAGCTGTTCGCGCAGAGTCCGTCTCGGGTCGATCTCGCCACGACGGGAATGGAGTCGGCGCGGACTGCGCCGACGCGGAGGATCTACTCGCAGCCCAGCGAACAACGTTGCCAGCGAATGACGTTCGGCCGCCGACAACTGCGCGATATCGCGATGGCGCAGCACCTCGGTTGCACTCGCGAGGGCTGTCGCCACCTGGTCCTCGCCCTGGCCGTCGCCCGCCCCCTCGGGATCCAACGATGCCCGCAGAACCGGTTGCGTTGATGGCTCACCGGATGGACGAAGTGGACCATCGCCTGCGAACCAGGCGCCAAAGACCGCGTCATATCGTTCGAGGTCCTCGGTTGAGGAGCAGAGCGTGCAGCGACCCGCCCAGAACACCCCCCTGCGGTCGCCTGCGTCAGCAAGCGAGGTGGCGCGCAGGAAGAGATGAGTTCGGTCCGCAGTCACCGGGACTCCGCTATGCCGTACCGCGCGGCTGAACGCGACCAGCATCTCGTCGGGCGCCTGATCGGCGGCCTCAGCGAACGCGCTCTTCCCCGTGCTCATTTGGCCAGGATCAGGTCCAGGGTGTCGCGCACACGCTTGACGTCCTCCCGATACTTCAGCACCGCTCCCAGTGTGGCACTGGCGGTCTCGAGATCGAGGTAGTCCCGTCCCAGCTGGTGAAGCGCCCGCGCCCAGTCGAGGGTCTCGGCCACGCCCGGAGGCTTGAGCAGGTCACCGGAGGCGCGCATCTTCTGCACCGCCCGGGTCACCTGTTCAGCCAGGCGTTCAGAGACCTCCGGCAGCCGACTGCGCACGATCTCGACCTCGCGTGCCAGGCCGGGGTGGTCGATCCAGTGATAGAGGCACCTTCGCTTGAGTGCGTCATGTAGCTCACGGGTGCGGTTTGAGGTCAGGACGACCACTGGCGGCTTGTCAGCGCGTACTACGCCGTACTCCGGGATGGTGACCTGGTTCGTGGAGAGCACCTCGAGCAGGAACGCCTCGAACTCGTCGTCCGCACGGTCGATCTCGTCGATGAGTAGTACCGCGTGCTGCTCGCGCAAGGCTCGAAGGATGGGTCGGTCCAGCAGGAACCGGTCGGCAAAGAGCGAGGCTTCCAGAGCATCGGTGTCCGATGCGCTGGTGGTCGATCCGGTGGCCTCGACCGCCCGCAGGTGCAGGATCTGACGCGGGAAGTCCCAGTCGTACAACGCCTGGCTGGCATCGATCCCCTCGTAGCACT
>JBDTYK010000143.1:0-6856 GCA_040005715.1 Actinomycetota bacterium | reverse complement strand
CCAACGGTGACTCGTTGGCGCGCTCCACCGCCGGCATGGCATCTGGTGTCATCGCCTCACGGATCCTGGGCGTGGTGCGAGCCTCGATGGTGCTGGCGGTCGTGGGGGCGTTGGGGGCCGGTGATGCCTGGGACGTCGCCAACACCCTGCCCAACATTGTCTATCTCCTGCTCGCCGGTGGCGTGATCAACGCGGTCCTGGTCCCCCAGATCACCCGCGCGGCAAGCCATGCCGATGGCGGGCGCGAGTTCGTCGACCGGTTGCTCACCATCTCGATCACCGCGCTCGCCGTGGTCACGGTCGTCTTCACACTCGGCGCGGGGCTGCTGGTCCGGCTCTACAGCGCGTCGAACTGGGCCGTGGATACCCGATCCCTGAGTATTGCCTTCGCGTTCGTCTGTATGCCGCAGATCTTCTTCTATGGGCTCTACACCCTCCTGGGCAACGTGCTCAACGCCCGCGACCACTTCGCGGCATACATGTGGGCCCCTGTCCTCGCCAACATCGTGGCCATCGGCGGCATGGCTTTCTTCCTGGTGGCCTACCCGCGACAGGCCGAGCCCGGCAGCTGGACCTCTCCCATGATCTGGGTGCTGGCCGGTAGCGCCACCGCTGGAATCGTGGCCCAGGCGCTGGTCCTGGTCGTGCCTCTTTGGCGATCCGGGTTCCGGTACACCCCACGGTGGGGCTTTCGCGGAGTTGGCCTGCGTACCGCGTCCACCGTTGCCCTGTGGGCCTTCGCCGCGCTCGGCGTCTCGACGGTCGGTTTCATCATCACCTCCCGGGTCACCACGTATGCCGGCCAGGCCGGGACCCTCGCAGGCCTCAAGGTTCCGGGCAAGATCTCCTACAGCAACGCCTTCTTGATCTTCATGCTCCCGCACTCACTGGTGACCGTCTCGCTGGTCACCGCTCTGTTCACCCGGATGTCCAGGGCCGCCGGGGCAGGAAATCTCGACGAGGTCCGAAGGGACGTCGACAGAGGCATGCGACTGACGGCCGTTGCCACGGTCCCGGCCACGGTAGGCGCATTCGCCGTCGGCTTCGCCGCGACAGCGACCCTGTTCTTCGGCAACAGCGCGGCTGAGACCCGGGGCATAGCCACGGTCATGATGGCGATGATGATCGGGCTGGTGCCGTTCGGGATCCTGTTCCTGCTTCAACGGACGTTCTATGCCTTCGAGGACGCCAGAACCCCTTTCAAGCTCACTGTTGTGGTCACCGTCATCGCGACCCTGGCAAACCTGGCCAGCCTCTTGCTCCCCCTGCGCTGGATCGTCGTAGGGGTGGGCGCCGGCCAGGCTCTCAGCAACCTGGCTGGCATGGCTGTCGGCCTGGTCCTTGCCCGGCGTCGACTCGAAGGCCTGCCTCTGGGTGCCGTGACCCGCACCTATGTCCGTCTCGGCATCGCGTCGCTGGTCGCCGGTGCCGCCGCCATCATCGTGCAGATTGGCCTGGGGCGGGTTGTTGACGGGAGGCTCCACAACGTTGTCGCACTTGTGGCCGGTGCTCTGGTGTTCGCGGCCATCTACGTCATGGTGGCTCGAAAGCTGCGCGTTCGCGAGATCGACGACCTGGTCTCGCCGGTGCTGGAGCGGGTGCGCCGAGTCCTTCCCGGACGATGAGGGCGCCTTAGGATAGGGACCCGCACGCCGAGTCGGCTGTGTGGAGCAGATATGGGTACGGAACAAATTGCTGGTGGGCAGAGATGAAGGAGCCAGGGTGCAAGGAGTAGGCCCAGGAACGATCCTCGGAGGTCGCTACTTCCTGCGCCGTCGCCTGACTCCGGGTCGTGACATCGAGTGCTGGTCAGCGCACGACACCACGCTCGCTCGCACCGTCGCACTGACCGTCGTGGACGCTGAGCACCCCAACCGGGCAGGCATCCTGGACGCCGCCCGGCGGGCGGCGGGAGTTGAGGACGCCCGGCTTGTTCAGATCCTGGATGTCGGCAGCCAGGACGGCAACTCGTACTTCGTGGAGGAGGGGATGGAGGGTGCGCTGTCCCTGACCACCATCCTTCTTCGAGGTCCGCTGCCAGCCGAAGAGGCCCGCCGCATCGTCGGTGAGGTCGCCAGCGGCCTCGAGACTGCAAGGCAACGTGGCCTGCACCATCTGCGCCTGACTCCCCATCTTGTCCTGCGCACCCCAGAGGGTGCCATCAAGCTCAGCGGTGTGGCCGTGGCCGCGGCGATCGACGACGCGCATGAGCCGGACGCGGCGGCAGCATCGAGGCTGGACGCGATCGGCGTGGTCGCGCTGTCATACGCGGCTCTGACCGGTCGCTGGCCGCTCATTGAGCAGGTCCCGGGTATCGAGCCGGCCCCCCGGGTTGTCGGCGGCGTGGCGGCGCCATCGGAGATCGCCGCCGGCGTTCCGGCAGATCTGGATGCCCTGTGCCGGATGACGCTCAACGAGGACACCGGTCCGTTGAGCCCCGGCGACTTCGCCCGTCAGATCGCCCCCTGGCCGCGCGGACAGGTTCACCGCCTCGAGGTAGAACCAACCGTTGCCATCTCCCTCGACGACCTCTTCGAGCGTGACCTCGCCACGTCGGTAGCCAACACGCCTGCCCCCGCCACCTGGTCCGACCAGGCCGTGCCGATGGCTGAGAGCGCGACGACCGGGGACGACCCGAGCGCGGGCGAGAGGGTCGCGGCCGCTGGCGCTGCCGCGACCAAAGCGGTCGATGCCGTGGTGGCCGAGGCGAGCGCCGTAGCGGCCGTCGTGGCGGGCAAGGTCGGCACCTTCGCAAGGGCTGCTGCCGACAAGGCCGCGATCGGTGGCGTCAGCGTCTCGGGCGGCGCGAGCCGGCCGTCGGATACCAGCCTCGGCGGGCGAATGACCCTGCTGGAGGCGCTGTCCTCAGGGACAGAGGAGGCCGAGCCGCCGCTGCCGATGCTTCCCGCCTGGAGCGCCCAGGAGCCCAGCCGTGACCAGTCCAAGGTCGTCGTGGTGATCGTTGCGGCGTTCGTGGTGCTGGCCCTGGTCGTCGCCTACTTCGGGACACGCGGGCTTGGCAGCAGTCTTGGCCCGGTCGTCGCACCCAAGGTGACGGCAGGCGCGGGCGCCCCGTCGGCGACCGGGACGCCGACAGTGCAGCCGACGACGTCGCTGGTCGGAGAGCCCATTGCCATCCTCTCCGCCACAGGTTTCGACCCCGAGGGTGATGGACATGAGAACAACCTCCAGGCAGCACGGGTCTACGACGGAAACCTCGCCACCGCCTGGTCCTCCGAGGGATACGGCTCGGTCAACTTCGGCGGCCTGGGCAAGAAGGGCCTTGGCATGCGCCTGGACCTCGGAGCGCCGACCTCGGTCAGCCAGGTCACCATCGACCTGGCCAAAGGGCCCGTCGACCTCACCATCTATGCCGCGACCGAGGGCAGTATCGATGGAGCCACGGTGATCGGCACCGCCAGCGATGCCTCAGGCCGGATTCAGATCAGGGCAACCACCGTGATGCCCAAGACCCAGTACGTGATCATCTGGTTCACCAAGCTGGCGCCTGACGGCGGCCGGTTCCGGGCCTCGATCTCGGAGATCGCGCTCAGCTGAGTGCGCCCTGATGTCACGCCTCGACGACCTGCTGGACCTCACCGACCGCGAGCTGCTCTCGGCGCACTGCGCCGGCGACCCCGATGCTTTCGGCGAGCTGTTCCGCAGGCACCGGGACCGCATGTGGGCCGTCGCGTTACGGATCACCCGCGACCCGGAGATGGCCGCCGACGCCGTGCAGGAGGCCTTCATCGCCGCCTTTCGACGCGCCGACTCCTTCCGGGGGGAGGCCGCCGTCACAACCTGGCTGCACCGGATCGTCGTCAACTCCTGCCTGGACCGGCTGCGACGGGTCAAGCCGGTCGCGATCCTGCCTGACGCCGACCTCAGCGCGCTGGCGGACCCCCACGACCATCAGCACAGCGTCGACGTCCGGCTCGATATCCAGGCGGCCCTCGAACAGCTGCCCGAAGGCCAGCGGATGTCCCTGATCCTGGTCGACATGCACGGTCTCAGCACAGCCGAGGCAGCCGCCGTGCTGGACGTCGCCGAAGGCACGATCAAGTCCCGGTGCTCTCGCGGGAGAGCCGCGATGGCGCTGTTGCTTGGGCTGGCAACACCCCAGGACAAGAGCGTCGGTCCCTCCCGGAAGGAACCAATGGCTTCTCCCTGACGTCATACCCCGGTGGGGCACGATGCCTGCAGATGCCATGTCCGCCAATGACACCCGCACATCCCCGATCCACCAAGGCAGCACCCACCAAGGCAGCACCCACCAGCGACAGCACCCACCAACGACAGCATCGATTCCACCGCAGTCTCGCAGCCAGCATCGAGGTGAACAGCGTGAGCAAGCCCAATGTCCCCCGGGACTCGACATCCTCTCCGGAGGACGACCCCACCGGTGTTCACGAGCTGCTCTCGGGGCTGCCCGAGCCGGACCCGATGCCCTCCTACCTGGTGCAGCGGATCACCATGAGTCTGAACGCCGAGCAGTCCCAGCGTGCCGCCCGTTTCTCAGGCGATCTCGCTACTCCCCTGGTCGCTACAAGACGACGTCGCACTGGCCGGGTGCTGTTCGCGTTGGCGGGCGCAGCGGCCGTCGTCCTGGTGGCGGTCGTCGGAACCAGCCTCCTCAAGACCAACCAGACGGGTGCAGGCTCGACCACCAGCTTTGCCGCCGCAGATTCAACGGGCCAGCAAGGGGCCGGCGCCAAGGCACAGCAGCCCGGCACTGACCGGGCCGTGCCTGGTGTCGCCTCCGCGCCGGCACTCATCCAGATCCGCACGTCAGGGACACGATACAAAAGTGCTGACTTTGCGGCTCAGGCCAGGGGGCTCGACAGCGCCGCATTCAGCCAGCCGGAGGCTGCCAAGTCCCTCGGCGGACGCGTCGAGACCTCAGCGGGGCTCACTGCCTGTCTGCAAGCGGTCGGGGTGGTGGACGCCACAACAGTCTGGGCCGATGTCGCGTTCTACGAGGGCCAGCCAGCGGTGATCATCGTTGCGAGAACCAGTAAGGGCCAGATCGCCTACGCCCTGGGTCGGGAGTGTTCACTGACCGACGCAGCTGTGCTCCACCCCGCCACCCCACTGCCCTGACGTCGGACGCGGCTGGATCCGGGCCCCCGAGCCGCGCGCGCCACCGTGGAACAGCCGAGTCGTAGGATCGGTTGAGAACAGTGAAGCAACCGTCCGACACCAAGGGGTCAGGTCAAACGTGAGTAACGAAGTCCGCGAGGTCATCATCATCGGCTCTGGTCCGGCCGGCTACACCGCTGCCGTATACGCGGCGCGGGCGAATCTTCGCCCGGTGGTCCTTGAGGGTTCGGTCACCGCGGGTGGTGCGTTGATGACGACCACCGAGGTGGAGAACTATCCGGGTTTCCCGGAAGGGATCATGGGGCCGGACCTGATGGACGCGATGCGCGCCCAGGCCGAGCGCTTCGGCGCCGAGATGATCCGCGATGACGTGGTCGAGGTGTCGCTGGAGGGCCCGGTCAAGTCCGTCACCGATGGTGAGGGCCGGACCTGGCTGGCGCGGAGTGTGATCCTGGCGATGGGGTCGGCATACAAGCAGCTGGGCCTTCCCGACGAGAACCGGCTGGCGGGGCGTGGGGTCTCGATGTGTGCGACCTGCGACGGGTTCTTCTTCCGCGACCAGGACATCGTGGTCGTCGGCGGTGGGGACTCGGCGGTCGAGGAGGCCACATTCTTGACCAAGTTCGCCTCCTCGGTGACGTTGGTGCACCGCCGCGACCAGCTGCGCGCGTCCAAGATCATGGCTGATCGGGCGTCGGCCAACCCGAAGATCTCCTTTGCGTGGAACAGTGCGGTCACGGCGATCCATGGCACGGACAAGGTCACCGGAGTGACCCTGGCAGACACGGTCACCGGCGCAACCCGGCTGCTCCCGGTCACCGGCGTCTTCGTGGCTATCGGCCACGACCCGCGCAACGAGCTGATCCGGGACGTTGTCGATCTGGATGCCGGGGGCTATGTGCAGGTGGTGGGCCGGACCACGGCGACCAATCTCCCAGGAGTCTTTGCCGCCGGCGACCTGGTTGACCACACCTACCGGCAGGCCGTCACCGCGGCTGGGTCCGGTTGTGCCGCGGCGCTGGACGCCGAGCGTTACCTCGAAGACATCAACGACGACGGCGGGGCGGGTCGTGTCAGCGACACCGAGATGGCCCGTGGTGCGGCCGTGGTGAGCTGAACCGCCACTACCTTCCGGCATCGGCCGTGCCAGCGTGGCGCATCGTCGTCGGAAGCCGCCCGACATTCACTTTCAGCACGTAATATTCAGTAGACAACCGAAGGAAGGAGCCCCCGCCGTGGGAGCTACCAAGGAGACCACTGACGCGACGTTCGACGCCGACGTCCTGATGAGCGACGTCCCCGTCATCGTCGACTTCTGGGCGCCCTGGTGCGGCCCGTGCAAGGCGGTGGCTCCCATTCTGGAGGAGCTGGCCATCGAGCATGCCGGCAAGGTGTCGGTGGTCAAGCTGAACACCGATGACAACCCCCAGATCACGTCGCGGTATGGCATTACCGGCATTCCGACGATGAATGTCTATGTCCAGGGGAAGGTCGTCAAGACCCTCGTCGGGGCACTGCCCAAGCCCAAGCTGCTCCGCGAGCTGTCCGACTATCTCGCCTGACCCAGCCTGACCACCAGCTGGCGTGCGCTCCCTCATTTGGGGGCTGCGCCCCGCCAGTTCCTGCCATTAGGCTCCTCCTTTGCCGTCACCGCTGGCGGCTGCACCCGGAAGGGCAGGTATGTCGGACCAATCGGCTGCGCTCTATCGCCTCGGTGACCGGGGGGTTGCAGTGGCTTCCATCAGTGACCTCTTGC
>JBDTYK010000142.1:0-6862 GCA_040005715.1 Actinomycetota bacterium | reverse complement strand
TGCGCTTCTACGACCACATGCTGGCCAGCCTGGCCAGGCACTCGCTGATCGACCTTCGCGTCCAGGCAACCGGAGATGTGGACGTCGACGCCCATCACACCGTTGAGGACGTCGCGATCGTGCTCGGGGACGCCTTCAGGGAGGCACTGGGTGACAAGCGCGGCATCTCCCGGTTCGGCGATGCGACGGTACCGTTGGACGAAGCGCTGGTCCAGGCGGTGGTTGACGTGGCCGGCCGTCCCTACGTTGTCCACACCGGCGAGCCCGAGGGTCAGGCCTACGTGATGATCGGGCACAACTATGTCGGGTCGTTGACCCGACACGTCCTGGAGAGCTTCGCCCTGCACGCAGGCATCGCCCTGCACGTGCGGGTCCTGTCCGGACGCGACCCCCACCACATCGTCGAGGCGCAGTTCAAGGCGGTGGCGCGGGCTCTTCGTGCTGCGGTCGCACCGGACCCGCGTGTCACTGGCATCCCGAGCGCGAAGGGCAGTCTCTAATCTCGTGACTGTGCCGCGGCACTTCGCCCGGCCCGGGCGGGGAATGCTGCTCCTGAGAGGCGAGCGGGACGCCGTCGCGACCTGGGCCAGGCGCGGTCTGGTGCCCGTTCATGTCGTGCCACTTGACGGTTGGACCGCAGTGCTGGGCGCGGGGCCATCAAAGGCACTTCCACCGTATGACGACAGCCTCAAAGTGCTTGCCGGGCGGGCAGCGGCCTCCCGTCTGCGCCCGGCCATCGGCCTTTTCGTCGTCGACGGGAACGCTGTGGTCACTGTCCAGGCCCCCGGATGGCGGACCATCCAGCGGTGGTTGGTCTGGTCTCCCGGGCAAGGGGTGGTGCGGCCACGGCACCTGGCCGCCGGACGCCCCGCAGATCTGACTGCCGCAGCCGGCGTGCACGGAGAAGCGGCTCGCCGCGGCGTGCTTGATGTTCTTGTGGACGGGCGTGGAGATGCCCAAGGCGTGCTGGCTGAGCTCATGACGATCCTGTCCCTGCCCGGGTCCGATCTGCTCGCGGGTGCGCGGGACCCGTCTGAGGGGGCGACCCGGGTCGAGCCTTCCCAGCGGCAGGTCGCAAGGTTCGAGAGGGCTATCCATGACCAGGCGTTGCACCGGGCCGAGCTTGAGGAGGCTAGATGACCGCGCGGGTGGTGGTGCTGGACTACGGCAGCGGCAACGTTCGGTCGGCGGTTCGGATGCTTGAGCGCGTCGGCGCGAGCGTCGAGCTGAGCGCTGACCATCGCGTCGTCCAGAACGCCGATGGTCTCTTCGTGCCTGGTGTGGGCAATTTTCATGCCTGCATGCGCGGGCTCAGGGCGGTGGACGGCCCCCGCCTGATCGATGTCCGGCTCTCGGGCGGGCGACCGGTGATGGGGGTTTGTGTGGGGATGCAGGTATTGTTCGATGGATCAGCCGAACCCAGTGTGGGTGACGTGGAACATGGTCTTTCTCAGTGGCCGGGAGTCGTCGAGCGCCTGCCGGCCGCGATCGTTCCACACATGGGATGGTCCACGGTGAACACCGGTCATGGCTCTCGGCTCTTTTCCGGGGTCGAGCACGAGCGGTTCTATTTCGTTCACTCCTACGCGGCACTGAGCTGGAAGCTGAAACCGGAAGGAAGTATGGCCGTCATGACACCCAAGGTGAGCTGGTCCGAGCACGGGGCGCCGTTCGTGGCAGCCGTCGAGAACGGGCCCCTGGTGGCGACCCAGTTCCACCCCGAGAAGTCCGGCGACGCCGGGGCCCGTCTGCTCGAGAACTGGGTGGCGACGTTGTGACCGCCAGGGAGTTCGCAGTCGTCACCCCGCCCACCCGAGCGGAAGCCCACGAGCAACGGCTCTTGCTCCTGCCGGCTGTGGATGTCGCTGGGGGACAGGCGGTCCAGCTCGTCCAGGGCGTAGCCGACACCGGCGGACAGTTCGGTGACCCATGGGCAGCGGCGCTGGCATGGCAGGAGCAGGGAGCCGAGTGGATCCACCTGGTGGATCTCGACGCTGCCTTCGGACGTGGTTCCAACCGTGAGCTGCTCGCCGGCATCGTGGGTCGCCTGGACATCTCGGTCGAGGTGTCAGGCGGAATCCGGGACGCCGAGAGCCTCGAGGCCGCGTTGTCGTCCGGGGCTCGTCGGGTCAACCTCGGCACAGCTGCACTGGAGAACCCCGAGTGGACCGCCCAAGCCATCGCCCAGTACGGCGACCGCGTTGCCATCGGTCTGGATGTCCGCGGCACAACGCTGGCGGCTCGAGGCTGGACCCAGGAGGGCGGGGACCTCTGGGAGACCCTCGAGCGCCTTGACCGTGAGGGCTGCGCGCGGTACGTGGTGACCGACGTCTTCAAGGACGGCATGCTCAAAGGTCCGAACCTGGAGCTGTTGCAGAAGGTGTGTGAGCGCACGGACCGGCCCGTGGTTGCCTCTGGCGGGGTGTCGACACTTGCCGACCTCGAGGCGATTCGTGGCCTGGTGGCGGCTGGGGTGGAAGGTGCCATCGTCGGATCGGCTCTGTACAGGCACGCCTTCACTCTCTCGGAAGCCCTCGACGTAGCAGGTCGGCCATGACCAACGCCTCGCCGCAACGGTGGCATCACTCGAGTGGTGGTCCATGGGAGGACGAGTTCGGGTACTCGCGAGCGATCCGCACCGGCGACCACATCGCCGTCTCGGGATGTACGTCGGTCGTGAACGGCACCCTTCAGCACCCTGGAGACGCCTCCGCGCAGATGGGCGTGGCCCTGGACAATGTTCTTGGTGCCATTGCCGCCCTGGGGGGCACGCCAGGTGATGTCATCCGGACTCGCGTGTACGTGGTCAACAGAGCCGACTGCACCGCCGTGGGCAAGGTTCACGGTGAGCGCTTCGCCGCCGTGCGACCGGCAGCCACCATGGTTCTGGTCGCCGGCCTGCTCGATGAGCAGATGCTCGTTGAAGTTGAATGCGAGGCCCGGGTCGGCTCGGCCAAGCCCTTTGAGCCCCCGACCCGACGTCGTGCTTGAACCAGAGCCGCCTGTGAGGGCCCCGCTCGAATCTGCGCTCGCAGCCGAATCCCCTCATAGCGGGCGGGTGCTGTCCGGGACAGGCTTTGATGACGACACCGGCGAGGCTGATCCGGAGCTGGAGGCAGCACTGAAGGACGGATGGGCCGAGGTCGCGTTGTTTGCAGCCATCACGGGTGCACGTTTGCTCGTCCCTGTCGTGGCTACGCCGGCGGCCTGCGACGCATACGAGGCGGCGGAGGCGGAAGATGCCGACCTGGAGCTGGCGAGCTCAGCCAACCTGGCTGCGCCGCCGGCGAGGTCAGCCGACATGGCCGTGGTGATCCTGACGTCGCCGGACGGGCAACGTGCCCTTCCGGTATTCACCAGCGTGACGGCTCTGCAGGCCTGGGATCCCGCTGCTCGGCCCTCGCCGGTCACCAGTGCCAGGGCAGCCCAGGCGGCGGTGGCCGAACGCTGTGACGTCCTGCTGCTCGACGTCGGTTCGGAGCACTCACAGGTGTTGAGACCCAGCATGGTGTGGGCCCTGGCCCAGCAGCGTGAGTGGTTCCCGGCGCATGCCGACCCCTTTGTGGCGCAGACCCTCACCCGGGCAACTGCCGGTGAAGCCGATGTGACCGGATGCCTCGGGGAAGAGGGCGACCCCGCCGGAGCCGGCATCCTCAAGGTCGTCTTGAGCCTGCGCCCGGGACTTGACGCAGCTCAGGTCCAGGCGTTGGCGACCCGAATCGGGGAGCGGATCGCCACGGACGGTGAGGCGCGGGCACGTATCGACGGACTCACGTTCGCCATCCGGCAGACCTGAGGTCCTCCCCGTCCGCGTCAACGGGCGCAGCGGCGGGTTAGCGGGCGGGTTCCATGATCTCGGCGAAGTGTCTGGGTTCGTGTTTCGCAGGAGAACCCCTTGGCCAAGAGTCGAGGTGCTGTGACAACCTCAGGGGTATGCCGCTAGACCCTTACCGTCGCGTGCTGTCGGTGCCCGCTCTCCGACAGGCGCTGGTTCTTGGGGTCCTGGTGCGTATCCCGATCTTCGCCGGTGGCGTCATCCTCACCTTGCACGTCGTCCAGACGCTGCATCGCAGCTACGCCGAAGCCGGGTTCGTGAGTGCCGCCGCGACGATCTGTATCGCCGTCAGTGGGCCTTGGCGCGGCAGGCTGCTAGACTCCAAGGGTCTGCGCCGAGTGGTTGTGCCTTCCCTGGTCGTGACGGCCGTCTGCTGGTCCATCGCGCCGTTCGCCGCCTATCTCCCCTTGCTCCTGCTGGCTGCGCTCGCGGGCCTCTTCATCATCCCGATCTTCTCGGTCATCCGGCTGGCGGTGATCGCCGCCGTCCCCGAGAGTGACCGGCGTACCGCCCTTGCTCTGGATTCGGTTGCTGTCGAGCTGTCCTTCATGATCGGCCCGCTCATCGGGGTCTGGGCCGCCACCTTGTGGTCGACAGCATGGGTCCTGTTCAGCATCGAGATGCTGGGGGTCGTTGCCGGAGCCGGCCTCTGGCTGGTCGACCCGGCCCTGCATCCGGATCACGAGGGTGCCGACGAAGCGGCCGGCTACCTGGCGGTCAGCCCGCCACTGCGCGTGTGGTTCCGGGCGCGGTTCCTGGCCGTATGCGGCGCCGCCGCTGCCACGACGATCGTCCTCTCGGGCTCTGACATCGCGATCGTCGCGGCTCTGCGGGAGTTCCAGCAGATCTCTATGCTCGGCCCCGTCCTGGCAATCTGGGGCCTCGGATCGGTCATCGGAGGACTCGTCTACGGCATCCTGCACCGGTCGATCCCGGCGTTCCTGCTCCTGGGCGGCCTTAGCCTGACAACCCTTCCGATTGCCCTCGCGCCAAGCGTCTGGCCGTTCGCCGCTCTGGCTTTCGTGGCCGGGTTGCTCTGCGCGCCGACGATCACCGCAACGGTCGACCAGGTCAGCAGGGTTGTGCCCGAGACCGCCATGGGGGCAGCCATGGGGTGGCATGGGTCGTTCATGACGGCGGGTTCGGCGCTGGGGGCACCGGTCGCCGGTCTCGCAATCGACCGATGGGGCTGGCCCGGCGGGTTCGTCAGCGTGTCCGTGGTCGGGCTGGTCGTGGCCGTGGCCGGAGCAGGTGCCACGATCTCGCGTCGCCGTTACCTCGAGCGCGCAGCCCCCGTGCTCTCAGCACCAAACTGACCGTTACCCGCCGGGCGACCAGGTTGAGGTTGGGCCCCGGGACATGGCCGATCAGGATTCGGCGTCTTGGCGCTCTCACTGTTACTCTTGCTGACTGACCGGCTGTGTCCACAGGTTGTTCCCAAGTTGCCCAGAAGGCACAGCGTGCAAGAGAAGCCCAAAGCAAGTGCTTCCACCCGCGTCGGCATGCTCGCAGTTCGCTGCAGCTAGCCGCCGGGTTCCAGGTCCGCCCGGCTGGGGCGTCGCACATGCGTGCGCCGTTCCCGACGTGCAAGGTATGACGGGCGTCCGCGGCCCGCCATGCTGGCGGTGTTGGTTGGATGCTGCTCGTCTTGAAAGCTCCTCGCGCTCGGTGGCGGGGAGCTTTTCCTGTCTGCCGGTGGTCACCCTTTGATGGACGACACTGCCCCCTTGGACGGGACAACAGAGGAGAACCACATCAGCGAACCTCGTATCAACGACCGCATCCGCGTCCCGGAAGTGCGGTTGGTTGGGCCCAATGGTGAACAGGTCGGCATCGTGCGCGTCGAAGATGCGCTGCGACTGGCTGCCGAGTCGGATCTCGACCTCGTCGAGGTGGCCCCTATGGCGAAACCGCCGGTCGCCAAGCTCATGGACTTTGGCAAGTTCAAGTACCAGGAAGCCATCAAGGAGCGGGAAGCCCGCAAGAACCAGGTCAACACGGTCATCAAGGAGATCAAGCTCCGGCCCAAGATCGACCCGCACGACTACGCCACCAAGAAGGGCCATGTCGAGCGGTTCCTCAAGACCGGTGACAAGGTCAAGGTGACGATCATGTTCCGCGGTCGCGAGCAGTCCCGCCCCGAGCTCGGGTTCCGGCTGCTTCAGCGACTCGCCGAGGACATCGGTGACCTCGGGTTCGTTGAGAGCACCCCGAAGCAGGATGGCCGCAACATGGTGATGGTGATCGGCCCGACCAAGAAGAAGGCCGAGGCCAAGGCCGAACAGCGCCGCAAACGCGAAGAGGTGGCTGCGAAGGCACCGGTCTCTACGTCTGCGCGCACCACGGCGACCCGCTCTGCCATGCCGCCAGTCGAGTCGTCATCGGTCGAGTCCACACCCGTTCAGTCGGCCCCTGCTGAGTCGGCGCCAGCCAAGCCAGTGGCGCTCGAGCCGGCGCCCGTTGTTTCGGCGCCTGCCAAGCCTGTGGCCGTCGAGTCCGCATCTGTTGTCTCAGCGCCCGCCAAGCCAGTGGCAACCGAGCCCACAGCTACCAAGCCAGCAGCAGCGCCGGCGAAGCCGGCACCTGCCAAGCCTGCAGCCGTGAAGCCGGCAGCTGCCACGGCAACGCCTGCCACCGCAACGCCTGCGAAGGCGACGCCGGCCAAGCCCACGCCGGCAGCCACCACGGCAACGCCTGCCACGGCAACGCCTGCGAAGGCGACGCCGGCTAAGCCCACGCCGGCAAAGGCAGCGCCGGCTAAGGCGGCGCCGAGACCGACACCGGCGAAGACGGCCAAGGCGCCCGCAGCCAAGGCAGCACCGGCGAAGGCGACGGGGGCCAAGGCAACACCCGCCAAGGCGGCCAAGGCGCCCGCAGCCAAGGCAGCAGAATCCAGCGTTGAGGCCACCAAGAGCGAGGCCGCGGCTGCCGAGTAGGTGGCCAGCAGCTTCACCTAACAGAACCCGCGGGTCCCGTGAGGACCCGCACGACCGAAGGAGATCGGCTCCATGCCGAAGATGAAGACCC
>JBDTYK010000141.1:0-6867 GCA_040005715.1 Actinomycetota bacterium | reverse complement strand
GTGACCACCTTGGCCGGCGTACACGCCGTCTTGCCGCCGCGCCGATACGCACAGGCGGAGCTGACTGCGGCGTTCAGCGAGATGTGCCTGGAACCTGGTGACAACCGTGCCGTACTGGCGCGGCTGCACGCCAATGCCCGGGTCAGCAGCCGGCACCTGGTGCTGCCACTCGAGCAGTATGCAGATCTCAGGGACTTCGGCCAGTCCAACGACTTGTTCATCGAGCACGCGGTGAAGCTGGGCGCTGAGGCGCTTACGGGCGCGCTGCAACGCTCGGGCATCGCGCCCGACGAGGTCGACGTGATCATCTCCACCACGATCACCGGCATCGCTGTGCCCTCGATCGAGGCTCGCATTGCCGGGGTGGTTGGCCTACGCCCGGACGTGAAGAGAGTGCCCCTGTTCGGGCTCGGATGCGTGGCCGGCGCCGCCGGGATCGCCCGGCTGCACGACTATCTGCTGGGCCACCCGAACGAAGTCGGGGCGTTGCTGTCCGTCGAGCTCTGCTCGCTGACCGTGCAGCGGGATGACCATTCGGTCGCCAACCTGGTGGCCAGCGGGCTCTTCGGTGACGGCGCAGCCGCTGTTGTGGCAGTAGGTGCGAACCGCGAAGAGCCGGGGCCACGCGTCCTGGACTCCCGGAGCCACCTCTACCCGGACAGCCAGCGCATCATGGGCTGGGACGTGGGCCCTGCCGGCCTGAAGATCGTGCTCGACGGCCGGGTGCCTTCGATCGTGCGGCAGTACCTCGGCAAGGACATCAGCTCCTTCCTGGCCGCTCATTCGCTCAGGGTCGAGGACGTCGCGGCCTGGGTGTCCCACCCGGGCGGCCCCAAAGTGATCGAGGCGATCGAAGCCGAGCTTGGCCTCACCGGTGACCCGCTGGAGCTGACCTGGCGCTCACTCGACCAGATCGGCAACCTGTCATCGTCCTCGGTGCTCCACGTCCTGCGCGACACCCTGGACAAGCGTCACCTCACGCCGGGGACTCCGGGGATGTTGATGGCGATGGGTCCGGGTTTCTGCTCCGAACTGGTCCTGCTGCAGTGGTGAGCATCTGATGACCTGGTATGCCGTCCTGATCATCGCCGTCGCCGTGGAGCGGGTCATCGAACTGGGCGTCTCCAAGCACAACCTGGCATGGGCGCGACGGCACGGTGGCCGCGAATACGGTTTCGGGCACTACCCGTTCATGGTCTTCCTGCACACCGCACTGCTCGTCGCCTGTGTCATAGAAGCCGCGCACCGGCCGTTCATCCCCGCCCTGGGCTGGTCCATGTTCGCGGTGGTCGTGCTGGCTCAGGCCCTGCGCTGGTGGTGCATCGCCATCCTCGGTCCACGTTGGAACACCCGGATCGTCGTGGTGCCCGGGCTTCCCCTGGTCACACGAGGGCCGTACCGCTGGATGCGTCACCCGAACTACGTGGCGGTCGTCCTGGAGGGAATCGCCCTGCCCCTGGTACACATCGCCTGGGTCACCGCGGTCGTCTTCACGGTGGTCAACGCCGGCCTGTTGCGGGTGCGGATATCAACCGAGAACGCAGCGTTGGCGCAGGCGCTGACCGAAGCACTCCCATCCGTCACCAGGTTGCCGCAGTGATCGACGCCGACCTCATCGTTGCCGGAGCCGGCCCGGCTGGGCTGGCTACGGCACTATTTGCGGCACGGGCGGGGCTCCAGGCGGTGGTTCTAGACTCCCGCCCCGGCCCCATCGACAAGGCATGCGGCGAAGGCTTGATGCCCGGAGCCGTCCGGGCACTGGGCGAGCTCGGCGTGAACCCCCAGGGCCGGGCGATCTGCGGCATCCGGTACACCGACGGATATCGAGCTGTTGAGGCAGCCTTCGAGCACGGGAGCGGCCTTGGCGTCCGCCGAACCACCCTCCAGGAGTCGCTGCTCGCCGCCATCCACGACGCAGGGATAGTGGTCATTCCTTCACGTGCACAGGACGTTCGCCAGGATGAGCACGGCGTGAGCGTTGATGGCAGGCGGGCAAGATACCTCGCCGTGGCCGACGGGCTCCACTCCCCCCTCCGCCGACACCTCGGCCTTGAACGGGCACCCGTCTCGACCGCACCGCGGTGGGGCACCAGACAGCATTTCGCGGTGGCCCCCTGGACCGATCTGGTCGAGGTGCACTGGGGAGCCCGCTCGGAGGCCTACGTGACGCCGGTCGGTCCAAACCTGGTCGGAGTTGCCGTTCTGTCGAGCGTTCAGGCACCGTTCAGCAGGCAGCTAGCCGCCTTTCCGGCGCTTTGCGCCCGGCTCCCCGCCGCAGGAGTCACGTCCGTCCTCGGTGCCGGGCCGCTTCGTCAGCGGACGTCCGCCCGGGTGGCGGGACGAGTGCTGTTGGTGGGCGACGCCGCTGGATACGTCGATGCCCTGACCGGTGAGGGCATCGCGGTCGCCGTCGCGTGCGCTCGCGCGCTCGTGGACTGCGTGGTCGCAGACGACCCCGGTGCGTACGAGCGGCGCTGGCTCGCTGCGTCGCGGCGATACCGCACGATCACGTCGTCACTGCTCTGGGCCCGCCGTCAGCCGTTGCTGGCTCCGCATATCGTCCAGCTGGCCACCCGTCTGCCACGGGTTTTCGGCGCGGCCGTACAGCAGCTGGCGCACTGACATGACCGAGCTCGAGGAATGGGTTGTGCTCTGCGACCCGGATGGCTCGGCCGCCGGGAGCGCGCTGAAGACGACGGTTCACCATCGTGAGACGCCGTTGCACCTTGCCTTCTCCTGCTACGTGTTCGACCCTGCCGGCCGGGTGCTGGTGACCCGCCGGGCCTACGACAAGAAGACGTTTCCCGGAGTCCGCACGAACAGCTGCTGCGGCCACCCCACACCGGGGGAAGGGATGAGCATCGCCGTCATGCGCAGACTGCGGCAGGAGCTCGGCATTGTCCCCGGGCAGCTGGACCTCATCCTGCCCACCTTCCGCTACCGCGCGACCGCCGCGGACGGCACGGTAGAGAACGAGCTTTGCCCGGTGTACCGGGCGGTGACCACAGGTGGCGAGCTGAGCGTGGACCCCGCCGAGGTCGACGGGGCATGGTGGGTGCCATGGACGGTGTTCGCCGTCGAGGTCGACAGAGCCGACCCGCTGTCCTTGTGGGGCGAGCAACAGGTGAACGTGCTGAACGCACTGGGCCCGGACCCGTTCGGCTGGGCGGCCGGTGACCCGGGGCTCCTCCCGGGGGCAGCCTCACCGTGACCACACCGTCTCGGTATCACTTCGATCACTGAACCATGCGCGACCCAGAGACATCTCGAACGACGCGCAACTGGACAAGGGCGTTGCCCGGTTCACGGGAACCGGGGCGCCGATGAGGCCTTCCGCGGCATGATTGCGAGATGAAGTCGCTCATAAGAAGCACGGATCTAGAGGCGCAGACCCTGTTTTCCATCGAGGGTGGCTCACTGTCACACCTGCGCTCTCAAGACTGGTCAGCGACCCCGTTGGGACCGGTTTCGCAGTGGCCCGCCGAGCTGTTGGCCGCCATAAGAACGGTGATCTCCTCGAGGCTGCCAATGATGATCTGGTGGGGCCCTGAAATGATCCAGCTGTACAACGACGCGATGATTCCGCTCCTCGGTGACAAGCACCCTCTGGGCCTTGGTCAAAAGGCCATCCAATGCTGGCCCGAGGCATGGGCAGAT
This sequence comes from Actinomycetota bacterium, assembly GCA_040005715.1. Lineage (GTDB taxonomy): Bacteria > Actinomycetota > Actinomycetes > Actinomycetales > Dermatophilaceae > UBA4719. The sequence continues at coordinate 3,210 of JBDTYK010000141.1, read as the reverse complement.
GTCGGACCGCTGGCCGCGGACGTTCTCGCCGGTGAGGGAGCAACCCTCTCAAAAGACCTCTTGTTGTTCCTCAAGCGACACCGGTATCTCGAGGAGACCTACTGGACGTTCTCCTACAGCCCAATCGTCAATGACGCCAACGAAGTCCTGGGGATCTTGGTGGCAACAGCGGACGTTACGGCCGCGGTTGTCGGCGAGCGTCGACTGGCCACCGTTCATGAGCTCGGCACCATGTCGCGCGCGGAGCTGCACTCCCCCAATGACGCATCTCGGGCGGCCCTGAAGATCATGAGCCGAAACCGACCCGCGATGCCCTTCGCCGCCTGCTTCCTTGTGGAGGCCGATGAGCTCAGGCTTGCCGATGCCTACGGAATTGAGAGCGGCACAGGGGCTTGCCCGCTGGCCGTTCCCCGCAGTGCCTCCCTGGCGATTGCCCGTGTAGCGCGAACCGGACGCAGCCAGATGTTCGACCTGCGGCCGTTTGCTGCGCCCGGGGACATCGCCCCCAGTCCCTTGGGGCAGGCCATACCGACACTGGCGATGCTTACGCCCCTGACCATCAGTGGCGACCTGCATCCGGCTGGTGTCCTCATGTTGGGGGTCAACCCCTACCGCGCGGTCGACGAGGTCTACCGGAGCTTCTTCGACCTGGTCGTACGCCAGTTCTCAACGCTGCTCACTGACTCACGTGCCCACGAGCAACAGCTCCGTCGCACCGCGATGCTCGCCGAGCTGCACGAGTCAAAGACGCATTTCTTCCATAACGTCAGCCACGAGTTCCGCACACCGCTGACCTTGGTTCTGGGGGCTCTGGGTGGCCCACTTTCAGAGCCGTCCGCCGACGGGAGCGCCTTGGACGAACGCGACATCGAAACGGCACGGCGAGCGGCCCTTCGCCTTGACCGTCTGGTGGATGCGCTTCTGACGTTCGCCCAAGCCGAGGGTGAGGCCCTGGTTGGCCACCGTCAACCTTCCGACATCGCCCAGCTGACCCAGGACTGTTCCAGCATGTTCCGCTCAGCCGTCGAGCTGGCCGGCCTGACCTTGACCATCGACGTACCTTCCGTAGCCACCGTGGTGGACATCGACCCGGAGATGTGGTCGAGGATCGTTCTCAACCTGGTTTCCAACGCCTACAAGTTCACCCAGCAAGGCAGCATCGACGTACGCCTCAGGGTCGCCGAGGGGCGAGCGGTCCTGGAGGTTGCGGACACCGGCATCGGCATCGAGTCAGCAGAGCTGGACCGGGTATTCGAGCGATTCCACCAGATCTCCGGCGCCAGCTGCCGGACCGGACCTGGTGCTGGGATCGGGCTCGCGCTGGTAGCGGACCTGGTCAGCGCCCACGACGGTCAGGTCGATGTGAACAGTGCGATAGGGCGAGGCACCACGTTCACCGTCAGCCTCCCACTGAGCTCCGCTGTCACCGGCCAGGTTGTGACGACTGCGATGAGCGACCGACTGCGAGGTCAGGTGCTGAGCGCCCTGCCTCCATCGGATGGCAGTGAGCCGGAGGCACTCGACGACGGGCGCGACTCCGCATCGCCGACGGGGCGGCACGTACTCGTGGTGGAGGACAACGACGACCTACGCCGCTACATCGTCAGACTCCTGCGAGCTGACGGGTGGAAGGTCACGGAGGTATCGGACGCGGAGACTGCCTTGGCGGTGACGTCGAAGCCGGATCTTGTGCTGTCGGACATCATGCTGCCCGGCCTTGACGGTCTGGCCCTGGTTCGCATGCTGCGCGCCAACCCGGAACTGAGCCGCACGCCGGTCATCCTTCTGACAGCACGCGCGGGCGCAGAGTCGGCTGCCACCGGGCTTCGGACCGGCGCGGACGACTACATCGTCAAGCCGTTCGAGCCGGCCGAGCTGTTGGCAAGGTTGGCCGTACACCATGAACTGGCCTGCCTGCGGAACTTTGCCCTGGACGAAGCGGAGAACCGCTCCGCGAACCTGGAGCGAGCCCTGAGCAGCAACCGCCAGATCGGAGCTGCGATCGGCATCCTGATGGCTCTTCACAAGCTGACCAAGGAGGCCGCATTCGCACTGCTGCGCGAGACGAGCAACAAGAGGAATCGCAGCCTTCGGGACGTGGCAGACCAGGTTGTCCTGACTGGAAGCCTTGAAGGGACACCCGCCTGATCCCGGCGGGCAGGTCATCCTGGGTGACCGTCCTCGGTTGACTCATGCGGCGCGCTGGTCCGCGATGCTGCTGCGTAGCTTTGCCAGGATGCTCGCAAGCAGCCGCGAGACCTGCATCTGGCTGACCCCCAGCCGATGACCGATCTGCTCCTGGGTCAGGTTGTCAACGAACCTGAGTCGCACGATGGAACGCTCACGTTCCCCCAGATTCTTCAAAGCCGGTCCCAGAGTGACAAGAGCGTCCACCTTCTCGAACTGCTCATCAGGGTCGGCGACCAGGTCACAGAGCAGCTGGCCGGACTCGCCGCGTGGGCTGTCCAGAGAGCGTGCCTGGTAACCGCCGCCCGCTTCTCGTGCCTCGTCGACTGCGTCCGCATCTACGCCCAGATGCTCTGCGACCTCCTTGGTCGTCGGCATCCGCAGCAAGTGCTGTGCCAGCTCGGGCTCAGCTATCCGGACGTTACGGTTCAGCTCCTGCAGGCTGCGAGGGGGGCGGATCATCCAGCCTCGGTCCCGGAAGTAGCGTCTGAGCTCCCCCCTGATCGTTGGCGCCGCGTATGCAGCGAAGGAGCTCTCAAGACCAGGGCAGTACCCCCGGACAGCCTTGACCAGCCCCACCATCGCGACCTGGACCAGATCTTCGGAATCCACGCCCCGTCGCTGATACTGCTGGGCAAGGGCACGAGCTAGGGGCTGGTTCACCAGAACAGCCTCTTCGAGCAAGCCCTGCTTGGTGACCGGGTCGCTGGCCGCCGCCTCCCGCAGAAGGCCGCGAGTTAACCGGTCTCGATCGGGACGAAGATCTTGTGCACGATCCTGAGGGCGACAAACGGGCATGACCAACTCCATGCGTTCTGCCAGCCACAGGGTTCGAGCCGGGTACCTCGTCTTCGACGATAAGACATGCCTTGGGAGCAGGCAACCCCCAGGAGCTCATCAACGGCCACCCAGTCGCACCAGCAACGGCCACCCAGTCGCACCAGCATCGGGCATCCTCGCTTTGGCACATCCCTACTGTTTGGCGCCAGCGCAATGCGGGTAGTGAGGGGCATCGAGCACCGA
>JBDTYK010000140.1:0-6943 GCA_040005715.1 Actinomycetota bacterium | reverse complement strand
TCTTCCACGTGAACTACCTCGGCGGGGACATGCCGGTGTTCCAGATCAACTTCTCTCGTCCGGCTGGGCAGGTGGTGGCCCAGTACTACAACTTCCTGCGGCTCGGCTTCGCCGGATACAAGGGGATCCATGACGCCTCCTACGAGGTCGGTCAGTACCTCGCGTCAGAGATCGCCAAGCTGGGCCCCTTCGAGCTCCTCTGCGACAGCAGCCCGGCAACCGGGATCCCCACGGTCACCTGGCGGATAAGGGAGGGGGACGACCCCGGCTACACCCTGTTCGACCTGGCCGACCGGCTCCGCGAACGAGGGTGGCAGGTGCCCGCCTACACCCTGACTGGAACGGCCTCCGATATCCCGGTGCAGCGCATCCTGGTTCGCCTGGGTGTCAGCCGGGACCTGGCTTCGCTGCTCATGGACGACCTCCGCACTGCTGTGGCCCACTTCAGCAGGCACCCGGTAACCGTCTCCATGACCAAGGAGGAGTCAGGCGGGTTCAGCCACCTGTAGGACTTCCCTGCAGACGGGTCCGGACGATGGCCGGCGGTTGGAGATGGGCGCATGTCCGTGAGCGAGCCGGCTGGCCACCAGGATCCAGTCGGCGCTGAAGGCCACGTCGGCCCCTTCGTGACCTTCGTCGAGCATCGGCGCCCGGACGGCCACTTGTCCCGCTGGGAGTCCAGACGCCACCGCAAGCGCCCAGAGACAGCGCCTGCCGCTGGCTCGACGTGGTGGGCGCCCGGCGCCAGGGGGTGGTGGATCGCAGTCCTGTTCGCCATAGGGTCGGTCCTCTTCGCGCTTGGCTCGGCCCCCGGGTACGTCGGTGCCGTCGGTACCAGCTGGGACGCGGTGACCTTCTTCATCGGCTCACTGTTCTTCACGTCAGCTGGGCTCCTGACCTACCGGGAGGCGGTGGACGCGGCCGCTCCTCTGCCTGGGGCAAGCGGTCGACGCTTCTTCGTTGTCCAGTCGGCCCGGATCGACTGGTGGGCGAGTGCCGTGCAGCTCGCCGGGACTGCCTTCTTCAACGTCAGCTGTGGGTACGCCCTGCAGCAGAACCTCACGGCGGAAGGTGCAACCCACCATGTCTGGCGTCCAGATGCCCTGGGCTCGATCTGCTTCCTGGTGGCCAGCACGCTCGCCTGGGCTGAGGTCTGTCACGGCTGGGTCGCCTGGCGTCCCCACTCGTGGTCGTGGTGGATCACCGGCATCAACCTGACCGGTTCGGTCGCCTTCGGACTCTCCGCAGTGGCCGCGTACATCGACCCGACGACCGGCCAGGTGAACAACGCCGACCGGTCCGCGTTGTTCACCTTCGTCGGAGCGGTGTGCTTCCTGCTCGGCGCCGTGCTCCTCCTGCCCGAACGCACAGAGAAGGCAGACAACCCAGGGAGAGATCACTTGCAGTCTCCACCCCGCGCGAGCAGCAAGGGGCCGACGACTTCCAAGTAGTAGCGCCTGGCCAGGAGGCGACGACCATCGGTGCCACTGGACAGACCAGCCATGACCACATCGCCGACAGCAAGCGAGCGCCCACAACCTCTGAAGTCCTAGCTTTCTGAGAGGAACCGCAGAGGTGGGTCGCCCATGATCTGCAGATGGCCGACCGGAAGATGGACATGAGAGAACAGCTCACGGTGACCAGCGATGACGCATCGCTGCAGGACCCCCAAGTGGCTGTCCGGAGCTCGCCCACCGCCAGCGCCCGGGCTGAGGTGCTGGTGGCCGTGGCGGCGTTCGTCGCCTTGTGCTTTGCGGTGCTGGTCAGATCCGCCAACCTGCTGGAGCCAGATGACTACGCATACCGCGCGTCGATCCTCGCGCTCACACAGGGTCATTGGCTGAGTCTGACCAACGCGGAGTACCAGGGTTTGCTCAAACAGCTGAGCAGCGGCGGCGGGATGGGCATCGCGCAGTGGGTTCACACGGCCAGTGGCACCTGGATCAGCGAGAAGAACCCTGGCTACCCGTTCCTTGCTGTGCCGTTCCAGGCGCTGGGGGTGCTTCGGGTAGCTCCGCTGTTCTATGGGGCGCTGGGTGCCTTGGGGCTGTTCTTCGGCGGACGCCGTTGGCTTGGCCGCTGGGGCGGCGCGTGGGCGGTGGTCCTGTTCTGCAGCTCAGGAGCGGCGCTGGCCTTCGCAGGGCGGGCCACGATGCCCACCTTCACCGACGCCTCACTCATCGCGGCCGGCGCCGGAGCGCTGTTGTGGGCAATGCTCGCCGTTGAGCGGACCGCGCGGCGGCGCATCGTGATCGGCATGCTCGGGTTTGTGGCCCTGGAGGCTGCCGTCCTGGTCCGATACACCAACCTGGTGATCCTGGCCGTCGCCGTCCTGGCGGTGCTCGTTGTCTTCCGCCGAGCCGCGCTACCGCTGCGCGCCATCGGCTGGTGGCTTGGGTCGGTCGCGGTGCTGTTCGCCGGGGTTCTGGGGTTCGACTACCTGGCATACGGCAGCCCGCTGAACACCGGGTACTCCGCCGGAGAGATCACCTTCAGCTCGGTTTCGGTGATCCCCAACCTGCAGCACATGCCCGTGCGCCTGCTGACCAGCATGCCGATGCTGGTCCTGGCGCTGGGAGCTCTGGGGTGGATGGCGGTGCGGGCGGCGGCCTCCCGGCGACGGGGGAGCGAGCCAAGGCGGTCCGCGCGTCATCGACGCGACGCCGTGATCGGGGCTGTCCTGGCCGCCGGCTGGGTTTCCATCTGGGGCCTGTACGCCGCCTACGACTGGACCGCGCGGATGGGTTCGGCGCCCGGCAGAGACATTCATCTCATCAGGTTCTACCTCCCTGCGATCGGGCTGATCGCCCTGCTGGGCGCATGGCTACTTGTGCAGCTCGCTCGCTGGCTGCCTGTCGTCATCCTGGTCGTGCTGATCGGCCTGGGTTCAAGGTCGTACCCGGACCTTGTTGCCGGAGGTCTTGGCGGGCCCGGCGGTGGCGGGGGAGGCGCGCCCGGCAGGGGCGGGCAAGGCGCCACCGGCGGACTGCCGCACGGAATCGGAGGGGGTACTGACCGGCTACAGCCAGGGCCTGGAGGCCCCAGTGGCGCGCCTGCCCCGGCGCTCCCTAGCGCCTGGGACACTGCCACCCAACCAGATGGCGAATTCATCTTGTGATGCGCATCGAAACGGGATTCACTGCTTGAACCTGCAGGGGCGTGACGGATGAAGTGACTGAGCATTGCGGATGATTCCGTGCGACGCTTTGACCCGACCAACCTGTTTCGCCTCAACCACAAGCATCCGCCCCGGCGCCGGGGGCCTCAGCACTGAGGCTTCCCGCGGCCACGGGGCGACTGATCCGCCGAACCAGAGTCGCCCGTCGCTGGCGTCATCCACAAGGACTTACACTCCGCGGTAAGCACTGTGGCGCCCGAGCGTTGACTCACGATCCTTGGGTTTCGGTCCCGCGCTGCGCTGAGCTGCCGAAACGGGTGGTGCGAACCAAGGGACGCCCAGATGTATGACAAGCCGTTGTTTCTGAAGACGTTGTCGCGGTTCGCTGCGCTTCTGCCGGTGCGCTACGACCTTGAGTCGGTACTGACCGAGCTCACTGAAGATGTCACGTCAGTGGTAGGTCTGTGCGGTGCCGGAGTCACGATGGCCAACGATGGCCAGCTGCGCTATGTGACAACGGTGACACCGGCTGCGGCGGAGCTGGAGCGCGATCACGCACTGCTTCATCCCTGCCCGTGCCGAAACGCTTACACCACTGGTCAGGTGGTTCGGGTGACGGATATGCGGGAAGAGTCCACTTGCTGGCCGGAGTTCGCCGCTACCGCCAGCAGGGTGGGTGTGGCCGGGGTCGCCGCGGTCCCGATGCGCCTTGGCAATCAGATCATCGGGGCGCTCAACCTCTACTCGACCGACCCACGAGACTGGTCGGACGACGACATCGCGGTAGCGCAAGTGCTGGCAAACCTGGCGACCACCTACCTGGTCAACGCCTCCAAGCTGCGCCAGCAGGAGCAGCTCAGTGGGCAGCTGCAGGAAGCCCTGGATTCACGGGTCGTCATCGAACAGGCCAAGGGGATGACCGCACAACAGCGCGCGGTCACCATCGATCAGGCCTACCAGCGCATCCGCAGACACGCACGTGACAACAACGCCAGCCTGCGGAAGGTAGCCGAGGCCATCGTTGCCGTGGGGCTTCGGGTCTGAACCACGTCAGCCATGAGCCGTTGAGCTCACTGGCGCCGCGGCAGCTCCTGCAGGACCCAGCCATTGCCATCAGGATCGTCGAAGGTGACGAATGAGCCCCAGGGCTGAACGTCGACGTCACTGGCCTGCACATGGTGGTCGAGTAGATGCTGACGAGCCGCCGTCGCATCTGGCACCACGACCTGCACTCCCTGCTGGCTGCCTGGCGCCATCTGGGTGATCCCGGTGCCGAACGCGATCGAGCACGCCGACCCAGGCGGTGTCAGCTGTACGAAGCGCACTTGCTCGTTGACCCTCTGGTCGTGGTCGGCGTGGAATCCGACCTGGTCGACATAGAACGCCTTGGCGCGGTCAACGTCGGTCACCGGGATGAAGATGAGCTCGATTTTCCAGTCCATGCCAAGCAACCTAACGCGACCCTCTGACAACGTCACGGGACAGGCGTGGCTGCCGGCCCAACCTCTGAGGTTGAGCCGTTGTGCAAGGAGTCCGCTACGCCCGCGTCCTCCCGCGGCTTCATGGGAGGCAAGGCAATGGTTGCCAGGAGGTCCAGCATGATGATGGCGGCAGCGCTGAGCATGGTGATCCGGGCCGCGGTCACCATGGCCGACTCGGCGGCGGCCTGGGCGGGCTGACCGCCGGGCATCCCGCCAATCGCGGGGATCGCGGCGACCAAGGCGTTTGGTGAGCCGAGGAGTCCAGCCCGAGATCAGGAACGTTCCGATCGCCCCGTTTCCACAGTGATACTGACAGTCAGGTCTGGCAGGTGAGCTTCATGGAGCGGACGCGGCCGACAGGGCGGTGCTGATCGCGTCGACGTGTCGGTGGTCGGTGCCGCAGCAGCCACCGACAACACACAGATTGGGCAGGATGTCACGTAGCTGGAGGTAGCGGGCGGCCAGGTCGGTCGCACTACCCCGGTCGAGGTGTTCGGCCTCATCCAGCTCCGCGTGGCTGCGAGTCGAGGAGTTGGCGCGCACGCCGTGGATGCGAGATGCCCAACCTGATGCACCGTCGATCACCTGCGAGAAGTGGGTCGGGTGCGCGCAGTTCACCATGTAGTACGCCGGGTATCCGTCGGTCTGGTGATCGACGGCATCGATCGCCTCCCCCAAGGGCGCCCCGGTCGCCAACCGGCCATCGGTCTCCACGGTGAACGAAAGCACGACGGGCATCCCGGCTGCTCGTGCCGCCTGCGCGATACCGACGGCCTCCTGGACATAGTTGAGGGTCAAGGCCGACACCAGGTCGGCGTCGGTGTCGGCGAACGCATTGACCTGCGCGCCGTGATACGAGCGAGCCTCGTTGGCGGACATTGAATCAGTCACCCGGTAGCCGTCCGCGCGGGGACCGATACAGCCCGAGATGACGACTGGAGTCGACGGACGCTCGTGTTGCCGACGCTGCTCGAGGGTCAGTGCCACCGCGTCGCGGTTGATCGCCTCCAGCGCCGCGTGGTCATAGCCGAGCAGCGCGCCCCAGTCGGAGCTCGCGCGCCAGGTTGGTGTCTCGAGCACGATCCCCACCTCGTCCCGGACGGCAATCTCAACATACGAGTCGAAATACCGGTGCAGGGCGGCGCGACCTTCGGCGAAGTCCAACAGGGGGAAGGCCGCGAAATGCGGTAGGTCGAAGCCCTCATCGAAGATCATCGTGGTTTCGATACCACCATCGGTGAGGAACAGCGCGGCGTCGAGCTGCGGAAGGCTCCTCCGGTATGCCGACATCCAGGCCTCCTCCTCGTCGACGGCGCCAAGTAGGGCTCACGCTAGTCCCGGCACGAGCTCCGTGTTGGTGCCTTGCCGCTCTTGGAGATGATGAGTCGGGGAGGGCTGAAAGGATCTAGGTTTGCTGGTGGAGCCTGAAACGACAGCTGCCAGGGAGTGTCCATGTCCAAAGACCAGCAGGGCCCGCCACCGGCTGACGCCTTCGTCTCGTTCGGTATCAGCGGGGACCTCGCACGCAAGATGACCTTCGTCTCGCTGTACCAGCTTGAGCGACGGGGGATGCTCAACTGTCCGATTATCGGGGTCGCAGCAGAGGACTGGGCCGATGAGGACCTCCGTGCTCGTGCTGCCGAGTCGGTGACGGCAGCCCTAGGCGAAGATAACGTCGACGCTGGCGCGCTCAGACGTCTGCAGCAACGGATGACCTACGTGGGCGGCGACTTCACCGAACCGGCCACCTATGCCGCGGTGAAGAAGGCTCTCGGCGGCGCCAGTGTCCCGGTGTTCTACCTTGAGATCCCGCCCTCGCTGTTCGGCACCGTTGTCCAGGGACTGGCCACCGCCGGTCTCACCGACCAGGCCCGGGTGGTGGTCGAGAAGCCGTTCGGCCACGACCTCGAGTCCGCGCAGGAGCTCAATGCGAGGCTGGGGGCCCTGCTGGAGGAGTCGCAGCTCTACCGGATCGACCACTTTCTGGGGAAGCTCTCAGTGCAGGACATCCTTCATCTCCGCTTCGCGAACACGGTGCTGGAGCCGCTGTGGAACCGCAACTACGTCAGCAGCGTGCAGATCACCATGGCCGAGAACTTCGGCGTCCAGGACCGGGGCAAGTTCTATGACCCGGTCGGCGCTCTGCGTGACGTCGTGCAGAACCATCTGATGCAGGTTGTCGCGATGGTTGCCATGGAGCCACCGGCGCGCAGCGACCTGGACTCGCTGTCCAACCGCAAGCGTGACGTGTTCGCCGCGATGCCAGCAGCCAACCCGGACCACTACGTGCGCGGGCAGTATGACGGCTACCGGCGCGTCGCCGGCGTGGCCGATGGCTCCACGA
>JBDTYK010000139.1:0-6950 GCA_040005715.1 Actinomycetota bacterium | reverse complement strand
GCGCACGGCATACAGCCTTGATCACCGTTTGTTCAGCTAGCCCAGTTAGAGGAGAGATCGCCCACATGCGTCCAGACGCCAAGAAGAAGATCGCAACGGTCACGCCCAAGAAGGGACCAAACCCGGTCGTCATCGGCGCGGTCGTTGCCGCGGTCCTGATCGTGGGAGTGGTGGCGGCCATCCTGATCGGCAATGGCACCAAGACGAGCGGCAGCCCGAGCGGCACCGCCCAGCCGGCGGGAGCGATCAGCAGCGACGGTGGTGGCATCTTCGTCAACAAGGCGACGGTCAAGAGCAACGCGCCAACTCTTGACCTCTACGAGGACTTCCAGTGCCCCACCTGCGGCGCCCTGGAGAAGGCGATGGGGCCGACGATGACCTCGATGTCCGATGCCGGAGATATCAAGTTCGTCGTCCACACCCTGACCTTCCTGGACGACAACCTCAAGAACGACTCGTCCAAGCGCGCCGCCAACGCGGCGGCCTGCGCCTCGGACGCAGGCAAGTTCCTTCCGTACCACGCACTGGTGTTCGCGGCCCAGCCCGCTCAGGAGGGTGCCGGCTACACCGATGCCCAGCTCACCTCGTTCGCCACGGAGGCAGGCATCACAGGTCCCGCCCTCACGACGTGGCAGAAGTGCACCTCCTCGGGTCAGCACAGCCAGTACGTCGCCGATGTGCAGGACGCCTCCAGCCGGGCCGGAATCAACCAGACCCCCACCGTGAAGCTGGACGGCAAGGACATCACCAGCACCCTGACGACACCGGAGGCCCTGCTCGCCCAGGTCAAGGCCGCCACTAAGTGATCTCGTACATCCCAAGTCCTGAGCAGTCGGTCTGGTTCATCGGCTGGTTCCCCATCAGGGCCTACGCGCTCTGCATCCTCGCCGGAATCGTGGTGGCGGTCTGGATCGCCCAGCGGCGTCTGATCGACCGGGGTGGCAAGCCGGGCCAGGCCCTGGACGTGGCGACGTGGGCGGTGCCGTTCGGGATCGTGGGCGGGCGGCTGTACCACGTGATATCCAGCCCGCAGGCCTACTTCGGCGCGGGCGGGCACCCCCTGAACGCGTTCAGGATCTGGGAAGGGGGACTGGGCATCTGGGGAGCCGTGGCGCTTGGCTCCCTGGGCGCCTGGATCGGTTGTCGTCGCAACGGAGTCAGTTTCCTTGACTTCGCCGACGCGGCGGCTCCGGGTGTGGTCCTCGCACAGGCGATCGGTCGCTGGGGGAACTACTTCAACAACGAGCTCTACGGCGCCAGAACCACCAAGCCGTGGGGGCTGCAGATCCACTGCTGGGACCAGAGCGCCGGGGGGGCGACCGCCTGCCCGGGCGGCACGACGACCATCCTTGGCACCTTCCAGCCAACGTTCCTCTACGAGTCGCTGTGGTGCCTCCTGGTCGCCGTGGCCCTGCTCGTGGTCGATCGTCGCTACAGCCTCGCAAAGGGCCAGATCTTTGCGCTCTACGGGATGCTCTACACCCTCGGACGAATTGTCATCGAGATGATGCGCACCGATGCGGCCAACCACTTCCTGGGACTGCGTCTCAACGTCTGGACATCGGCGGTTGTCTTCGCCGGCTCGGCATTCGCCTTCTGGCGCCTGGGGCTACGGGGCCAGGGCTCTGAGGGGAATTCTGCAGAGGGCCCCCTGGAGTCCGTCGCCGATGGCCCAGACGACCCTTCGCCGTCTCAGCATCTGGACTGAGCTGTCCCGCCTGTCAGGATGTCCGCATTTCCGCTATCCTTCGTTGACCACGCTGGCCAGAGCCGTCCACGCCTGGTTCCCGGGCTGCTTCTCGAGACGTCAAGGACGGTGTCCGATCTTGTCTTCGCTCTTCTCCGCACAGCCGCCGAACCAGGGTCTTTACAACTCCGAGCTTGAGCACGACGCCTGCGGAGTCGCGTTCATCGCGACCATGCGAGGCAGCGCCGGGCACGACATCATCGACCACGCACTGACCGCGCTGCGCAACCTGGAGCATCGTGGTGCGACCGGCGCGGACACCACTGTCGGCGACGGAGCCGGCATCCTCACCCAGATCCCGGACGCCTTCTTGCGGGCCGTGGTGGATTTCGAGCTGCCCCCGCACGGGGCTTACGCCGCAGGCATCGCCTTCTTGCCGGCCGATGCGGCTGAGCGGGTCGCCTCGGAGGCAAAGATCACCGCTATCGCCGCAGAGGAGGGCCTGACCGTTCTTGGCTGGCGCGACCTGCCGGTCGCGGCCGATCTCGTGGGTGAGACAGCGCGGGCCTGTATGCCGTTCTTCCGCCAGCTTTTCGTGAGCGCATCGGTGTGTCACGAGGTGGGTCTGGGCCTCGAACGTCTGGCCTACTGCCTGCGCAAGCGGGCTGAGCACGAGGTTGCGGTCTACTTCCCGTCCCTGTCGGCCCGAACGATGGTCTACAAGGGCATGCTGACCACAGACCAGCTTGAGCCCTTCTTCCCCGACCTGTCCGACCACCGGTTCGCCACCGAGCTGGCGCTGGTCCACTCGCGCTTCTCGACGAACACCTTCCCGTCCTGGCCGTTGGCCCACCCTTACCGACTGATCGCCCACAACGGCGAGATCAACACGGTCAAGGGCAACCGCAACTGGATGCAGGCTCGCGAGAGCCAGCTCGCAAGCGACGTCATTCCGGGCGACCTTCAGCGACTCCTCCCGATCTGCACCACAGGGGTATCGGACTCCGCGACCTTCGACGAGGTCCTGGAGCTGTTGCACCTGGGTGGTCGATCCCTGCCCCACGCGGTCCTGATGATGATCCCGGAGGCGTGGGAGAACCACGCCGAGATGGACCCTGCGCGCAAGGCGTTCTATGAGTTCCACGCCTCCTTCATGGAGCCATGGGACGGGCCGGCCTGCGTGACCTTCACCGACGGCACCGTTATCGGAGCGGTTCTGGACCGCAACGGCCTGCGGCCGGGCCGCTACTGGGTCACCGATGACGGCCTGGTGGTCCTCGCCTCTGAGACCGGGGTGCTCGACCTGGAGCCTGGACGCGTGGTCCGCAAGGGCCGGCTGCAGCCAGGTCGCATGTTCCTGGTCGACACCGAACACGGCCGGATCGTCAGCGACGACGAGGTCAAGTCCTCGCTTGCAGCCGAGAATCCTTATGAGGACTGGCTTCACGCCGGCCTCATTCACCTTGGGGACCTGCCCGAGCGGGAACACATCGTGTACACCCCGGCGTCGGTCGCCCGTCGTCAGCAGACTTTCGGTTATACCCAGGAAGAGCTACGGATCCTGGTCACTCCCATGGCCAAGACCGGGGGAGAGGCGTTGGGCTCCATGGGCACCGACAGCCCGATCGCCGTGCTGTCCGAGCGTCCTCGGCTCATCTTCGACTACTTCACGCAGCTTTTCGCCCAGGTGACGAACCCGCCCCTGGACGCCATCCGGGAAGAGCTGGTCACCTCGCTGGGCACCGTGATCGGTCCCGAGGGCAACGCGTTGTCTGTCGGGCCGGCCTCTGCCCGACAGGTCGTCCTGCCGTTCCCCGTGCTGGACAACGACGAGCTGGCCAAGATCGTGCACATCAACGCCGACGGCAATCTGCCCGGCTACGTCACCCACGTGGTCAAGGGCCTGTATGACGTCACCGGCGGGTCCGCCGCGATGAAGGCCCGGCTTGAGGAGATCTTCGTCGAGGTCTCGGCGGCCATGGCCGCGGGTGCCCGCTTCGTGGTGCTCTCCGACCGTGACTCAGGCCGCGACCTGGCCCCCATTCCAACGCTCCTGCTCACCTCAGCGGTGCACCATCACCTCATTCGCGAGAAGACGCGCACCCGGGTCGGGCTGCTCGTCGAGGCCGGAGACGTCCGGGAGGTTCACCATGTGGCACTCCTGATCGGGTACGGCGCTGCCGCGGTCAACCCCTATCTCGCCATGGAGTCGGTGGAGGACCTGGTTCGATCTGGGGCCATCACGGGCGTCAGCGCGGAGCAGGCGGTCCGGAACCTGATCAAGGCGCTCGGTAAGGGCGTGCTCAAGGTCATGTCCAAGATGGGCATCTCGACCGTCGCGTCCTACCGCGGGGCCCAGGTATTCGAAGCCATCGGCCTGTCCCAGGAGCTGATCGACTCCTACTTCACCGGAACGATCTCGCAGCTGGGCGGCATTGGCCTAGACGTCGTGGCCGGTGAGGTGGCGGCTCGCCACGCGACGGCATACCCGCTCGATGGCGTCCGCCTCCCGCACCGCAAGCTCGACGTCGGCGGGGAGTACCAATGGCGTCGCGAGGGCGAGCCCCATCTCTTCGACCCGGATACCGTCTTTCGTCTCCAGCACTCCACCCGGGCCCGCCGCTATGACGTCTTCAAGCAGTACACCGCGCGCGTGGACGAGCAGTCGGAGCGGCTGATGACCTTGCGCGGGCTGTTCCAGTTCGCTCCCGGCCGCACGGCCGTGCCCATCGACGAGGTCGAGCCGATCGGCAAGATCCTGGCCCGCTTCAGCACGGGGGCGATGAGCTACGGCTCGATCAGCCAGGAGGCCCACGAGACCCTCGCCGTTGCCATGAACCACCTGGGTGGCCGGTCGAACACGGGGGAGGGCGGGGAGGACGAAGACCGCCTGCTGGACCCGATCCGGCGGTCTGCGGTCAAACAGGTCGCCTCGGGGCGCTTCGGAGTGACGTCGCTGTACCTGACCCAGGCCGACGACATCCAGATCAAGATGGCTCAGGGCGCCAAGCCAGGTGAGGGCGGTCAGCTTCCCGGCCACAAGGTCTACCCCTGGGTTGCCAAGACCCGCCACTCCACGCCGGGCGTGGGGCTGATCTCGCCGCCCCCGCACCACGACATCTACTCCATCGAGGACCTGGCTCAGCTCATTCACGACCTGAAGAACGCCAACCCTGAAGCACGTGTGCACGTCAAGCTCGTGTCCGAGGTCGGCGTGGGGACCGTTGCCGCAGGCGTGAGCAAGGCGCACGCCGACGTCGTGCTGATCTCGGGGCACGACGGTGGCACCGGAGCATCGCCGCTCACCTCGCTCAAGCACGCCGGAGCGCCATGGGAGCTGGGGCTCGCTGAGACCCAGCAGACCTTGGTGCTCAATGGTCTGCGCGAGCGGATCGTGGTCCAGGTTGACGGCCAGCTCAAGACCGGACGTGACGTGGTGGTCGCGGCGCTGCTCGGCGCCGAGGAGTTCGGTTTCGCCACTGCGCCCCTGGTCGTGAGCGGCTGCGTCATGATGCGGGTCTGTCACCTCGACACCTGCCCGGTGGGTATCGCGACCCAGAATCCCGAGCTGCGCTCCCGCTTCTCTGGCAAGCCCGAGTTCGTGGAGACCTTCTTCGAGTACGTCGCCCAGGAAGTTCGCGAGCACCTGGCCGCCCTCGGGCTGCGCTCCATCGAGGAGGCCATCGGTGAGGCATCGCTGCTCGAGGTCGCAGCCGCCGTGCAGCACTGGAAGGCGAGCGGGCTGGACCTGACGCCGATCCTGGCCGATATCAAGTCAGTCGATGGGGCGCCCCGCCGCAACACCGGTGGCCAGGCTCACGGCCTCGAAAAAGCCCTCGACCACAGGCTGATCGAGATGAGCCAGGACGCCCTGCGAGACAAGACTCCGGTGCACATCGAGCTCCCCGTCCGCAATGTCAACCGCACGGTTGGCACGATGCTTGGCCACGAGGTGACCAAGGCCTACCCCCATGGTCTGCCGGACGACACGATCGACATCGCGCTCTCTGGTTCGGCGGGGCAGTCCCTGGGCGCCTTCCTTCCTGCCGGCATCACGCTGCGGCTGTTCGGTGACGCGAACGACTATGTGGCCAAAGGGCTTTCGGGTGGCCGGGTGGTGGTCCGACCGGACCGCTCGGCTTCGCTGCCCGCGGAGCAGAACGTCATCGCCGGCAACGTGATCGCCTATGGCGCCACCAGTGGTGAGGTGTTCCTTCGCGGCCAGGTGGGCGAGCGCTTCTGTGTGCGCAACTCCGGAGCCACCGCCGTGGTCGAAGGACTGGGTGACCACGGTTGCGAGTACATGACCGGTGGCATCGTGCTCGTCCTTGGACCAACCGGCCGCAACTTCGCCGCCGGGATGTCTGGCGGTGTGGCCTATGTCCTGGACCTGCATGAGGACCGGGTCAACGGCGACCTGGTGGACCTGATGTCACTTCGCGACGACGACGTGGAGATCGTCCATGACCTGTTGACCAGGCATCGACGGTGGACCGAGTCTGCCGTCGCCGGAAGGCTGCTCGCTGACTGGGAAAACGCCAGAAGTCGGTTCTCCCTGGTGCTGCCGCGTGACTACCAGCGCGTTCTTGACGTTCGAGCCACGGCGCAAGCCGAGGGGCTGGACCTCAACGGCCCCCAGGTGTGGGAGCGGATCATGGAGGCTTCTCGTGGGTGACCCACAGGGGTTCTTGTCAACGCGTGAGCGTGACCTCCCCAAGCGTCGTCCCGTCCCGGTCCGCCTGATGGACTGGCACGAGGTATACGAGCAGCAGCAGGTCGCCCCGCTGCAGAAGCAGGCCGGGCGATGCATGGACTGTGGTATTCCGTTCTGCCACAACGGTTGCCCGCTGGGCAACCTCATCCCGGAGTGGAACGACCTGGCCTGGAAGGGGTCATGGCGCGAGGCCGTCGAGCGGCTGCACGCCACCAACAACTTTCCGGAGTTCACCGGCCGGCTGTGTCCGGCTCCGTGTGAGACCGCCTGTGTGCTCGGTATCAACCAGCCCGCCGTGACGATCAAGCAGATCGAGGTCACGACCATTGAGCGTGCGTTCGATGCCGGAGCGGTTACCCCGCAGGTGCCGGATCGGCTGACCGGCAAGACGGTTGCGGTGGTTGGGTCCGGACCAGCAGGTCTGGCTGCTGCCCAGCAGCTGACCAGGGCTGGGCATACGGTGGCGGTCTTCGAGCGCGCGGACAAGGCCGGTGGCCTGATGCGTTACGGCATACCGGAGTTCAAGATGGAGAAGTCCGTCCTGGACCG
>JBDTYK010000138.1:0-7007 GCA_040005715.1 Actinomycetota bacterium | reverse complement strand
CCATCAACGGGACGGTACGACGTGCTTCCCAGTCCCAGCGGGCCCGCAGCCTGCGGGTCGGCCCACGCCGACCGGCGCTGAAGCCGTTGGGCTTCGGACTCTTCGAGCACGACGGTGAGGTGGTGCTCGGAGCCCACCTCGAGCCCTCCGGCGACCCGTTGCTGGTACTCCGCGCGGCGGTCGCGGCGGCGCGGCGGGGCCTGCCCCTTGCCCCTGCGACCCTGGCGAACCTGGCTGCCCACTCCCCAGCCATCGCGATCCCTTGGACTCCCTTGGCCCGGTCCCTGTTCGTCGACCTTCTTGCCGCCGGGCCCGGGCTGATCACGGTGTGGGAGGGCCTCGACCTTGCCGGGGTCATCGACTCGTGGCTGCCGGAGTGGTCCGCGGTGCGGAGCCGACCTCAGCGCAACGCTGTTCATCGACACACGGTCGACCGGCACCTGATCGAGACCGTCGTTCACGCGACCGCCTTGATGCGAGACGTGGAACGCCCCGACTTGCTCCTGCTCGCTGCCCTGCTGCATGACATCGGCAAGATCGCCGGAGCTCATGACCACTCCGTCGTCGGAGCCCCCCTTGCTGGCGCGGCGGCTCGCAGGATGGGTCTGGACGATGCGGATGTCGAAGTTGTCGAGCGGCTCACCAGGGAGCATCTGACCCTGATCGACCTGGCGACCCGGCGCGACCCAACAGACCGGGCCACCATCTCGGCAGTGACCGATGCTGTTGCCGGCCGTCGCGACGTCCTGGAGCTGCTACGTGCCTTGACTGAGGCAGATGCGAGTGCCGTGGGTGCCGCTGCGTGGACCGACTGGCGAGCCAAGCTGCTCGAAGATCTCGTCGTCGGCGCGCGTGCGGCTCTGGGCGACGCGGTGCCGCCCGTAGACGAGGTGGACAAGACTGATGATCTCCTTCCGCCAGAGGTCGTTGCCGAGGTCGCGATCGGGGAGCCCCACGTCCTGGTTCATCCGATCGGGGGCGCGTACCGCATTGACGTCTTCGACCGTGACCGGCTCGGCCTCTTCGCCGACACCGCGGGGCTGCTCGCGGCATCCGCCCTGATCGTGAGGACCGCTCGGGTGCGCACCCAGGAGGGCATCGCGGTCAACCAGTGGCAGGTTGACTCTCCAGGCGGTGACGCTCCCGATGCCGCCGCGATCGCCCGCGGGCTCGTGCAGCTCGGTCAGGGAGATCGGTCGCCCCTTCGCGCTCTGGAGCGCCGTACGGCGTACGCGGTGCCTGCCGGATCTGGTCCGCGACCAGTTACCCGAGCGATGGTCGTGCCACACGCCTCACAGGACCTGACGGTGATCGAGATTCGGGCGCGCGACCGCCCCGGACTCCTGCACCAGGTGGGTGTGACGTTCGCGCGTGCAGGTCTTACGGTCCACAGCGCCCACATCGCCACGTACGCCGGCCAGACCCTGGACACGTTCTACGTCAGCGAGTTCGGGGGACGAACGATGTCGCCGGCACGGGTCGCCCAGACGATATCCATGCTCATGGACGCATGCGATGAGGTTCCGGCCACGGGAAGATAACCTAGCGTCGTGTTCAACAGCCTGTCTGACCGTCTGACCGCCACCTTCAAGAACCTGCGCGGCAAGGGCCGCCTGTCCGAATCGGACATCAACGCGACGATTCGCGACATCCGCGTCGCGCTGCTTGACGCCGACGTCTCGCTGCAGGTCGTTCGGGAGTTCACCGGCGCGGTTCGCGAGCGTGCCCTGGGCGCCGAGGTGAGTGGGTCCCTGAACCCGGCTCAGCAGATCGTCAAGATCGTCAACGACGAGCTCGTGACGATCCTGGGCGGCCAGACCCGCCGGATCGACTTCGCCAAGAACCCGCCCACCGTCATCATGCTCGCGGGCCTGCAGGGCTCCGGTAAGACCACGTTGGCCGGCAAGCTCGCCAAGTGGCTCAAGGACCAGGGTCACACGCCGATCCTGGTTGCGGCTGACCTTCAGCGTCCCAACGCCGTGACCCAGCTTCAGGTCGTCGGTGAGCGCGCCGGGGTTCCCGTCTTTGCGCCAGAGCGCGGCAATGTCGCCGGTTACGATGCGGTCGTCGAGTCGGGCGATGGCACATCGTCTTTCGGTGATCCGGTCTTGGTCTCGCGCCAAGGTATTGCCGAGGCGCGGGCCAAGCAGCATGACGTGGTGATCGTCGACACAGCCGGCCGCCTTGCCATCGACGAGAACCTCATGCGACAGGCTGCGGACATCCGGGCCGCGATATCGCCCGACGAGGTGTTCTTCGTCATCGACGCCATGATCGGCCAGGCAGCTGTCGACACTGCGCTGGCCTTCCAGCGTGGCGTCGACTTCACGGGGGTGGTCCTGACCAAGCTGGACGGCGACGCCCGCGGTGGTGCTGCGCTGTCTGTGGCCAAGGTCACCGGCCGGCCGATCATGTTCGCCTCCACTGGCGAGAAGGTCGCCGACCTGGAGGTCTTCCACCCCGACCGGATGGCCTCACGCATCCTGGACATGGGTGACGTGCTGACGCTGATCGAGCAGGCTGAGAAGGCCTTCGACCGCGACCAGGCGGCGGAGATGACCCGCAAGTTCATGCAGGACGAGGACTTCACGTTCGACGACTTCCTGAGCCAGATGTCGGCCATCAAGAAGATGGGCTCGCTGAAGGCGATGCTCAAGATGATGCCGGGCATGGGCGAGATGCGTGACCAGCTCGACTCTCTCGACGAGCGCGAGTTCGACCGCGTCGAGGCGATGGTGCGCTCGATGACACCTTTCGAGCGCACGCATCCCAAACAGATCAACGGCTCACGCCGGGCTCGTGTGGCGCGGGGGTCGGGGGTGACGGTCTCCGAGGTGAACGGTCTGCTGGAACGTTTCGGTCAGGCCCAGAAGATGATGCGCTCGATGCGTCGGGGGGGCGGCACCGGGATTCCAGGCATGCCCGCGATTCCGGGGATGGGCGGGGCCAGGAAGGGCGCCAAGGGTCAGCAGCGCAAGAAGGGCAAGAGCGGTAACCCCGCCAAGCGCGCACAGGAGGAGAAGGCCGCGGCCGAGAAGAGTGCGGGAGCCCGGGTGGCCGCTGCCAACAATGCCTTTGGTATGCCGCCCGGACAGGAGACCGAAGCATCGGCGGGGGCGCCCGATCCTTCAAGTCTCGAGCTGCCGAAGGGCTTCGAGAAGTTCCTCGGGAAGTAGGCCGCTGCTGGTCCTTCGCGACCGCACACCTCTAGGGCCAACGCTGGCGGCGGGAACCAGCGCAGGGCGTGGGACAACGGGGGAGCGGTTCGACTTCGTCGCGCCCAACCCGGAGTACCGATGATCTGAGCCCCGGTAGGGTCGCTGACATGACCTCGGCCGTACTGCATATCAAGGGATGCGTTCTGCGAGGGGCGCAGGAGGTTCGCGACGAGCTCTGGGTCACCGGCGGCAAAGTGACATATGTCGCGCCGACTTCGGGCGCCGATGTCCAGACTGTCGAGGGCTGGGTTCTTCCTGGTCTGGTGGACGCCCACTGTCACGTCGGGCTCGACAAGCACGGAGCAGTGGACCAGGACACGACGCAGGCTCAGGCGTTCACCGACCGCGCGGCCGGGGCTTTGCTCTTGCGCGATGCGGGGTCGCCGGCCGACACCCGCTGGGTGGACGACCGCGAGGATCTGCCGCGGGTCATTCGAGCCGGTAGGCACATTGCGCGAACCCGCCGCTACATCCGCAACTTCGCCTGGGAGGTCGAGCCGGAGGACCTTGCTCAGTATGTTCGCCAGGAGGCCCGCGCCGGTGACGGTTGGGTCAAGCTGGTGGGTGACTGGATCGACCGCGACAGCGCCGACCTCAGCCCTTGCTGGCCGCGCGAAGCCTTGTCCACGGCAATCGCGGCTGCACATCAGGAGGGCGCCCGGGTCACGGCTCACTGCTTCGGCGAGGAGTCTCTGCGCGACTTGGCGGCGGCGGGCGTCGACTGCATCGAGCACGCGACGGGGCTGGCCGCGGACACGATCGACTCCTTTGCCGCACAGGGGATTGCGATCGTCCCGACCCTGGTGAACATCGACTCCTTCCCGGGTATCGCTGACGGCGCCCAGGACAAGTACCCGATCTATGCCGCGCACATGCGAGACCTCCACTCACGCCGATACGAGACGATCGCCGCCGCCCATGACGCGGGTCTGCCGATCTACGTGGGCACTGATGCCGGTGGCTCCCTTCCCCATGGTCTGGTTGCGCGTGAGGCAGCCGAGCTCGTGCGAGCCGGGCTTTCGACGATCGAGGCCCTGACGGCTGCAACGTGGGGCGCGCGTTCATGGCTGGGCAGGCCAGGTCTTGACGAGGGTGCAAGCGCCGATCTCGTTGTCTACGGCGCGGACCCGCGTGCAGATATTGGGGTTTTGGCGGCGCCGCAGCACATCGTCCTGCGGGGCAGAGTTGTCCTCTGATGTGGGGGCCCGGCAAGCCCGGGGTGATCACGTATGGGTAGGTCCGGTCAGCGCCCAGGACGTCGAGCCCTACCGGCTTGCCATTGAGCAGTCGCGTCGGCGGCTGTCCAGGTGGAACCCCGTGGACCCCGAAGATCTCGGGAGAGCCCTCGCCGCCCAGTCCCGTGACCGCCGCACCTTCCTCATCCATTCGCTCAACCCCGAGGGCAGCCACGACATCGTCGGGAAGATCAATGTCACCGACGTGGTGCGTGGCCGCTTCGAGTCCGCTGCGGTGGGTTACGACGCCTACGACCCGTATGCCGGTCGTGGCCTCTTCGCGGAAGGCTTACGGCTGGTCCTGAACCTGGCCTTTGCCCCCCAGGCTGCTGGCGGTATGGGTTTGCATCGGGTCGCGGCCTCAGTCCAACCGGGCAATGTGCGCTCAGCCGGACTGCTGAGGTCACTGGGATTTCAATGGGAAGGCGGCTTTTCGCCGCGCATGCTCTGGCTGCCGGGCGCGGACGGCAGCCATGGGTGGCGGGATCACCTGTCCTATGTGGTCAGGGCGGAGGACTGGCCCGCCGACCCGTACGTAGCTGCGTCTACCCGACGGGTGGTCACGTTGGTCAACGGCATGGCCAGCTCGAGCAAGACTGCCCTCGCCCGCCAGCTCGCCGCCGAGCTGAAGGTCCCGCTGTTCCTCGACGACGTCATCAGGGGCAGCCAGCCCGGGGCATTGTGGGGACTCCTGCAGGACTCGCCCCCCGGAGGGGTGGTGGCGGGGTGGTTCCCGCCGCAGGACATCCAGCGCGTGGCCGATGGGCTTGACCGCTGCGGGCTTGCCCCAGGGGCGACCCCGGAGGTCTGGTGCTATTCGGCCGGGGAGCAGTCATTGACGCGGCCGCTGGGTCTGGGACCGACAGTGGCTGTTGACATGGGTCAGGACATCGGCGCCGCAGACATCGTGCGGATCGCACTTCAGGTGCAGGCCACAGGGACTTTCCCAGCATTCGAGACATAACCAGCAGGCTTGCAATGACCAGGATCGCGGCGGGTCTCAGACAAGGGATTCGCCTTCGCCTGGCGTCCCCGCTCGCAGGTTGCCTTGGCCGTCTGAAGTGGGCGACCTTCGGGAGCTTGAACTCCCCCTGTGCTCAGCGAGATCGTGGCTGGTTGTAGTGCGGTACGAACTCCTGACCGGACAGCTCTCGGACGGCCAACATGATGGCGTCAGTTGCCTCGCGTCGTGCCTGCCCCGGCTTGGCCTCGCTGAGATGGCCGAAGTCCAGGGGTTCGCCGAAGCGGACGGTGATTCTTCGGATCCTCAGAACCTTTGAGCCCACCGGCTGGATGTCCTGCGTGCCCGAGAGCGCCACCGGTACCACGGGGCAGCCCGCAGTCATTGCCAGCCACGCGACGCCAGTGCGACCGCGGTACAGGCGACCGTCACGGGAGCGTGTTCCCTCAGGGTAGATGGCGAACGCCAGCCCCGTCTGAAGGACCTCCAGAGCCGAGTCCAGTCCTTCCTGGGCCCCGCCGCCCAGGCTGCCTCGCTTGACGGGAATGGCGCCCATGGCTGTGAACAGCCATCGCAGCCAGAGGCCGCGTAGGCCCGGATTGGTGAAGTACTCGGACTTGGCAAGGAACACGACCCTGCGTGGAGCCACCAGCGGGATGACGAAGCTGTCGATGAAGGAGAGGTGATTGCTGGCCAGCAGGAGGGGCCCCTTTCGGGGGATGTTCTCACGGCCCTCTATGACTGGGCGATAAATCAGCCGGGCGACCGGAGCCAGAACGGTTCTGGTCAGCAGGTAGAGCATGTGTCCCCAGTAGTCTCGAGTTCAGGACCGGCCAACAACTGCCGGCGGCCCCAAACTTTACCGGGAGGGGCGGGGGAGCCCGTTGCCGACCCGATCCGGGGTTCGATCCGACGGTGTGAGGTCGTGAGTTCGAAACACTGCCGCGCATCTGACACAATGACGGGCGTACTCGCCTGTCTGCGGTCCCTCTCGCCGCTTCGGGCGTGTCCTTCGAGTGTCACGAGCCGTGTCCCCACGCGGAAGTCGTGCCGACTCACTCCAGACAAGAAACAGGAGTCACACAAACGTGGCCGTCAAGATTCGTTTGAAGCGCATAGGCAAGATCCATGCACCGTACTACCGCGTCGTGATCATGAACTCGCGAACCAAGCGCGATGGTCGGGCGATCGAGGAGATCGGCAAGTACCACCCCACCGAGGACCCCTCGATTATCGAGATCAACTCCGAGCGGGTGCAGTACTGGCTCGGAGTCGGCGCGCAGCCGACCGAACAGGTCGCTGCCCTGCTGAAGATCACCGGTGACTGGCAGAAGTTCAAGGGGCTACCGGGCACGGAAGGCACCCTGCGCTTTGCTGAGCCGAAGGCCGACAAGCTTGCCCTGTATGAGAAGGCCGCCACCTCCGCCATGGCTGAGTCCAAGGATGGGGCCACCACCGCCAAGCGCAAGAAGGCCGAGCCGAAGGCTGACTCGACCGAGCACACGGCTGACAAGGCTGAGCCGAAGGCTGAGAAGGCCGAGCCGAAGGCCGACAAGGCTGAGAAGACTGAGCCGAAGGCCGACAAGGCTGAGA
>JBDTYK010000137.1:0-7052 GCA_040005715.1 Actinomycetota bacterium | reverse complement strand
CGAGGATCTCGACGCCCGGAAGTCCTCGCTTGGCCATGTTCGCCAGAGCGCCGGCCGGGGGGATCTCGATCAGACCGGTCACTCCGAAGTCCTTGAACGTCTGCATGCACAGGTCCCAGCGCACCGGGTTGCTGACCTGGGTGACCAGTCGATTCAGGACCTCGCTGCCGCTGTGCACCACAGTGCCGTCCCGGTTGGACACCAGGCGCGATCGTGAGTCGTGGGTCGACATGGCGCGAGCCAAGCTGCCCAGCTCGGTGACGGCAGGGGCCATGTGCTCGGTATGGAAGGCGCCCGCGACCTGCAACGGGATAACCCGAGCCTTGGCGGGGGGGTTGGCACGGAGCGCGGCGAGCTGTTCCATCGTGCCGGCCGCCACGACCTGGCCGGCGCCGTTGTTGTTTGCCAGGACAAGACCGTGCTTGAGCAGCATCTGCGCCACTTCGTCGCCGTCGCCGCCGACGACGGCGCTCATGCCGGTGGCGGTGATCGCGCTTGCCTCGGCCATAAGACGTCCGCGCTCGCGGACGAAGACCATGGCCTGCTCCGCGCTGATGACCCCGGCCGCAGCCGCAGCCGTGATCTCGCCGACCGAGTGACCGGCGCCGCCTGCGACCTGGCGGAAGCCGTCGGCGGGGTGTTCGAACAGAGCCAGCAACGAGATGAGGCCGGCGCCAACGATCAGCGGCTGGGCGATCGCCGTGTCCTTGATCGTCTCGGCATCGGACTCGGTGCCGTGCTTTACGAGGTCGATCCCGGCGACGGTCGAGAGCCAGTGCATGCGGTCGCGGAAGCGTGGCAGCTCAAGCCATGGGGCAAGGAAGCCGGGGGTCTGGGAGCCCTGTCCAGGGCAGACGAGAACAAGCACGCGTTCAGCCTCTCGGTTGGGCCGTGATCCAGTCGTGACCGAACGGCACCAACAATCGTCGCCCGATTTAGAGGTTTCCTACAAAAGAGGTCCATGGGGCGTTCGACCTGTTTCGGCTACTTTACCTTGAAGCGAACGTCGCCACTCCTGCTCAGCGGGCTCGGCGAGGCGTCCGACCGCCAGGGCCACCCGCACGGTGTGGGCCTCGCGCGGGTGGCTGAGGTCGTACCCCGTGACCACGGCGATGCGTCCCAGTCGATAGCGAACCGTGTTCGGGTGGACGAACAGGACCCTGGCCGTGGACTCGAGCCCGCCTCCACCGTCCAGATAGGTGGTCGCGGTCTCGAACAGGGCCTTTCCTGCTGTGGTGAGCGGGCGATATACGCGGTCGATCAACGCCCGACGGGCTGGTCCGTCCCCTGCAAGAACCCGCTCGGGAAGGAGCTCGTCGGCAAGAACGGGGCGAGGTGCATCGGGCCAGGCGCGGGCCGCTTCCAGACCCGAGAGGGCAGCCCGGGCCGAGCGACCTGCGGCAAACAGGTGGGGCACTGTGGGGCCGATGACCACTGGCCCTTCCCCGAAGCAGCCAGCCAGCGCGAGAACCGTCGGCGACGGGTCCTGCAGCCCCCCGAGGATGGCAACCAGACGTCGCCCCTGGACCGCGGCCAGGCACTCCACCCCGAGCTTCGAAGCGTTTCGGCGCAGCGCATCCACGATCTCGGCTGTGTTCCCCTCAGGGGTGATACCAGCGACCACGGCGACGTGGTTGACCGATCCCCAACCCAGAGCCGAGGCTCGCGACTGCATCGAGTCGTCGGCCTCTCCACGCAGCACGGCATCCACGACCAGGGACTCCAGCCGGGCATCCCAGCCACCACGCGCCTCGGCGGCGCCGGCGTAGACCTCGGCAGCCCCGAAGGCGATCTCCCGCGAGTAGCGCAGCACGCACTCGCGCAGGTTCTGTTCGTCGCCGGGCGCCGCGAGCTGAGCCACATCCGCCTCGACGACCTCGACGACTGAGCGGACCAGGTCCAGTGTCTGCACCAGGCTGATCGACCGCGTGAGCTCGCGTGGAGCGGTCCCGAACACGTCCACCGAGATCTGGGGGGTGTCGCTGGGGTCGCGGTACCACGCGACGAAGGCCGCAATCCCGGCCTGGGCGACCAGTCCGATCCAGGAGCGGTCCGCCGCCGGTAGGGCGCGATACCAGTCGTAATGGGTCTCCATATGCTTGTTCGCCGCTGTCGAGAGCGAGCCTGCGCTCCGCTCGATCCGCCGCTGGGTGGCAGCACTACCGCGCGTGCTTCGGGCCGCCATACCCACACCCTATTTGTATGTCGGCCACAACGACCCTCGCGCGCGTCTTCAGACCTCTCGGCCCATCCGTTGGCTGGAATGTTTCATCGTTGGCGGGCGACGAGGCCGCCAGCGATGAAACAAACCAGCTCGCCGTCGGGACCGGCCTCTCTAAGACTCGCCACCGGCCCGGCCCGAGGCTCCTGCGGTGACCTCGAGCAGGCGGTACTTTGCCGCCGCCTCCCGCGCGACCGACGCGTCGAGCTCCCCGCGCCTGGCCAGCATCTGCAAGGCCCGGACCACGACCGACGGGCCGTCGATGTGGAAGTACCGGCGGGCCGCGGCGCGCGTGTCGGAGAACCCGAAGCCATCGGCGCCCAGGGAGACGAAGTCCCCGGGCACCCACTGCGCGATCTGGTCCTGGACGGCACGCATGTAGTCCGAGACCGCGATGACCGGACCGGGTGCACCCAGCAGCTTCTGGGTGACAAAGGGCACCCGCTGCTCCTGCTCGGGGTGCAGGAAGGCCAGCTCGTCACAGGCCATGGCGTCCCTTCGCAGCTCACCCCAGGACGTGACCGACCAGACGTCAGCCACAACGCCCCAGTCGGTTTTCAGGAGCTCCTGCGCCTCCAGGATCCAGGGCACGCCAACGCCGGAGGCCAGCAGCTGAACCCTTTTGGCGTCCTCGCCGAGGCCTTCGGTCGAGCCAGGGGAGAGCAGGTACATCCCCCTGAGGATGCCCTCGGCGTCGACTCCCTCGGGTTCGGGTGGCTGGACGTTGGGCTCGTTGTAGAGGGTGATGTAGTAGATGATGTTCTCCGGCTGGTCGCCATACATGCGGCGCAGACCGTCCTCCACGATGTGCGCGATCTCATAGGCGTATGCCGGGTCGTAGGACACGACTGCCGTGTTGGTCGACGCGATCAGCGGGCTGTGGCCATCCGCGTGCTGGAGTCCTTCGCCGGTCAGCGTCGTGCGCCCTGCAGTCGCGCCGAGCATGAAGCCACGAGACATCTGGTCGGCTGCGGCCCAGATCGCATCACCGGAGCGCTGGAACCCGAACATCGAGTAGAAGATGTACACGGGCACCATCGGTATGCCGTGGGTCGCATAGGAGGTTCCAGCGGCGATGAATGCGGCCACCGAGCCCTCCTCGTTGATCCCGAGGTGCAGGATCTGTCCCTGCTTCGACTCCGTGTAGGTGAGCATCAGGTCCGAGTCCACCGGCGTGTACTGCTGCCCATGGACGTTGTAGATCATGGCCGTCGGGAAGAAGGAGTCCATGCCGAAGGTGCGTGCCTCGTCGGGGATGATCGGGACCACGTGGCGGCCGAACTCCTTGTCGCGCAGCAGCTCTCGCAGCAGGCGGACGAAGGCCATGGTGGTCGCGATCTCCTGCTTGCCGGAGCCCTTCTTGGCCAGATCGTATGACGCGTGATCGGGAAGCTTGAGCGGCTCGGCATCGGTACGGCGCTTCGGGAGTGGCCCCCCCAGCTTGGCTCGGCGCTCCATCATGTACTGGATGGCGGGGTCCTCCATGCCGGGGTTGTAGTACGGAGGCAAGTAGGGGTCCCTCTCGAGCTCCGCGTCCGAGATCGGGATCCCCAGTGTGTCCCGGAAGCCTTTGAGGTCGTCGAGGGTCAGCTTCTTCATCTGGTGGGTTGCGTTGCGCCCCGAGAAACTCGAGCCCAGGCTGTAGCCCTTGATCGTCTTGGCCAGGATCACGGTCGGCCGCCCGACATGCTCCATCGCGGCTTTGTAGGCCGCGTAGACCTTGTGATAGTCGTGGCCGCCCCGCTTGAGCTTCCACCAGACGTCGTCGTCGGTCCAGTTCGCCACCATGGCCTTGGTCCGGGGGTCGCGACCGAAGAAGTGCTCCCGGACGTAGGCGCCGTCGTTGGCACGGAAGGTCTGGTAGTCGCCGTCGGGGGTGGTGTTCATCAGGTTCACCAGTGCGCCGTCGCGGTCCTGTGCCAGCAGGGGGTCCCACCCTCTGCCCCAGACCACCTTGATGACGTTCCAGTCGGCACCGCGGAAGTAGGCTTCCAGCTCCTGGATGATCTTGCCGTTGCCGCGAACCGGGCCGTCGAGCCGCTGCAGGTTGCAGTTGATCACAAAGGTCAGGTTGTCGAGCTCGTCGTTGGCAGCGACCTGCAACAGCCCGCGCGACTCCGGCTCATCCATCTCGCCGTCGCCGAGGAACGCCCATACGTGCTGCCCGGAGGTGTCCTTGATGCCGCGGTTCATCAGGTACTTGTTGAACTGGGCCTGGTAGATCGCGTTCATCGGGCCGAGGCCCATCGACACCGTGGGGAACTCCCAGAAGTCGGGCATGTTGCGCGGGTGGGGGTAGCTCGGCAGGGCCGAGGGCCGGCCGTCCACGACGTGCGAGTGCTCCTGGCGGAACCCGTCCATCTGGGCCTCGCTCAGCCGGCCCTCGAGGAAGGCCCGGGCGTACATGCCGGGGGAGGCGTGCCCCTGGAAGTAGATCTGGTCGCCGCCACCCTTGTGGTCTCGTCCGCGGAAGAAGTGGTTGAAGCCGACCTCGTAGAGGGTTGCCGCCGACGCGTATGTGGAGATGTGGCCGCCCACCGCGATGCCGGGACGCTGGGCGCGGTGGACCATGATCGCCGCGTTCCACCGCAGGAAGGAGCGGTAGCGGCGCTCGACCGTCTCGTCGCCGGGGAACCAGGGCTCGGACTCGGGGGCGATGGTGTTGATGTAGTCGGTCGCAGTCAGCGAGGGGACCCCCACCTGGCGCTCGCGGGCCCGTTCGAGCAGCTTGCGCATGACGTAGCGGGCCCGGGTGCGACCGCCTGCCTCGATGATCGCGTCAAGGGAGTCCAGCCACTCCTGGGTCTCGTCCGGGTCGATGTCGGGGATCTGACTCGGGATGCCGTTCAGGATGGGGCCGAAGTCGTCGCGTGCCATCACGCTGTCCTCTCTCGTGGCGCTGGAGTCACAGGCGTCGGGCGATGATCAATGACCTTGCCGCCAATGCTCACGTGAACTCTTCCATCCTCTCCCACATGGCGACAACGTGACCGCTGAGGCCGAGCAGATCAGTGGGGCTGTATGCCGAGACGTCCAGGGCCGCTGTACACGGTCAGTTTCGGGGCGCGGACAAAGCCGACCAAGGTCATGCCCGACTCGGTGGCCAGCTCCACTGCGAGGCTCGACGGAGCGGAAACGGCTGCCAGCACGGGAATTCCGGCCATCAGTGCCTTCTGGGTGAGCTCGAAGCTGGCGCGGCCGCTGACGCACAGAACTTGGCCCCTCAGGGGTAGGCGCTCTTCCCGGGCGGCCCAGCCGATGACCTTGTCCACGGCGTTGTGGCGACCGACGTCCTCGCGGGCGACGAGCAGCTCACCCTCTGCGGTGAACAGTCCGGCGGCGTGCAGGCCTCCGGTCTGGTCAAAGACCGCCTGGTGCTTGCGCAAGGTCTGCGGCATACCGGCCAGCACGCGGGGGTCGACCTGCGCGTGGTCCTGCTCCAGTGTGTACCTGCCTCGTGTGGTGATCGCGTCGATGCTGGCCTTCCCGCAGATCCCGCACGAGCTGGTGATGAAGGACTGGCGAGCGGCGCCAACGGCCGGGGGAGTCACGCCTTGGGACAGGGTCACGTCCACGACGTTGTAGGTCGGGAGCCCGTCGTCCCCCTGGTCCTGGCAGTGCATCAGCGTGCGAACGTCGGAGGCAGCACCGATCAGACCCTCGGTGAGCAGGAAGCCGATGGTCAGGTCGAAGTCGTTGCCCGGGGAGCGCATGGTGACCGCTAGTGGGACGCCGCCGACCCGGATCTCGAGCGGCTCCTCGACGGCGAGAGTGTCCGGCCGGCTGATGATCACCGGTGCCGCCGGACCGGAGACGTCCAGGCGATGTGAGGGCGCCCGGCGGGTGACCCGGCCCATCAGTTCCGCTCGAAACGCACGACGAGGCTCTTGGCGACGGGGGTGTTGCTGCGCCTTGCGACGTGGTCGGCGGCTAGAAGGACATTGGCCTCGGGGAAGTAGGCCGCGGCACATCCCAAGGCCGTCGGATAGGCCTCCAGTCGGAATCCCTCGGCCCTTCGTTCCTGGCCTTCGAACTCGCTGACCACGGTCACAAGATCGCCACGCTGGAAGCCCATCTGGTGGAGGTCGGTCGGGTTGACCAGGACGACCTTGCGGTTGCCGCGGATCCCGCGGTAGCGGTCGTCGTGCCCGTAGATCGTGGTGTTGAACTGGTCGTGGCTTCGAATCGTCTGCAGCAGCAGCCGGCCCGCAGGAACTTCCAGCAGCTCCACTGGGTGGATAAGGAACTGCGCCCTGTGGTTGCTGGTGTTGAAGCTCCGCTCGTCACGGGGGCCGTGGGGCAGGAGGAAGCCACCGGGTTCACGGACCCTGGAGTTGAAGTCCTGGAAGTTCGGGACGACGCGCGAGATCCGGTCGCGGACCAGGTCGTGGTCCTCGGCAAGGTCCGCCCAGGGAATCTGCGTCTCGTCCGGCAGCAGCCGTGCCGCCAGACCTGCGACGATCGCCACCTCGCTGCGGCAGTGAACTGATGGGGGAGTCAGGTTGCCGCAAGATAGGTGGACCTGACCCTGGGAGTCCTCCACCGTGACGGCTTGGTCGCCGTGGCCGGTGCGGTCGCGGTCTGTGCGGCCAAGGCAGGGCAGGATCAGGGCTTCCTTGCCGGTAACCGTGTGTGAGCGGTTGAGCTTGGTCGAGATCTGGACGGTCAGGTCGCACGCGTTCAGGCCCTGGTGAACCACCGGGGTGTCGGGGGTCGACGCGGCGAAGTTGCCGCCCATGGCGAAGAACACCCGTAGCGACTGCTCACGAAGCCGGTGCACGGTCTGAACGGCGTCGAGGCCCTGTGCACGTGGCGGCGTGATCGCGAACTC
>JBDTYK010000136.1:0-7215 GCA_040005715.1 Actinomycetota bacterium | reverse complement strand
CGCTGGTGTGCATCACGGCGTTGGCGACCTCGAAGGACCGCTTGTTGATGGCGTCCACAACCTCGACGCAGACCGCCGCGCGCGTCAATGCACCGGCGTCCCGCCATGCGGGTATGGCTGCCCTGGCCGCGAGGATCGCCGAATCAACGTCGAGGCGCGGATATCGCACCCGCAGCAGCGGGCCGTACGGCGACACCTCACTGCCGGCGAAGGTGCCGTCGGTGGGCTGGTCGCCCAACGCCGCGTACTCGGCGCCGAGGTGGGCCTCGAAGGCGGCCAGACCCTCCGTTGCTGCGCCCTCGCCGTATACGCGCGGCGACGGCGACTCGGGGTACCGCGAGAAGTAGCCGCGCGACGTCAGCGCTTCGCGTCCGCTCTGCAGGCTCTCCCGATGCTTCTCGACGAGATTGGCGGTGGCCGGCCGTGATGAGCCGGTATCAGTGGTCGTCACGGAAGAATCCTATTCGGCATTACCCATCAGCCACATGTCTGGAAGCATGCGTCTGGTGAACATTGACGCCGATCCGTCCCGGGCCCCCATAGCGGTCATCGGAGCTGGCGCAATGGGGTCGGGCATAGCCCAGATCGCGGCCCAGGCTGGTCACGAGGTCCACCTGATCGACGCCCTGGCAGGCGCCGCGTCAGCGGCGAGGGATCGGGTCGGCGAGGCGCTGACGCGGCTGGCGGCCAAGGGCAGGATCACCCCCGCGCAGGCCGAGAGCGCCCGTTCACGTCTCCACGTCTCCCGCTCTCCGGCCGAGCTGCCTGAGTGCGCACTGGTCATAGAGGCGATCCACGAGGACCTCGCCGACAAGCGGTCCTTGTTCGCTGCCGTGGCCGGTTCGCAGCCTGCGCAGACACTTCTCGCCAGCAATACCTCGAGCCTGGACATCACCAGCATCGCCAAGGGCCTGCCCCACCCCGAACGTGTGCTCGGACTTCATTTCTTCAACCCGCCGCCACTGATGCGCCTGGTCGAGGTGATCCATGGCCAGGAGACCAGCGAGGAGACGCTGACCGCTGCCGCCGAGCTCATGGGCAGGTGGGGCAAGACCACCGTGCGCTGCACGTCCACACCGGGCTTCATCGTCAACCGCATCGCAAGACCCTTCTATGGCGAGGCCCAGCGGATGGTCGAGGCCGGAGTCGCCGATGCAGCAACCATTGACCTGGCGATACGCGAGTACGGCGGCTTCAGGATGGGCCCGCTGGAGCTGACCGATCTCATCGGGCAAGACGTGAATCTCGCTGTCGGAACGTCGGTGTGGGAGCAGACCGGCCGCGACGAGCGTTATGCCCCAACAAATTTCCAGCGACGGCTCGTGGCAGATGGTCGACTCGGCCGCAAGAGCGGCCGCGGCGTCTTCCGGTACGACGAGGCCGGGCAGCGGCTGGATGCCACACCTGACAGGGCCCTTGCAGCAGCCCTCACCACCGGGCCCATCCTCACCAACCCGCTGGGCCGAACACTGGCAATGCTCGTCAACGAGGCAGTCGACCTGGTTGCGCGAGGCGAGGCCAGCTCGGGCGATGTTGACACGGCCATGGAGCTCGGCACCAACTACCCCCATGGCCCGATCGCCTGGGGGGCCCAGATCGGCTTCGATGTGATCGCGGCCCAGCTGCAACAGCTGGACTCCGCTCTCCCTGGTGGTCGCTACCGGGCAAGCCCCGCGCTAAAGGGTCACTGACCGCCAGGCGAACGGGCTCAGCTCCAGAACCGCCAGTCCCAGCGCTGGGTGCCCATTCGGGTGTCCTGCCCTCGCCCGGGATGAACGACGGTCGTCGATGGCAGCGTGAACAACCCACCCCGGATCGAAGCCAGCAGCGTGAAGCGCTCCGGCGCCGCGAGGGCAGCCCCGCCTGGCCCTTGGCGCCCGAGAGTCTCGCCCGTGAATACCGCGGACAACGACGGGGCATACCAGCAGAGGGAGCCGGGGGTAATACCCGGCGTGTGAATCGACTCCAGCCTCAGGCCCCCGATGTCGACGACCAGTCCGTCCGGGACCGAGCGCTGCGGGCGGCGTTCAAGCTCGGCCTGCCGCCAGATGACCAGATCGTCGGTGTGGAGATAGGTCAAAGCCTGGGTGTAGTCGGCCAATGCGATTGCGGTTCGGACGGATTCGGGCCAGAGCCCGGTCCAGAGGATCGCCTTGAGGCGGCGCTTGTCACATTGGCCAAGAAGATCCCCCACCGGTCCGGCCGGGTCGATCACCACGCATTCAGCATCGTCGCCGACGAACCAGACGTTGCGCTCGCCATCTGCGGTCACCACGCATCGCGACACTGCCTGAACCTGCCGCGCGATGGTCACATCCCATGGGAACACACGACGGCGCCGCCGACAACGACAACGACGGAGACCACGGCATACCGTGTGCGCATGCGCGTTCTTGTTAGTGGCGGAGCCGGCTATATCGGCTCACACACCGTCGTCCAGCTCATCGCTGCGGGTCACGAAGTCCTGATCGTCGACAACTTCTCGAACGCGAAGCCAGCGGTGATACAACGGCTCGAGTCGATCACCGGAGGTCATCTGCCGGTTCATGCGTTTGACCTGCGCGACACCGACAAGACCGAGCACCTCTTTGCCAACGAGCACATTGATGCCGTCATCCACTTCGCGGGGCTCAAGGCCGTGGGCGAGAGTGTGGAGCAACCGCTGGAGTACTACGAGAACAACCTGGGATCGACCTTCGGCCTCCTCCGCGCAATGTTGCGTCACGGTGTCTCCAAGCTCGTGTTCTCATCGTCGGCGACGGTTTACGGCGACAACGCGCCGGTGCCGATGAAAGAGGACTTCCCGACCTCGGCAACCAGCCCGTACGGCTGGACCAAGGTGATGGTGGAGCAGATCCTGCGCGACGTCGCCGTGGCCCAGCCGAGCTGGCGGATCGCCCTGCTCAGGTACTTCAACCCCGTCGGGGCCCACTCATCCGGCACCATCGGCGAGGACCCGTCCGGAATCCCGAACAACCTGATGCCCTTCATCTCCCAGGTTGCGGTGGGGAAGCGCGACCGGCTCCGTATCTTCGGCGACGACTACGACACGCCCGACGGAACTGCGGTGCGCGACTACATCCATGTGGAGGACCTCGCTGCCGGTCACGTCGCCGCACTGGCCCGGCTGACTTCGACCGACCGGGCAGTCAGCACATGGAACCTTGGCACCGGCACAGGTTCAAGCGTGCTGGACGTCCTTCACGCCTTCGAGCGGGCCGTGGAGCACGACCTGCCGTATGAGGTGGTCGGGCGCCGGGCGGGAGACATCGCCGCCTCATACGCCGACCCGGGTCGCGCCAACACTGAGCTCGGCTGGACCGCAACCCGCACCCTGGACGACATGTGCGCCGATGCGTGGCACTGGCAGTCGCAGAACCCCGACGGCTACCCGGACGCCTGACGAAGACATGGGTTGCCACCCATGATCTCGACACCATATGTCCGAAACTAGGCTGATGTGTCAACTGTCGTAGTCTCTCGTGCGACACGTAGGTCAAGTGGACTGAAGGAGCCCCGTGGACGCCGTTGACATCGCAAGGTGGCAGTTCGCCATCGTGACCATCTACCACTACTTCTTCGTCCCTGTCACGATCGGCCTGTCGGTGATCGTCGCCGGCTTCGAGACCGCCTGGCTGCGCCATCACAACCCCGAGATGCTGCGCCTCACGAAGTTCTTCGGCAAGCTCTTCACCATCAACTTCGCCCTCGGGCTGGTCACCGGCATCGTCCAGGAGTTCCAGTTCGGGATGAACTGGAGCGACTACTCGCGATTCGTCGGCGACATCTTCGGCGCGCCGCTGGCAATCGAGGCCCTGCTGGCGTTCTTCCTCGAGTCAACGTTCCTCGGCCTATGGATCTTCGGCTGGGACAAGCTCCCGCCCAGACTGCACGCGGCCTGCATGTGGCTGGTCGCAGTCGGCACCCTGTTGTCGGCCTATTTCATCCTCGCGGCTAACTCCTGGATGCAGCACCCTGTGGGCTACCGCTTCAACCCCACGACCGGGCGCGCAGAGCTGACCGACTTCGTTGCCGTGCTCACCAACAAGGTCCAGCTGGTGACGTTCCCTCACACCATCGTCAGCGCCTACATGGTCGGCGGAGCCCTCGTCATGGCCGTGGGACTGTGGCACCTGCGCAAGCCGGACGTCGGCAAGAACGCCAGCATGTATCGGCGGGCCACCCGGGTGGGCGCCTGGGTCACCCTTTTCGCGGCGCTCGGCGTCATCGTGTCGGGTGACTTTCAGGGCAAGGTCATGACCGAGGTCCAGCCGATGAAGATGGCCGCAGCCGAGGCCCTCTATGACACCGCCCAGAGCAATGCACCGTTCTCGCTGTTTACGATCGGCTCACTGAACGGCAATGAGGAGAAGTTCTCCGTAAGGGTGCCGAACCTGCTCAGCTTCCTGGCCACCGGGCGCTTCGACGGATCCGTCGAGGGCATCAACGACCTCAAGGCCGCCTATCAGAAGCAGTACGGCGCCGATGCGACCTCCCGCGTGTTCGCCAACAGCTACACCCCGACCATCCCGCTCACCTACTGGTCGTTCCGGCTGATGATCGGACTCGGCATGGTCGGTGCCCTGATCGCCATTGCCGTTCTGTGGTCAACTCGCCGCGGCCGGATCCCTCGCCACCGCCTGTGGTTCTGGGCAGCGCTGGCCGCCCCACTGCTTCCGTTGTTCGCCAACAGCTTTGGCTGGCTCTTCACCGAGGCGGGCCGACAGCCGTGGATCGTCTTCGGCGTCATGACGACGTCCAGCGGCGTCTCCCCGAACGTGTCCGCCGGCGAGGTGTGGACCTCCCTGATCACCCTCACCCTGCTGTATGCCGCCCTGGCCGTCGTCGAGATGAAGCTCCTGCTGCGGGCAATCGCGGCCGGCGCGCCGGCCTTCGAAGAGCCTGTCGACCCCGCCGATCGGGACGTGGACGCGCCCCTCGTCTTCGCCTACTGAGAGCAGAGACATCATGGAGCTCACCACCGTCTGGTTCATCCTGATCGCGGTTCTCTGGACCGGTTACTTCGTCCTCGAAGGCTTCGACTTCGGTGTCGGCATGCTGCTGCCGATCCTGGGTCGCGGTGAGGACGGCGAGGCCCGAAAACGCGTGATGCTGAACACGATCGGCCCTGTCTGGGACGGCAACGAGGTCTGGTTGCTTACCGCCGGCGGCGCGACCTTTGCCGCCTTCCCGCACTGGTACGCCACGATGTTCAGCGGCTTCTACCTCCCTCTGCTGATCATCCTGGTCGCGCTGATCGTTCGCGCCCTGGGCTTCGACTACAGGGGCAAGGTGGACGACCCGACCTGGCGTAAACGCTGGGACATCGCGATCTTCCTCGGCTCCGCCCTGCCCGCTCTGCTGTGGGGTGTGGCTCTGACCAACGTGGTGATGGGCCTGCCGATCAACGCAGCCAAGGAGTTCACCGGAAACCTGTTCACACTGCTCAACCCGGTCGGGCTGCTCGGCGGACTCACGACCCTGACCCTCTTCGTCACCCACGGCGCGATCTTCATCGCGCTCAAGACCGAGGGTGACATCCGGGACGAGGCACGCGCGCTGGCAGTCAAGGTCGGAGCGGCGGCCGCGCTGCTGGCGGTTGCCCTGCTCCTGACCATCAACGTGTCGACCGGCTCCGCCGGGTCATGGATCGCCGCCGTGGTCGCCGCAGCCGCCTTGCTGGCCGGCTTGTTCGCCGCCTTCCGAGGCCGTGAAGGGTGGGCCTTCGTCGGGACGTTTGTCGCCATCGCAGCCGCCGTCGCCACCCTGTTCCTGGCGCTCTTTCCAGACGTCATGCCGTCCTCGACCAACGCAGCCTTCTCCCTGACGACGACCAACGCGAGCAGCACGGCATACACCCTCACGATCATGACCTGGGTGGCAGCGATCTTCACTCCGATCGTCCTGCTCTACACGTCCTGGACCTACTGGACGTTCCGCAAGCGCATCGGCACCCACCACATCCCTGCGACCACCGTGGCCGCACAGCACTGATGCGGCCGTTCGACCCCCGACTGCTCACTGAGGTCCCCGCGACGCGTCGACCAGTGCTCGCGCTGGGGGCGATCGGCCTCGCGCAGGGTGTGGCAACCATCGGGCTGGCTTTTGCCGTCACGAGTCTGGTGGTTGCGGCCGTCGAGGGCGGTGCGGTCGCGACGGCCGGGGCATGGCTGCTGGCCCTGTTCATCGTGCGCGCATGCCTTGGCGTTGCCAGCGAGCTGGTCGGCACCTGGGCGGGCATGCGAGTGTCGACCGTCCTTCGGGAGTCCCTGATCGGCGCCTGGCTCGAGCGCGATGCCGACTCGCGCCCTGAGGCTGGGCACGCGCAGACACTCGCCGCACAGGGGATGACCTCGATCGAGCCGTATGTCGCGCGCTACCTCCCAGCCCTGGTGTCCGCAGCTCTTCTGCCCTTCTTTGCGATCGGCACCTTGGCGTTCGTCGACTGGCCCAGTGCTCTGATCGTCACGCTTACCGTTCCGTTGCTACCTGTCTTCGCGGCCCTCATCGGAGCGACCACGCGCGAGTCGACCCAGCGCCAGTGGCGATCGCTGTCGGCGCTGTCGGGACACTTCCTGGATGTGATGCGCGGCCTCCCCACGCTGGTCTCATACGGCCGGGCCGAGTCCCAGGTGGAGACGATCGCCGAGGTGAGCCTTCGGCACAGGCTCGCCACGATGGGGACGCTGAGGCTGGCCTTCCTGAGCTCAGCGGCACTTGAGCTCCTGGCCTCGCTCTCTGTGGCGCTGGTCGCCGTGACTGTCGGCATCCGCCTGGCCAACGGCTCGATGCCGCTCTATGCCGGGATGCTGGCCATACTCCTTGCGCCAGAGGCTTATTGGCCGATCCGCCGGGTGGGAGCGGAGTTCCACTCGGCCGCCGACGGAGCCGAGGCCCTCGACAGCGTCCTGTCCGAGCTCAGCGCCACCACCCAGCCCCACCTCACCTCCCCCCGACCGAACACCGCAACAGCACCATTTGAGGCCATCGGGGGGTCCGATTCGGTGCGGCAGCGGTGTTCGGTCGTGGTGGAAGGGTTGAGCTACCGATACCCGGGGACGAACGTCGACGTCCTGCACGACCTGTCCTTCGAGCTGGACAACGGGCTGGCAGTCGTGTCGGGTCCTTCGGGCGCGGGCAAGTCGACGCTGCTCGAGCTCCTGGCCGGACTCCGCCGGGCCAGCACTGGCGCGAGCGCCGAGGCGAGCACCGAGG
>JBDTYK010000135.1:0-7289 GCA_040005715.1 Actinomycetota bacterium | reverse complement strand
CCTCGTACGTACGGCAACCGCGACGACCGTCCCGCGCGCAGCAATGCCGGCGGTGAGGACCGTGCGCCTCGTACGTACGGCAACCGCGACGACCGTCCCGCGCGCAGCAATGCCGGCGGTGAGGACCGTGCGCCTCGCACGTACGGCAACCGCGACGACCGTCCTGCGCGCAGTTATGGCAACAGGGACGACCGTCCGGCCCGCACCTACGAGAAGCGCGTGGCCGGTGCGCCTCGCTCGGACTTCGTGCGCGACGAGAACTATGGCAAGCGCGCCGATCGTCCGGCCCGCACCTACGAGAAGCACATCCCGTCGCGGGTCATCGACACCACGCCGGTGGCCATCGCCGAGGACAACGAGTTCGCGGCTCTTGGCCTGCCGGCGCCGTTGGTCGAGCGGCTCGCCAGAGACGGCATCATTGCCCCCTTCCCCATCCAGACCGCGACCATCCCGGACGCCCTGGCCGGGCGTGACGTCCTGGGCCGAGGCCAGACCGGCTCGGGCAAGACCTTCGCTTTCGGCCTGCCTACCCTGACCCGTCTGGCGGCCGGGGAGCGAGCTCTCGCCCGTCGCCCTCGCGCCCTGATCCTGACGCCGACCCGTGAGCTCGCCATCCAGATCAGCGATGCTCTGGAGCCGTTCGTGCATGTCATGGGACTGCGTCACAAGCTGGTCGCTGGCGGCATGCCGTACCCGCCGCAGCTGATGGCCCTTGACCGTGGCGTCGACCTGCTGATCGCCACCCCGGGCAGGCTCAAGGACCTCATGGAGCGCGGAGCTGTTCAGCTCGTCGATATCTCGATCATGATCCTGGATGAGGCCGACCACATGGCCGACATGGGGTTCCTGCCCGAGATCACCGAGATCCTGGACGCCCTCCCCGAGGGTGGCCAGCGACTGCTCTTCTCAGCGACCCTGGACCGTGGCATCGATGCCGTGGTCGACCGTTATCTCACGGACGCCGTCACCCACTCCACCGATGACGCGACTGCCAGTGTCACCACGATGGAGCACCACATCCTGCTGATCGACCCCAAGCACAAGAAGGCCATCACCGCCGAGGTTGCCAACAGCGAGGGCCGCACCCTCGTCTTCGTCCGGACCAAGCTGGGCGCCGACCGTGTCGCCGAACAGCTTCGTGAACAGGGTGTCTTCGCCGCTGCGCTGCACGGTGGCCTCGCCCAGGGCGCTCGTAACCGCGTGCTCTCTGCGTTCCGCGACGGCAGCCTTCCTGTTCTGGTCGCCACAGATGTGGCGGCGCGCGGTATCGACGTCGACGACATCGGTGTCGTTCTGCAGGCTGATCCGCCCGCTGACCACAAGGACTACCTCCACCGCGCCGGCCGGACGGCACGTGCGGGCAAGAGGGGCTCCGTCGTGACCTTGGCGCTTCCGCACCAGAGACGCGGCATGGAGCGGATGGCTCGCGAAGCCGGCCTGGACGTGGTCGCAACCCGCAGCGCCCCTGGCGACGAGCTGCTGATGTCAACGGGTGCGCGCAAGCCCACTGGTGTTGCGATCCCGGAAAGCCAGGCAAGGCGTCTGCTCGAGGGCGAGCAGCGGGGGCACCGTCGCTTCGGCGGTGGCGGTCACCGCGGCCAAGGCGCCGGCCCGCGACGCAGCAGCGACAGCTCGCGCGGCTATCGCGGCTCACAGCGCTGACCGCCTAACCTCGCAGCGCCAACCTGCACAGCACGAATGGGCCCGACCGGCATCTGCCGGTCGGGCCCTTCATCTTCCCCCTACCGGCGGCGATCGTTGCTGAACGCGCACCTTGGCTCATTGATGGCCCAATGACACGGGCGTCCCGGCAATCACGCGGCTGGGCCATGTGGTTTTGGCGCGTCTGGGCGAGAATGCCTTCGTGAGCATCGACTACGCAACAAGCAAGCTGCTCGTGGCGACACCACAGACCGGAGGCGAGGTCTT
Source organism: Actinomycetota bacterium (assembly GCA_040005715.1). Taxonomy (GTDB): domain Bacteria; phylum Actinomycetota; class Actinomycetes; order Actinomycetales; family Dermatophilaceae; genus UBA4719. Next base: position 5,360 of record JBDTYK010000135.1, on the reverse strand, counting down.
CCGCCGCAGCGTCGTGCTGGTCCTTCACCACGACGACGAAGGTGCGCAGGGGATCGTCCTGAACCGACCCTTGTCCGCTCCCGTCTCGTCGGTGCTCCCACCCTGGCAGGACTACGTGACCGATCCACCCACGGTCTTTCAGGGCGGACCCGTCGCGCTGGACTCGGCCCTGGGTCTGGTGACCGTTCCCGGCGACTTTCACGAGCCGATGGGTGTGCGCCTCCTGTTCGGCGGCATCGGGCTGGTTGACCTCGACATCCCCCCACTGGTGGTGGTCCCCGAGGTGGCTGGGCTTCGGATCTTCGCGGGGTATGCCGGGTGGTCCGGTGGTCAGCTGGAGCGGGAGATCCGCGACGGGGGCTGGTACGTCGTGGAGTCCGAGGCGCGCGATGCCTTCACCTCGGAGCCGGAAACTCTGTGGTTCACCGTGCTACGTCGACAGCGTGGTCATCTCGCGTTCGTTGCGAGCCTGCCCGAAGACCCCACCATGAACTGAGGGGGATCGGCGCCGAACCACCGATCGCCTGTGGCCAGAAGTAGTGAGGCAGAGCCACTGAGCCGGCGCAGGTGAACTGACGGACCCGGGATAGCTGCGCTTGGTTAGACTTGGCGACATGAGTGACACGCGGACTGCGCTGGACGGACTCGACGACCCGAACAACCCGTCAGGTCCCAGCGACCCGTTCGCACCCCAGCGCCAGCCCGCCGCCTCCCCGGTGCACACGGCCGTGATCGAGCGCGAGCGCGTCGAGCAAGAGGTCGAACCGGGGGACCACGAGCGCTTTGCCCACTACGTGCGCAAGAACAAGATCATGGAGAGTGCGATGTCCGGCAGCCCTGTGGTCGCGTTGTGCGGCAAGGTCTGGGTGCCGGGACGCGATCCGAAGAAGTTCCCCGTCTGTCCCACCTGCAAGGAGATCTTCGAGGGACTTCGCAACGCTGAAGGCAACAAGAAGTGAGTCTCGGGGGTCGCGGCCTGACCCCCGATAACACATCAGGGTGCCCGGCGGTGCATCGGGACTGCGGCATGTCGGGCGACGAATCCCGTTAGTATTAGCGGCAAATGAGCACCGCGGCCGCTTCCCATCTCTCACCGGCATTCCCGGAGCGGGCCGCGTGGGGGACCGCGTCCAAGCTGCGCGTCTGGCAGGAGGACGCGCTGGCGCAGTACCTGCGTTCCATCCCCCGTGACTTCCTTGCCGTCGCGACTCCTGGTGCCGGCAAGACCACCTACGCGCTTCGCATCGCGACCGAGCTGCTCAGCATGGGGGTCGTCAGCCGGGTCACCGTTGTCGCCCCGACCGAGCATCTGAAGACCCAGTGGGCCGATGCGGCCTCCCGGGTCGGAATTCGTATTGACCCGCGGTTCACCAACGCGGCCGGCAGCCACGGCCTGGAGTACGAAGGCGTGGCCGTGACCTACGCCCAGGTGGCCAGCAAACCGCTGCTGCATCGCGCGCGGACCGAGGCTGCGCCCACGCTGGTCATCCTTGATGAGATTCACCACGGCGGCGACAACCTGTCTTGGGGGGACGCGATCCGCGAGGCATTTGAGCCGGCCGCCCGCCGGCTCGCCTTGACCGGCACCCCGTTTCGCACTGACACGAGCCCGATCCCGTTCGTACGGTACGAGATGGGCGCGGACTCGATCCGTCGCAGCGAGGCGGACTATACCTACGGGTATGCCGAGGCGTTACGCGACGGGATCGTCCGACCGGTCCTCTTCCTCGCCTACGGGGGCGCGATGCGCTGGCGCACCAAGGCCGGCGACGAGATGTCGGCTCGGCTGGGGGAGCCGATGACCAAGGACGCGACGGCCCACTCGTGGCGTACCGCCCTGGACGCCAAGGGTGAGTGGATCCCGTCGGTTCTCGCCGCAGCGGACAAGCGGCTGACCGAGGTGCGTCGCGGTGTGCCGGACGCCGGCGGCCTCGTCATCGCGTCGGACCAGACCAAGGCCCGGGCCTACGCCAAGATCCTGCACGGCATCTCGGGTGAACGACCCGTCGTCGTGCTCTCGGACTATGCCGGATCCTCAGGCAAGATCGAGGAGTTCGCCTCAGGTCACCAGCGCTGGATGGTTGCCGTGCGCATGGTCTCCGAAGGCGTTGATGTCCCTCGCCTGTGTGTCGGTGTCTACGCCACGTCGACGTCCACGCCGCTGTACTTCGCCCAGGCTGTCGGCCGTTTCGTCCGTGCGCGACGCCGTGGGGAGATGGCCTCGATCTTCCTTCCCAGCGTGCCGCTCATCCTCGAGCACGCCGCCCGGCTGGAGGATGAGCGCGACCACGCTCTGGACCGGGCCTCCAAGCCTGGCGACGAGCCTTCCATGTGGTCAGCCGAGGAGGACCTGCTCGCAGCCGCCAACCGAACCCAGGCTGGCGCAGACCTCGACCAGATGTCGTTCGAGGCCCTGGAGTCTGCGGCCGAGTTCGACCATGTGCTCTTCGATGCCCAGCAGTTCGGCCTGAACGCCGCGGTGGGCAGCGCTGACGAGGAGGCTTTCCTCGGGCTACCGGGGCTGCTCGAGCCCGACCAGGTGGCCATCCTTCTGCGCGAGCGGCAGTCCTCCCAGAAGGGCTCGGTTCGCAAGAAGGCTCACCCCGAGCTGTCCACCCACCGCGCGATGGCTGCGGCTCGCAAGGAGCTCAACTCCCTTGTCTCCGCATACGCCCGCAAGAGTGGTGTCCCCCATGCAGTCGTGCACGCCGACCTGCGCAAGAGCTGTGGTGGTCCGGCGATGGACCAGGCCAGCGGTGAACAGGTGGGCGAGCGGATCGAGACCATTCGGCGGTGGTTCGTCGGTCGCCGCTGACCGGCTCGAACGCTCAGCTCCGCGCGCCTTGCGCCGGGGAGAGGCGGCGCCAGGGGTGACTGGTGTGACCTGGCCGGTTAGGGGGCTGTCGGCAGTGCACAGTTTGCGCACTGCGACCTCGCTGGTTCACAGTGAGTTCATGGCCAAACCGATCACCCTCACCCCTGAAGAGCGCCAAGCCGACCTCGACCTCGACCAGCTCAAGCAGCTGGTCGGCCTGGTCGAATACGACGAGACCAAGGACCCCTTCCCGGTGACCGGGTGGGACGCGCTGGTCTTCGTGGTCGGCAACGCGACGCAGACGTCGCATTTCTTCCAGTCCGCGTTCGGCATGGAGCTCGTCGCCTACAGCGGCCCCGAGACGGGCAACCGGGACCACAAGGCCTACGTGCTCAAGAGCGGCTCGTGCCGTTTCGTCGTCAAGGGTGGTGTCGCTCCCGACAGCGTGCTCCTTGACCATCACCGAACCCACGGCGACGGCGTCACCGACATCGCCCTCGAGGTCCCGGATGTGGACCGGTGCATCGAGCGCGCACGTGCCACCGGGGCGACCATCCTGCAGGAACCGGAGGACTTCACCGACGAGCACGGCACCGTCCGAATGGGTGCCATCGGGGCCTACGGTGACACCCGCCATACACTCGTGGACCGCTCGCGCTATGACGGCGTCTATCTGCCCGGCTACGTGAAGCGGACCTCTGGTTTCGTCAGGCGCGAGGGTGCACCCAAGCGGATCTTCCAGGCTCTCGACCACGTCGTGGGCAATGTCGAGCTTGGCCAGATGGACACGTGGGTCACCTACTACAACAAGGTCATGGGGTTTGTGAACATGGCCGAGTTCGTCGGCGACGACATTGCCACGGACTACTCGGCGCTGATGAGCAAGGTTGTCGCCAATGGAAACCACCGGGTGAAGTTCCCCCTCAACGAGCCGGCCATCGCCAAGAAGAAGAGCCAGATCGACGAGTTCCTCGAGTTCTACAAGGGGCCAGGGGTGCAACATCTCGCACTGGCCACCGGCGACATCCTGGCCACGGTGGACGCCATGCGGGCCGAAGGCGTGGAGTTCCTTCAGACCCCGGACTCCTACTACGAGGACCCGGCCCTGCGGGAGCGGATCGGCAACGTGCGGGCGCCGATCGAGGAGCTGCAGCAGCGGGGCATCCTGGTCGACCGCGACGAGGACGGCTATCTCCTGCAGATCTTCACGCGGCCCACGGGCGACCGTCCCACGGTGTTCTTCGAGATGATCGAGCGCCATGGGTCGCTCGGATTCGGCAAGGGCAACTTCAAGGCGCTGTTCCAGGCTATAGAGCGTGAGCAGGAGCTTCGGGGGAACCTGTAGATCGCCCGCCGACACGATCGATGGCGACACCTCGGCCGGTCTCCTCTCGTGGCAAGGTAGGGGCCATGACGCAGGCATCCGGTTGGTACGACGATCCACAGGACCCCAGCCAGCTCCGCTACTGGGATGGGGTGATCTGGTCCTCCCACGTCACGCCGAAGGTGTCGCCGACGGTGGAGGCATCCAACATCGGTATGCCGTACAACGTCGCCCCGGCTGGGAGCAGGCCGCGCGCGTCCGGTTCGCAAGGGGCCGAGGGTCCCGAACAGGGCAGTGGTCAGTGGCCGGCATACGGGCGGGGCCCGGGACAGATGCCGTCCTCGGAGCCGGGCTGGGGCGCGCACCGGTCAACCACCCCGGACGGGGTCCCGCTCTCGGGCTGGTGGCTGCGGGCCTTGGCGCGCGTTCTGGACGGACTGTTCACGTTCATTCTGTCGTTGCCTCTCACGGGCTGGTTCTACTACGGCTACCTCTCGGGAGTGATGAGCTGGAGCAAGGACCTGGCCGCTCAGGAAGCTGCGGGGTCCACTCCGGTCTTCGCGTTCCCGCCGTGGGACGTCCTTCAGCACGCGGTGAACGCCTCGCTTATCGGCCTTCTGGTCGCAGGGGCTTACGAGGTCTACTTCCTGCGACGCAGTGGCGCCACGCCGGGAAAGAAGATCGTCGGCATCAGCGTGCGCCTGCGCGACCACGCCGGACAGATGCCGATGGCAACCATCGTGATCCGTACCTTGTGCTACTTCGGCTTCTCGCTCTTCTCGATCCTCAACCTGCTCGACGTCCTGTGGCCCCTGTGGGACGACAAGAAGCAGGCCCTGCACGACAAGGTGGTGGCCACCAACGTTGTCCTGGGCCCTCAGCCGAAAAGGACGCAGGAACCCTGAGCCGCTAGCGACGAGCCGCGCCTGAGAAGGCCCGGGATGACAGCGGTTCGGGCATGAATTCGCCGATCCTTGGGTGGGGACGGTGGGACTCAGGGATGTCGGATTGACACCGCCATGGGGCGCCCGGTGAAGGACTTGCGCCCCACCAAGCGCCCAGGGCGGGGTCAGCGTGTGATGATCACCTTCAGGGCCTTCGTCTGCGCGGCGCGGCTGAAGGTGTCGTAGGCGTCCAGGATCTTGTCGAACGTGAACCGGTGGCTGACGAACTTGTCGGGTGTGAGTTTTCCCTGGGCGACGAGCTTGAGCAGCATTGGTG
>JBDTYK010000134.1:0-7345 GCA_040005715.1 Actinomycetota bacterium | reverse complement strand
CCGCCGCGAACATCGAAGCTGATGTCGACGGTCGACTTGAACGCCTCGCTCATCGAAATGCCCTTGAGCGGCACGTAGGAGCCGTTGTAGATCACCTGCCCTGCGCTCGGGACGAACCAGAAGGTCAGGAACACGCCAGTTATCAGGACGATGACCAGCGAGAACATGGCAATCTCACCGAGCATGAAGGACCAGTGGTCGGGGAAGACCTTCTTGAGCAGGTAGTCCACCGGTCGCGCGGTGCCGGTGCGGTCATCCACCCAGCCGGCGACGCCACCCAGCCTGGACTTCGGGCCTCGTGTGGATTCTTCCGGGCTGATGTCGTTGGCTCGCAGCCCTGCGGCGCCCTTCGGAGTATCGGTGGTGCTCATCCACGCTCCCAGAAGCTCGGGCCGACGGCTTCGCGGAAACCTGAGTCGGCTATGAGGTAGCCGTCGGTGTCAACGGTGATCTTCAGCTGCGGCAGGGGGCGGTTCGCGGGACCAAAGATGACCTTGGCGTCCTGGGCCACGTCGAAGGTCGACTGGTGGCAGGGGCAGAGCAGATGGTGGGTCTGCTGCTCGTAGAGGCCCACCGGACAGCCGACGTGGGTGCAGATCATGGAGTAGGCGACGATCCCGTCGTGGCCCCAGTCGCGCTCCTTGGCCACCAGGATGTCGCTTGGGTCCAGGCGCACGAGCAGGACTGCTGCCTTGCCCTTCTCCTCGAGGGGATGTGCGGACTTGTCAATGCCCTCGGGCATGACGTGGAAGACCGACCCGATGGTGACGTCGCTTGCCATGATGGGAGTGAGCCCGGGGTCACGCATCAGCCGCATGCCCTTGCGCCAGAACGTTGTCGACAGCTCGGCTTTGGGAAGCGGGCCGAGGCTGCCGGCCAGCTGCAGCACCAGCGGGAGCGCGAACAGTCCCAGAGCGCCGCCCAGGGTGTACTTGATCAGCGGACGGCGAGTCAGCTGAGCAGCATCCCCGCCGGCCATGATCGTCCCGACTGCTTCCCGGCGCGCGGCGTCGGTAGAGCGCTGCGGGTGTCGCTGCTCGGTGATCTCGGTGTCCGGCATGAGGGTCTTGGCCCAGTGGACGGCGCCGAGGCCGATGCACAACAGGCTCAGGCCAAGGCTGACGCCCAGGACGACGTTGGACAGGTTCGCCTGCCCGATACCTGGTACGAAGGCATAGGTGTGAAGGTCGATCGCGAAATAGGCGACCAGGAAGACAACGGTGGCCACCATCGAGATGCCGAACAGGGCTGCGACCTGGCGCTCGGCGCGCCGGGCGGCGAGCTCGTCGCGGTCTGCCAGGCGGTGAACGTGTGGGGCCGGTCCGGGGTCGCTGAAGCGCTCAGGTAGTCCGCCCGCTCCCTGGATGTGCCCCTGGTCGAGGCGCAAGGCGGTGCCCGGCTCGCTGGTGTCGGCCTCGGTGGGCTCGGTGCCGTGTTCGTTCATCGTGTCGTCGATCCCGTCGCTGGGCAGTGTCTCGATCTCTGTTGTCCGAGCGGGCATTGCGCCTTGAAGCCGCGCGGGTTGTGGCCGAGGGTTGGCATGGGTCAGGCCGCCTTGGAACCGAGCCAGACGGCTGCCCCGATGACAAGTCCCAGGCCGAACACCCAGATGAACATGCCCTCGGACACCGGTCCGAGGTTGCCCAGTGACATACCGCCCGGATTCTGGTTCTTGTCGAGCTCGTGAAGGTAGCTGATGATGTCGTTCTTGTCCTTGGGGGACAGGTTGGCGTCATTGAAGACCGGCATCGACTGGGGCCCGGTCACCATCGCTTCGTAAATGTGCTTGCCGCTGACGTTGCGCAAGCTGGGTGCGTACTTGCCGCGGGTCAGGGCGCCACCTGACCCGGCGAAGTTGTGACACATCGCGCAGTTGACCTTGAACAGCTGGTTGCCGCGCGCGATATTGCCATCACCTTTGGTGAACTGGTCATCGGGAACCGGAGGACCGGGGGCTAGTGAGGCGACGTAGGCGGCCAGGGACGCGATCTGCTCGTCAGTGAACTTGACCGTGTTGCTTCGGGGCGCTTGCACCGCCGGGCCGGCGAGCGGCATACGGCCGGTGCCGACCTGAAAGTCAACCGCTGCGGCACCTACGCCGGCCAGGCTCGGGCCGGCTTTGGTGCCCTCCCCGTGGAGCCCGTGGCACGTGGCGCAGTTGGCGAGGAACAGCTTGTTGCCCGCGGTCAGGTCGTCAGCCGTGGCCACAGCAGCCTGTGCAGACTTGGGATCCAGCAGCGAGTAGAGGCCTCCGGTGACCACGAGGCCCAGCAGCAGAAGGATCGCGATCGCGGCGGGATGGCGGCGATGGGAGGCCAGTGCTTTCACAGGGAGTTCCTGTCGTGGTCGCGGATGTCTTGGGCGGCAGTTATCACTTGAGAAGGTAGATCGTGGCGAACAGGGCAATCCAGATTACGTCGACAAAGTGCCAGTAGTACGACGTGACAACGGCGCCGGTGGCCTGGGTATGGGTGTAACGGCGCGTGGTGAAGGTTCGCCCGATGATCAGCAGGATCGCGATCAGGCCGCCGGTGACGTGTAGGCCGTGGAAGCCGGTGGTGAGGTAGAAGACCGAGCCGTAGGCGTCTGAGGAGATGCTGACGCCGTCGTGCAGAAGGCTCGCGTACTCGCGGACCTGACCTGCGATGAAGACTGAGCCGAAGAGGTACGTCAGGACATACCACTCGCGCATGCCCCATCCCCTGACCTGCAACAACGAGCCGGTGCGGGCTGGCTGACCACGCTCTGCCCTGAATACGCCGAGCTGGCACCACACGGAGGAGATGACAAGTACGAGCGTGTTGGCTGCCGCGGCCGGAACGTTGAGAAGGTCGGTGCGGGCATGCCAGAGCTCAGGGGACACGGAGCGGATGGTGAAGTACATCGCGAACAGGCCCGCGAAGAACATCAGCTCGCTGGCCAGCCACACGATGGTCCCAACGGCGGCCATGTTGGGCCGCGTCACCGGGCCATGACCGGGGATGGCGCCCGAAGGTGGCCCCTGGGTGCTTGGCTGAACCGCTGATGCTGTCGACACAGCCGCCATTATTGCCTTAATCGGGCTCTCGCGCCTCAACAACTCCCCGATGGGTCTGCGACTTCGCCAAGAGCCGTCCCGGTAGCATCATCATCATGACCCCTTCGCACGACCTGGCCACCGATTCTGCGGCCGACCAGGCCTCGTCCAGCACCGAGCGCCGCCTGACGATTTTGTTGTACAGCGATGACGTCGCCACCCGTGACGCAGTGCGTGTCGCAGTGGGTCGTCGGCCGGGGCGCGATGTCGAGGTGACGGCATGGCGCGAGTGTGCCACCGCGCCGGCCGTTATCGAGGCCGTGGAGTCCGGAGACTTCGACCTGGTCATTCTGGACGGAGAGGCAACGCCCTATGGCGGCCTTGGACTGTGCCGGCAGCTGAAGAACGAGATCTTCGAGTGCCCGCCTGTGATGGTGCTGACGGGACGGACTCAGGACGGCTGGCTTGCAGCGTGGTCACAGGCCGACCTGGTTGTCCCGCATCCGCTCGACCCCATAGCGCTGGCCGAGGCCGTTGCCGAGCTCGGTCGCACTGTCGGCTCCTTTTCCCCCACTGCCTAGCTGATGGTCGCGGCGACGTCGACCGGCAGTGAGATGACCTGGCCGACGATCTTCAGCACGCTGCTGTCCAGGCGCTCACTCGACAACGTCGAGGCCGTGTGGGCAATGGACCAGATCATGAGCGGCGAGGCGAGCCCGGCCCAGGTGGCTGGGTTTCTCATGGCACTTCGCGCCAAGGGTGAGACCGTGGAGGAGATGCGCGGACTCGCCGACACCATGCTCGCGCACGCGAGCCGGATCGAGGTTGCCGGGGTCACCCTGGATATCGTTGGTACTGGCGGAGATCGCGCCCATACGGTGAACATCTCCACGATGGCTTCCCTGCTTGCAGCGGCCAGCGGGGTTCGGGTCGTCAAACACGGCAACCGTGCGTCTTCGTCGTCGTCGGGTTCCGCCGATGTCCTGGAGGCACTGGGCATCAACTTGGCGCTGCCTCCATCGGTCGTGGCGGCCGTGGCGGAGCAGGCTGGCATCACCTTCTGTTTTGCCCAGCAGTTCCACCCTGCGATGCGTCACGCGGCCTCGGCGCGCCGTGATCTGGGCATCGGAACAGCCTTCAACTTCCTTGGCCCGCTCACCAACCCGGCTCAGCCGACCTACGCCGCTGTGGGTGTCGCGGATGCTCGGATGGCCCCGCTCATGGCTGGGGTCTTCGCGGGACGACACAAGGACGCCGCGGTCTTCAGGGGAGACGACGGCCTTGACGAGCTGACCATCTCGACGACCTCGAAGGTCTGGTGGGTGCGGAGCGGAGGTGTCCGTGAGTACGAGGTGGACCCAACGTCGGTGGGTCTGGAGCTACAGCCCGTTGAGACGCTGCGAGGAGGCGACGCCGCGTACAACGCGCAAGTCGTCCTTGACGTGTTTGCCGGTGCCCCGGGGCCAGTTCGGGATGCCGTGGTGCTCAACGCCGGGGTGGCGCTGGCGCTGACTGTGCCAGATCGGGGCGAGAGCCAGGCTGCCTTCACCCAGGGGCTGCAGTCTGGGATGGACCGCGCTCGCGCGGCGATCGATGACGGCAGCGCCGCATCCGTGCTGCAGAAATGGGTCACCGCCACGAGGGCGTGACCTCTGACTCTCAGGCGTCGTCGAGCCCCAGGCTGAACGCCGCGTCGAGGTCGTGCCTGGAGTAGGTGCGAAACGCGATGTGGGTCTGGGTGAGAAGGACACCGCTGACCTTGTTGAGCTGGTCGGCGATGACGTCAGCGAAGTCCTCGTGCTGGCGCACCCGCACCATGGCGATGAGGTCGACATCACCGGTGACCGAATAGACCTCACTGACGCCGTCGATCTCGGCGATGGCGGCGGCGACCTCGGGAATGCGGTCGACCTCTGCGTTGATCAAGACGATGGCGGAAATCACGAGCCCACCCTAACGCGCGGCGTAACGCGAGTCGGACCTGCTGGGCCAGTGAGCGCTGTCCTCCTCACTGCATCGCCGGGGTGGACACCCTGGGGAGCTGACGGAGTGCGGGACGGCTGGGCTCATCGAACTCCACGACGTCGTGGTAGGCCGTGGAGTCAGGATCGAGGCTCGCTCGAGCTGCGCCGGCGCCATACACCGGGCAGGCCCACTGGCCATCGATGGAGACGATGCGGACACCCGCAGACTCCAACCAGCGCAGAATCTTCTCGGTCTCCTCGGGTGAGGCTGACGGAGCGGGTCCGGGCGACCGGTTCACGTTCTCGGCGCTGGCCACCATGGCCTCGATGTAGGGCGTGGGGTCGGCGCCACGCGGAACCAGCGTGGTGCCTGCCAGCCGACCGAAGCGGGCGCTGATGATCTCCCATCCGCCCTCGGGGGCGGCTCGGGCTGCCACGATCTCGGCGCTGTTGGCCAGCGGCTCAATGCGCTGAACCCTTGCGGCGCCACCCACCAGATGGAGCAGCCGATCGCGAACTGCCCCCGCATCCTCGTAGCGCTCCTCACCCGAGAGGATGCTCATCCGTTTGCGCAGGGCATCGACCACCTCACGCGAGTCACCTCCCATGATCGCGGCGGCTTGTTCGACCACAGTCGCGTATTCCTCGACGCTCTGCAGCCCGGCGCACGGTCCGCCACAGCGTCCCATCTGGGCCAGCACGCAGTCGGCTGAGCGCGCCGAGGCGCTGAGGCGTCTGTTGCACTGGCGCAGCGGAAGAACCTCGTGGATGGCTGCAATGGCGGACTGGGCCACAAGGCGTGAGCCGAAAGGTCCGAAATAGCGGGCGCCGTCCGCGATGACCTCTCGAACGATGCTCAGACGAGGGAACGGCTCGACCGTGAGCTTGACCCACGGAGCCCGTTCGGGGTTTCGGGAGCGGCGGTTGTAGCGCGGCTTGTGCAAGGCAATGAGGCGAAGCTCGCGGACCTGTGCCTCCAGAGTGGTCTCGCAGACTACCGGCGTCACGCTGGCCGCGATCCCGACCATCTCGGACATCCGGGACCGCTGTTCCGATGCTGTGAAGTAGGTCTGGACCCGGCGTCGGATGTCCTGTGAGGTCCCCACGTACAGGACGCTGCCCTTGCTGTCCTTGAACAGGTAGACACCTGGTGCGGAGGGCAGTCCTTCGGCAAGATGACGCTTGCGGCGTTGGGCCGAGCTGACCCTGCTTGAGAAGGTGCTGAGCTCTTCAAGGGTCACGACACCAAGGCTGCCCACCCGGGAGATCAGTGCGTGCAGGACGTCAACGGTGGCCCTGGCGTCTTGCAGGGCACGGTGGTCGGGCGTGGTCGTTGCGCCGAAGAGTGTTGCCAAGGTCCCGAGCTTGCGGTTGGGAGCCTCGTCCTTGCTGACCAGCTGCCGGGCAAGGTGCGCAGTGTCGACGACACGAAAGGGCGGCCAGGGGTGACCTGTCTGAGATGCTGCGGCCTTGAGGAAGGAGATGTCGAACGGCGCGTTGTGAGCGACCAGGACGCTGCCTCGCGCGAACTCGAGGAAGGTCGGGAGCACGGACTCGATGCCTGGCGAGTCGGCCACCATCTGGTTGGTGATGCCGGTGAGGACCGAGATGAACGCAGGGATGGGCCCGGCCGGGTTGACCAAGGTCTGGAACTCGCCCAGGACCTGCCCACCTCGGATCTTGACTGCGCCGACCTCAGTGATGTTTGCCCCCGCAGGGCTGCCCCCCGTTGTCTCGAGGTCAACGACGACGAAGGTGACTTCGGCCAGAGGCGTGCCCAGCTCGTCGAGTGTGCCCTGGACCCCTTGCATGCCGACGACGTTAGGCGCTAACGCCGACAAGGCCCGGAAGGCGCGCTGCCGCCAGGCCCCAGTGGTGGTGGTCGTGGCAACCGGCAACGGATCCGTCGGCGCGGCGACGAGAGAGATGCTGATCCACTGGCAGACCCGGAGTGACGAGCGGCGGTGGCCGCCATCCCAAGATCAATGTCAGACCCCCGCTCTAACGTCTCTGTGACGGCTGGCCATCAGGCCGATCCGACGAGGTGACCAGGAGGGCCCAAGATGATCGTCGACTGTGCGACCTGCCCGGTGGCGGGGCAGCAATGCGAGGACTGCGTAGTCATGGCCCTGTTTGCGCCGGGGTCATCCGAGCTCCCGCTTGATCCGAGCGAGGTCAGGGCGGTCACGATGTTTGTCCGGGCCGGGCTGGTGAGCGCGCAGACTTCTTCCGACTTGTGCGCACGTCGTGAACCGTGGGTGCCGTGGGAGCCGGTCAGGTCCGTCGGCTGAGTCCCATATGCGCGGGCCGCCTGCGATGCTCAGTCCCATATGCGCGGGCCACCTGCGATGCTCAGTCCCATATG
>JBDTYK010000133.1:0-7358 GCA_040005715.1 Actinomycetota bacterium | reverse complement strand
TCGGCGTGGACGTGCAGGCCATGCACGGCGATGACGGCATCGTGTTCCGGCTGCCTGACATCGAGTTCGACGCGGATGCGGGGTCGAGCGGACTGGGTCTTGAGCTCATGTCCCTGATCGCCCTCGACCCGGACGAGGTGCACGACCTGGTCACCGCCGAGATCGGTGGATCTGCCTTGTTCGCATCACGTTTCCGCGAGTGCGCGGCGCGTGCCTTGTTGCTGCCGCGTCGTCGTCCCGATCGCCGCCAGGCGCTGTGGCAGCAGCGCCAGCGGTCGGCCCAGCTGCTCAGCGTGGCAAGCCAGTACGCCTCCTTCCCGATCATCCTGGAGACGGTGCGCGAGTGCGTCCAGGATGTCTTCGACGTCCCTGGTCTAAGCACCTTGATGCGCGAGATCGGGTCCCGCAAGGTCCGCCTCGTCGAGGTCGAGACGCCGATGCCGTCGCCGTTCGCCCGCAGCCTGATGTTCGGCTACGTCGCACAGTTCCTCTATGAAGGTGACTCACCCCTGGCCGAGCGACGAGCAGCCGCCCTGTCGCTGGACCCCACCCTGCTGGCCGAGCTGCTCGGGCGTGGTGAAGGCGCAGCACTAAGAGATCTGCTCGACCCCGCGGCCCTTCTTCGAACCGAGTCAGAGCTTCAACGGCTGGCCGAGGGACGACGTTGCCGAGGTGCCGAGGACGTCGCCGATCTGCTGCGGGTGCTCGGTGCTCAACCACACCAGGCCATCCTCGAGCGCTGCATCGAAGGAGCTACGGCCAATGACCTTTCAACCTGGCTGGTCGATCTCGAGAGCGACCGCCGGCTGATCCGCCTGCGCATCGGCGGCGAGGAGCGCTGGGCGGCCATCGAGGACGCAGGGCGGCTGCGTGACGCCCTTGGCGCGGCATTGCCGACGGGAGTGCCCGAAGTCTTCCTTCAGGCGGTCCCGGACCCGCTGGGCGACCTGGTGGCCCGCTTCGCCCGCACTCATGGCCCCTTCACCGGCCGCGATGTTGCCCGGTGGTTCGGTCTGGGGACGGCCGTCGCGGCCGATGTCCTGCGCCGGCTCGTGGCCTCCGGGCGGCTCGTCGAGGGTGAGCTACGCCCGATCGAGTCCGGGGGCGGGCTCCATGGCAACGACTTCTGCGACGCCGAGGTTCTGCGCACCCTTCGCCGGCGGTCCCTGGCCGCCCTGCGGGCAGAGGTCGAGCCCGTGGCCGCGCTCGACCTTGCGCGCTTCCTGCCAGCATGGCAGGGGGTGGGCGCCGGCCTGCGTGGCACCGAGGGCGTTCTTCGCGCCGTCGAGCAGCTGGCCGGAGCGGTGGTTCCCGCCAGCGCGCTGGAGAGCCTGGTGCTCCCCAGCCGCGTGACGGCATACAGTCCGTCGCTGCTTGACGAGCTCACGACCAGCGGCGAGGTGGTCTGGCGCGGGCACTCGTCCCTTCCCGGGGACGACGGATGGGTCTCGCTGCACCTGGCCGAAACCGCGCACCTGACGCTGGCGGCGCCCTCAGAGGAGCTCGATCTCAGCGACCTTCACCGCGATGTCCTGGAGGCGCTGGGCGGGGGTGGCGCCTTCTTCTTCCGCACGCTCTCGGACTCCTTGACCGGCACAGATGACCAGGAGCTGACGGCCGTGCTCTGGGACCTGCTCTGGGGAGGCCGGGTCACCAACGACACCCTGGTCCCACTGCGGGCACTGCTGGCCGGCGGGCGCACGGCGCACAAGGCTCAGCGCGCCGGCCCGCGCTCCACGCGCTACGGCGGCCGGCCCACCAGTCTGGGCGCCCTCTCCGGAGGGAGGCTCCCGCTGCGCCGCGTCCAGCTGCCCACACGCGCAGGTCCGCCCACCGCCGCCGGACGCTGGTCGCTCCTGCCGGAGATCGAGCCGGATGCCACCGTTCGTTCCTACGCCGCGGCCGAGGTGCTGCTCGACCGCTATGGCATCGTGACCCGCGGTTCGGTTGTCGCAGAGCGGGTTCTGGGTGGGTTCGCCGGTGTCTATCGCGTGCTGGCCGCGGCGGAGGAGTCCGGGCGGGTCCGCCGCGGCTATTTCGTCGAAGGCCTGGGGGCGGCGCAGTTCGCCACCGCAGGGGCGGTAGACCGGCTACGAGCCCAGAGCCGGCCGCTGCCCGACGAGCCTGCGCGCAACGGTGGAGGACTTCGTGACCTGCAAGGACGTCGTGACCTGCAAGGACGTCGTGACCTACAAGGACGTCGTGACAGTGCGACGTCGGTCGTCCTGGCCGCCTCAGACCCGGCCAACCCCTATGGCGCGGCGTTGGCCTGGCCCGCCCGCGAGTCAGATCCTCGCTCGGAATCCAACGCGGACCTCACCCAGGGCCCGGGTGCGGACCTTGCGAATGACCTCGAACCGAGAAAGGAACAGAGCGGACAAAGAGAAGGACACAAGCCGGGCCGCAAGGCTGGCGCGCTGGTTGTCCTCGTCGACGGGGCACTCACGCTCTACGTGGAACGCGGCGGCAAGACCTTGCTGTCCTGGACGAACGACTCGTCGCTGTTGCAGTCCGCCGCCGATGCGCTGGCCCTGGCCGTGCGAGAAGGGGCGTTGGGCAAGCTGACGGTCGAGAAGGCCGATGGCGACCCGGTCCTTGGATCTGACCATCCCCTGGCAGCCGCCCTGGCCGCGGCCGGCTTCCACGCCACGCCACGCGGCCTGCGCCTGCGGCGTTAGCCCCATCGGTCCGGCAGCAGGACAGCAGAACCACTGGAGGGGCAAAACGGCTCGCGTAGTGCGCTTGCCAAACATTTGAGGAGCCAAACCCAAACGTGCCGAAGCGTCAGGCGGCGGAGGCTCGAATCATCGAGCCGGAGCGCTGACCCATCGGCAGACTCACCAGCGCGCTGACCGCCTCTGACTCGGCTACCCGGTCCGAAACGGTGCTGAGCATGGTCGACATCGGCAGGTTCAACGCCGCGCAGATCGACGCCAGCAGCTCTGAGGATGCTTCCTTCTCACCGCGCTCAACCTCGCTGAGATAGCCCAGTGAGACGGCGGCCGAGACCGACACTTCACGGAGGGTGCGACCCTGGGCCTGACGGTGGTCCCGGAGCACGTCGCCAACCTCCCTACGGAGCAAAATCATGACGCCTCCTTGGAAGTTTCGGGTAGACCATACGTTCACGGCAAACGGTACCCTGTGAGAGCGACAGCCCGCATACCGGTTTGGCTTTTCGGCACCCACTGTTCACTTAACCACCCGCGCCGGATAGTTCTTCCCCAGCCTGGGCGTCGAGCTCCTCGGCCAGCAGCGCCAGGACGGCCAGGACGCTCTGCGCACGGATGCTCTGGCGATCCCCGGACAGGTTGAGCACCTTGACCCTCGAGCTCCCCGGGCCGACAGCCGCGACGTAGACCCTTCCCACGGGCTTGTCGTCAACCGGGTCCGGGCCCGCTACGCCCGTCGTTGAGAGCCCATAGGTCGCGTCCATCAGAGACCGCACCCCGCTGGCCATCTGCTCCGCCACCTCGGCGTCGACGCTTCCCACTGTCGTCAACAGCGCCTCGTCGACGCCGAGCACCCTCGCTTTGACATCCGTCGCGTAGGCAGTCACTGCCCCACGCATGACCATCGATGCACCTGCGACATCGGTGAACGCCGCCGCGACCAGACCGCCAGTCAGCGACTCGGCGATGGCGACCGTCTCTCCGGAGCGAGTCAGCCGCTCGATCAGGTCAGCAGCCGGCAAGGGTGCCATCCTTCAGACCTCGGGCCCTGAGGCAGACCGGGCTGCCGCCTCCGCCTCCGCCTGTGCCTCAGCTACGGCCACTGCGGCCGCGCGACGCTCGCGCTTGGCCTGCGCGCGGGGGCTGGTTTTGCGCAGGGTGCGGGCCCGCAGCAGGTAGTCGACGCCCGTCGCCACTGTCACGATGACCGCAAGGGTCATGACCACCACGGCAAGGGAGTGCCAGGAGTTGCTGAGCGGCAGGACAAAGAGAAGGATCGCGAGCGCCTGGAGGGCGGTCTTGACCTTGCCGCCGCGGCTGGCCGGCATGACGCCGTGCCGGATCACGACAAAGCGAAGTGCCGTGATGCTGACCTCGCGGACGACGACCACCACCGTCACCCACCACCACAGCAGACCGATCATCGAGAGGCCGATCAGCGCCATACCCATCAGCGCCTTGTCGGCAATCGGGTCGCTCACCTTGCCGAAGTCCGTCACGATCCCCCTGGCGCGGGCAATATCACCGTCGATTCGATCGGTTGCCGTGGCGACCACGAAGACGGCGGCTGCGAGCAGACGGTAGGTCGTCGACGGATCGCCGTCGTGCAGAAGCAACAAGCCGAATACGGGGACGAGGGCAAGGCGCGAGACGGTGAGCGCGTTGGCAATGTTCCATGCGCTGGCCTGTGGAGGCGGTACCCGTATGCCGTCCCCCGCCGTGATCACACGGGCTCCGCGATGAGGTCGATGCCGTCGGTGCCGACAACTCGGGCCGCGACGATCTCGCCGACCGCCGGAGCGTTGACCCCTTCAGACATCCGAAGGATCGTGGCGCCGTCGACATCAGGTCCCTGGTGGGCGGCCCGGCCGGTCAGCTCATCGGTGTCCTGGTCGAACCCCTCCACCAGCACTTCGAGCTGTTCCCCGAGGCGCTCGTCGGTGCGCTGGATGTTGAGCTCCTCGACCAGCGTGGTGAAGTGCGCGAGGCGCTCGGCAATGACGTGGCCGTCGAGCTTGCCGTCGTATCCCTGCGCCTCAGTGCCGTCCTCGTCGGAGTAGCCGAACACACCAACCACGTCCAGACGAGCAGCGGTCAGGAACGCCTCGAGCTCGTCGAGGTCCTTCTCGGTCTCTCCCGGGAACCCGACGATGACGTTGGACCGGATCCCGGCCAGCGGGGCGCGGGCCCGAACCTGGTCGATCAGCTCGAGGAAGGCCTGTTGCGAGCCGAACCGGCGCATCCTGCGCAACAGCGGCTCCGAGGCGTGCTGGAAGGAGATGTCGAAATATGGCACGACCCCTGGCGTTGAGGCCATGACGTCAAGCAGGTCCATCCGGATCTCGGCCGGCTGCAGGTAGGAGACGCGCACGCGCTCGATCCCGTCGACCGCTGCCAGCTCGGGCAACAGCGTCTCCAGCAGGCGCAGGTCGCCAAGGTCCTTGCCATAGGAGGTGGAGTTCTCGCTGACCAGGAGGAGCTCCTTGACTGCGTGCTCACCCAGCCACCGGGCCTCAGCCACGATGTCGGAGGGTCGCCTCGACACGAACGCACCCCGGAACATCGGGATGGCACAGAAGGCGCAGCGGCGATCGCAGCCGCTGGCGATCTTCAGCGGGGCCCAGGGCCGGTTGTCCAGGCGCGCCCTGATCACTCGCGGGCCGCTGGCCGGAACCGGTCCCTGAATGGTCACGCTCTCGGGGACCGTGCTGAGCAGGGGCGGTTTTTCACCGTGACCTGGCAGCGCAATCCCGGCGGCCGCGCCCTGTCGCTCGACGGGCGAGAGCGGCAGGAGCAGGCGCCGGTCGGAGGGCACGTGCGAACGGGGCTTGTTGCCGTTCAGGATCGAGGTGAGATGGCTCGACATGTCCGCGTAGGAGTCGAAGCCGAGTACGGCGTCGGCCTCGGGTAGCTCGGCGGCCAGCTGCTCGCCGTACCGCTCGGCCAGGCAACCCACCGCCACGACCTTCTGAGTGCGCCCCTCACCCTTGAGATCGGCGGCCTCCAGTAGCGCGTCGATGGAGTCCTTCTTGGCCTGCGCGATGAAGCCGCAGGTGTTGATCACCGCAACGTCCGCCTCGGCGGCGTCGTCAACCAGCCGCCAGCCCCCGGCAGCAAGACGACCCGCGAGCTCCTCGGAGTCGACCTCGTTGCGAGCGCAGCCCAAGGTCACCAAGGCCACGCTGTGGCCGCTGCCGGCGGCCGGCGAGGTCAGGTCAGTCACGGTGGTCATTGTCCACCCATGGTAGGGCGCTGCGGTTGAATGACCGTATGCCCGACCTCGCACCGGATGCCCTCACCCGTGTTACCGACCTGCTGCGCCGGCACCCGCTGGTCGACGGACACAATGACCTCCCGTGGGAGGCCCGCACACAGTGGGGCTACGACTTCGACCGGCTGGACCTGACCCAACCCCTGACCACCACGCACACCAACCTGCCGCGGCTGCGGGCCGGGGGCGTTGGAGCGCAGTTCTGGTCGGCCTGGGTCCCCTCCACGCTGCCCCAGGGAACCGCGGTCATCCAGACACTGGAACAGATCGACGCCATCCACCAGATGGTTGGCCGGTATGGCGACCGGCTCGGGTTCGCTCGAACCGCCGACGAGGTGGAAGGGGTCTTCGCGTCGGGGCGGATCGCCTCCCTCATCGGGGCCGAGGGCGGGCACTCCATTGGCTGTTCGCTCGCGGCACTGCGGATGATGTACGTGCTCGGGGTCCGGTATATGACACTGACCCACAACGAGAACGCCCCCTGGGCCGACTCGGCCACCGATGAACCGGGCGTGGGCGGGCTCTCGGCCTTTGGCGTCGAGGTGGTGCGTGAGATGAACCGGATCGGCATGCTGGTCGACCTCTCTCACGTCTCTGCCGACACCATGCGCGATGCGCTGCGGGTCAGCGCGGTGCCGGTGATCTTCTCGCACTCCTCCGCGCGGGCCGTCTGCGACGTGCCCCGGAACGTCCCCGACGACGTGCTCGAGACCCTGCGCGACAAGGGAGGCGTCTGCATGGTGACGTTCGTCCCCAAGTTCGTCTCCCCTGCTGCTGCCAGGTGGCACGATGCGGCTGCCCGGGCGGCGACGGCGGCCGGCGTCAACGCCACGGACCACCTCGCGTTCAACGCATTCGCGATGACCTACCGCGCCGCGCAAGCCAAACCCACAGCCACGGTCGAGGACGTGGTCGCGCACCTCGAGCACGTGCGCGAGGTGTCCGGTATCGACCATGTGGGCATCGGCGGCGACTACGACGGGACCGAAGACCTCCCTGTGGGTCTCGAGGACGTGAGCGGCTATCCACGCTTGTTCGCGGCCTTGGCCGACCGCGGCTGGTCCGACGCGGACCTGATCAAGCTTGCCGGCGCCAACGTCCTGCGGGTCATGCGTGACGCAGAGGCGGCTGCCCGCGATCTCCAGGCAACCCGGGGACCCAGCCTCGCGACATACGAGGCACTGGACCTCCCCTGACCCACCCGCGCGACCCTTCCAACCCAGCTGGTTGCGACGAAACCACCGTTTCGGGCCCCGGGAGGCGAGGATTCGGTGGTTTGGCAGCAACAAGAGGATCGGGCTGACTCAGAAGCAACCAGAGGATCGGGCTGACTCAGAAGCAACCAGAGGATCGGGCTGACTCAGAAGTCGCGCTGACCGTTCCGGGTGAGGGACCAGGCGTCCTCGTCACCGTCG
>JBDTYK010000132.1:0-7364 GCA_040005715.1 Actinomycetota bacterium | reverse complement strand
CCGGCTCCTTGGTTCGAGGTCCGCGGCGGGGCGCCTCCGGATGACTTGAACCTAGGAACTGGTGGGGTGACCCGGCATCACCCAACGATGTGACTGTCTGGGTGAGATCCGGAGCCTCAGCCGACTACATCAGCCCGCGCTCGCGGGCCCGGACCACCGCTGCGCGCCGGCTGGTGACGTCGAGCTTGGCGAAGATGTGCTTGGTGTGGGTGCGCAACGTGTTGTGCGAGACGAACAGCTCGCGAGCGATCTCGGGGCCGCTCAGCTCGCTGCCCAGCAGCCTGAGCACGTCCATCTCCCGTTCGCTCAACGCGCCAGCCGCCAGGGGTGGGCGCTGTCCTGAGCCGGGGACCTCAACGTCAGGGGAGGCCCCGAGGATGAGCAGGCGCCGTGCGTGGTCGGTCGCGAGGCCTTGCTGCGCTGCGTCGCGGAGCAACCCCAACATGGGTGTGCCCTCGTCGAGGAAGAGCCGGCGGTAGCCGCCTGGTTCCGGTGCCCGCGTCAAGGCCTCGGCAAGAGACTCCAGCGCCTGGGGCCGATGTCCTTGCGCGTCGTGGGCCAGCGCCTGAAGCATTCGTATCTCAAGCAGGCTCCCGGCCCGTCCGGAGACGTCTGCAGACTCGTGCAGCCGGCCCAGGAGGCGATCCGCCTGGCCGATTGCGCCGGAGACCTGTTGGGCCCGATGCTGCGCGATGAGCAGACGTACCAAGGTGAGGTGGTCGAACTCGCTCAGATAGCTGACATCGCCGGTCGCGGACACCTCTTGTTCAGCGGCCCAGTCAGCGGCCTGCGGAAGCTTGCCGTGGGTGATCCAGACGCGGGCCTTCAGGGCCGGGATCGGTCGTACGTCCGGGAAGAAACCGCGATGGTAGAGCTGTTCTGCCTGGTCCAGGAGGTTGACGGCTCCCTCAGGGTCACCCTCGGCATCGGTAACTCGCCCCATGGCCACGAACCACCGGTAGCGGCTCTCGGTCATCGGCACGCGCGCGACCAATCGCCCGGCCGTGTCAAGGTGCGCCCTGGCGGCCTCCAGGTCTCCGGCTTCCAGGTCCATCTCGCTGATCCCCACATGCAGGTCGGCGGTTGCCCGCGCGACGACCTCGCCGTGGGACTCGGCCCGTCGCAGCGCCCGCTCGTAGAGCTGGCGCGCCTTGCTGGGCCGGCCCGCCACGAGCCACATGTCAGCCAGCACAACCGTGCTGCTGAGCTCGTCGACCAGGTAGCCGGCTGCGTGCAGGCTCACCACCGCTTGGGTGAACGTCTCCAGTGCAGCGGCAACGTCCCCCCGGGCCCACGCGGCGAGCCCGAGAAACCCGTAAGCACTACCTCGCGAGAGATGGTCGCCGGGACGGGCCAGGTCCAGCGCGTGCTGAGCATGATCCGAGGTTCCTGCGACATCGCCGCGGGCTTGGGCGAGCGAGGCGCGGTAGACAGCGATGGTCGCCGGCAGGGTGTGAAGCTCTTCGGTGTCAGCCCCGGGGGGAGCCGATCCGTCTGACACTGTTGCCAGCGCGCGTTCGGCGTCGTCGAGCCGGGGCTCGACTGCGTCGAGGTCACCGGAGGCCATCAGCATGTATCCGTAGAAGACGCTGAGCACCGGGCTGCGCCGGATCGCGTCGTCAGGCAGCGCCTTGAGCCAGCCGAGCAGGATTGCTTCTCGCCGGTGGCGTCGAATCGACGGCACGGCGAGCTCCATCAGGTGCGCCGCGCGGTCGAAGTCTGAGGCGGCCAGCGCGTGCTGGACAGCGTCGTCTCCCAGATCGTGGAGCTCGTACCACTGGCTGGCACGCTGGTGAAGAAGCAGGATCTGCTCCGGCTGTTCGCTGAGAAGATGCACCCGCAGTACATCGGCGAACAGGTGGTGATAGCGGTACCACTTCCGCTGGTCATCCAGCGGGACGATGAACAGGTTGGCCCGCTCAAGGTCGGCGAGCATGTCGCTGCCGTCGTTGCGGCCTGTGACAGCGTCACAGAGCGACCCTGTGAGCCGCTCGAGGACACACGAGCGCAACAGGAAGCTCCGCACGAGGTCAGGTTGATGCTGCAGCACCTCCTCGACCAGGTAGTCCACGACGTATCGGTCGTTCCCGGCGAACCGGGCGATGAAGCCGCTGACGTCCTCGCGGCCCTGGATCGAGAGCGCGGCGAGCTGCAGCGCGGCAATCCACCCCTCGGTGCGGTGCTCCAGGACCTCGACGTCGTTCGCGTCGAGGGCCACTCCGGTCGCCTCGCTGATGTAGGCGGCGGCCTCTTCGGACGTGAACCGCAGGTCGGCGGTCCGGATCTCGGCCAGCTCGCCGCGCCCTCGCCATCGAGCCAGGGGCAGGTCGGGGTCTGCTCGGGTGCTGAGCACGACGTGAACGTGAGGCGGAAGGTGTTCAAGGAGAAAGGCCATACCCTTGCTGACGCTGCGGCCGTCGACCAGGTGGTAGTCGTCCAGCACGAGCCAGACCTCGCCCGGTACTGCGGCGAGCTCGTTCAGCAGCGTGGTGAGGGCGAGCTCGGTAGGCAAAGGGGATGAGGCGATGAGCTCCAGTGCTCTCGACCCGATTCCGGGTATGGCCTTCTGGAGCGCGCTGACGACGTAGGTCCAGAACGACGCAGCCTCGTTGTCGGAAGAGTCCAGCGAGAGCCAAGCGACCGAACGGTCCTCACCGGACGTTTCAGCCAGCCACTCGGTCAGGAGCGTGGTCTTGCCGAACCCCGCCGGGGCGGACACCAGGGTCAGCCGTGCCTCAGCCGCGCGAAGCAGGGGCACACGCAGTCTTGGGCGAGACACGAGGCCACGTCGCAGCTTCGGGACGTACAGCTTGGTCGCAATCATCGGACTCGCCATGCCATCCCCATTCCCAGGTGCGCAACAGCGTCCAAGGCCTACCGGCCCCTAACGCTATGGCAACCCGGCTCCTCTCGCCTCCCGAACCGCGCCAGTGCATCGGCAGCGGTGGTGCATCAGGCACGTCGGTCCGCATTCGGACACCGCCCGTCGCATACTTGCTGGTGTGGAGGCGTTGACGACCGCGTCGGACCAGGCCGCGCGCGACGGGCTGGTCGGGCTACTTCGGGACGGGAACGTCACGGTGCTCAGCGGCGCGGGGATATCGACGGAGTCGGGCATCCCGGACTACAGGGGGTCGGACGGCCGGCGGCGGGTCATGCCGATGACATTCGGCGAGTTCGTCGCCTCCCCGGCGAACCGGCAGCGGTACTGGGCGCGCAGCTTCGTGGGGTGGCGGCGGTTCGCAGGTGCAGGTCCAAACGACGGGCATCACGCGGTCGCGGATCTTCAACGCCTGGGCCTGATTCGCGCGCTGATCACCCAGAACGTTGATGGCCTGCATCAGATGGCGGGAGCCCATCACGTGCTCGAGCTGCACGGCAATCTGGATCTGGCCAAGTGTCTCGACTGTGGTGAGACCACTTCGAGAGCCGAGCTCGATGTTCGGCTGCGTGAGGCGAACCCGGGCTTCGAGGGTGCGGCTGGGGAGATCCGCCCCGACGGCGACGTTGTGCTGCCGGACGAAGCCGTGGCCAGCTTTCACACACCCCGATGCCTGGTCTGTGGCTCGGATATGGTCAAGCCCGACGTTGTCTTCTTTGGTGAGTCGGTGCCTAAACCCGTTGTCGCGCAGGCCTTCTCACAGGTTGAGGAGTCGTCGGCGCTGGTCGTCCTGGGCTCCTCGTTGCAGGTGATGAGCGGCTACCGGTTCGTGCGGCGGGCGGCCGCGATCGGCATACCGGTGGCGATCGTCACCCGGGGGCCGAGCCGGGGAGACGAACAGGCAACGATCCGCCTCGATGCGCCGTTGGGCGTCACGTTGAGCCGGATCGTTCGAGAACTACGCGTCTAGGCGCAACGGAGCTGCTTGCTCAGTTCAAACCGGTTTCAGGACTGATTCGGGCTCCGAAAAGCGGTTTGAACTGAGCAGAGGTTGCGGACGGGTGGAAGTCAGACCTTGCGCAAAACCGCGGTGACCTTGCCCAGGATGGTGGCGTGGTCGCCGTCGATGGGCGAGAACGCCTTGTTGTGCGGCATCAGCCACACGTGGGCACCCTTGCGCTTGAACGTCTTGACCGTTGCCTCGTTGTCCAGCATCGCCGCGACGATGTCTCCGTTCTCGGCCGTCGGCTGCTGGCGCACGACCACCCAGTCCCCGTCACAGATGGCCGCATCGACCATCGAGTCGCCAACGACCTTGAGCAGGAAGAGCTCGCCTTCACCGACGATCTGGCGGGGAAGGGCGAAGACGTCGTCCACCACCTCTTCGGCGGTGATCGGGACACCGGCCGCGATCTGGCCGAGCACCGGGACGTAGGCAGGCGTGGGCCGTACGTCGCCGCTGCCGGTCACGTCGAACGCGTCGTCATGGGACTGGCGGTAGCCGTGCGCGCCCGGAGCCGTGTCGGGGGAGAGGACCTCGATCGCGCGGGGCCGGTTGGGGTCCTTGCGCAGATACCCCTTGCGCTCGAGCGCGGAGAGCTGGTGGGAGACGCTGCTCGGACTCTGAAGCCCGACGGCCGCGCCAATCTCACGCAGGCTCGGAGGATAGCCCCGACGGTCGACCGAGTTGCGGATCACCTCGAGCACGCGGCGCTGACGAGTGGTCAGCCCGTCGCCGGTGTCGCGGTCGGGCATCTCAGTGATCTCAGCCATGGTGTCGCCCCTCGTTGCGTGCTCCCGGACACCGGTTGTCAGAGGTGTCTGTTTGGCTCTTCGACATGCAGACAGCCTATGCCGTTCGGACACAAGTTTCAAACACCTGTTCGACGCGTGTCTCGACATTGTCGGACGTACGTGCTACACATGGCACAGACGTTCGATCGCACACGTGTCCGATCACCGTCGCAATCCGCACCACGATGGAGGATGCCATGTCAGCTGCAGTCGCCTGGGAGCTAGCGCCCACGCCTGGCCGGATGCCCCTACGCGCCGCCCGCCCCCAGCTCCGCCTGGTCATGCCGGGCGAGCGGCAGGTGGCCCCTCTCGGCTTGGCGCCACGCGTGCGGATAAACCGCCGCGGACGGCTCCTGCTCACCCTGACGATCCTGGCCGGCGCCGTGACTCTTGCCCTCACTCTGGCCACCTCGGTGATGGCGTCGTCGGGGACTGACGCTCCGCAGATTGACCACGCCACGACCGTCTCGTCCGGCCAGACGCTGTCTGAGGTCGCCGCCGCTCAGCTGCCGGGCCTGCCGATCAACGAAGGCGTGGCACGGATCCAGCTGGCGAACGGCCTGAACACCGTGCAGGTGCACGCCGGGCAGTCGCTGCTGATTCCCGCGATGCCCTGATCTCAGCCGAGGATGTCAGCGGCTCAGGCCGCGCGAGGTCCATTGTGGTGCCCAATGGCAAAGGACCGCCCGTTGTCCAGGGCCTGGAGGTCGACCTTGATGCGGTCCCAGTCCCGGTCCTCGGCATTGCCCGAGCCGTGCAGTCCCGGCGCCTGCGGGGACTCGCGACGACCCTTTCGCTCGAGTGCCACGACCAGCAGCAGAACCATGATGATGACGATGAATGTGCTCATGGCAGTAACTATCCGCTCGGTCAAATCAAGCCACGAGTGGCATTACTGACGCAGTCCGACAAGTTTCTGCCATACTGGGTCGCATGCTGAGAACTATCGCGGTGGTGCTGTTTGAGGATGTCGCGTTGTTCGAGTTCGGCGTGCTGGCTGAGGTGTTCGGCCTCGACCGAACCGACGACGGTGTGCCGAAGTTCGAGTTCAGGGTGTGTGCGCTCGAGCCGGGCAAGCCCCTGTCGGCGCCTCATGGCACCAAAGTTATCGCGCCGTTCGGGCTTGAGGGCCTGGTGGGAGCGGACCTGGTGGCGATCCCGGCGACCCGCATCAGGGACGACCAGCCTCCCGAGGTTCTGGAGGCGCTGCGACAGGCGGCTGCTCGTGGAGCGACCATGCTGTCGGTCTGCTCGGGAGCCTTCGTCCTGGGCGCCGCCGGGTTGCTGGATGGGAGACCGTGCACGACGCACTGGCGATATGCAGAGCGCCTGGCCCATCTGTACCCGGAGGCCAAGATCGACCCGGACGTGCTCTATGTCGATGATGGCGACCTGGTCACCAGCGCAGGGACGGCAGCAGGTATCGATGCCTGCCTGCACCTGGTACGACGCGAGCTGGGCAGTGCCGTGGCGACCCGCATCGCGCGCCGGATGGTGGTGCCCCCCCAACGTGATGGTGGGCAGCGGCAGTATGTCGAGCTCCCGGTGCCAGAGTGCGCCGCCGAGAGCCTGTCCCCGGTGCTGACCTGGATGCTGGAGAACATCACGGTCGAGCACCCGGTCGCGTCGCTGGCGCGGCGGGCGGCAATGTCGGAGCGCACGTTCGCGCGCAGGTTCGTGGCTGAGACCGGAACCACGCCGCACAGGTGGCTTTCCATGCAGCGGGTGCTACACGCTCGCAGCCTGTTGGAAGAGACGGATCTCGGCGTTGAGTCCATAGCAACCAGAAGCGGATTCGGCACTGCGGCCCTGCTGCGACATCATTTCCGGCGAGTCGTCGGCGTGGCTCCTCAGGACTATCGGCGGACCTTCTCCTCGACCTGAGCGGCGGCCATCACACTTGCGTTCCGTCCCGCGCCAAGGTTTGTTATCGGATGACGAGGCGGGCGTGCGCTCTCTTGACCATCAGGGGTTGGAGGGGGCCGGCGATGGTGACGGTGTCGGGGATCGGGACCCAGGTCCCGCCCGAGATGCTGAACTCGCCGCCAAAGGTGACGTCAATATGCGTGTTGTAGACGCCGGCCGTGGGGTACGTGTGAATGATGTCGCCACTCGGGTAGGGGCCGCCGGCTGAGGTGGTCGAATCCGAGGTTGTGCCATCGCCGAAGACGTAGGAGTAGTGATCCAGTGTCGGGCGTATCTTGACCTGCTGGCCGAGGAGGGTGACCGTGTCGGACTCGCCCGGTTCGTATCCCGCCTCGGGCCAGACCACGGCGAAGTAGGTGGGCAGGGTCACGAGGGTCAGATTGCCTTCGGGCTGGATGTGGACGGTTGGTCTGGACCATGGGGTGTTGTGGAAGGCCGCGAGAATCTGCCCGAGGCCAAGTACGGGCTTGCCCGGAACAAGGTCGACGAGGCAGGTGGTCCCGACGATCTGCCAACCCGCAGCTGGCAAGCCATTGGCGCTGAGCTCGCGGCGGTACAGGCGGATCAAAGGGCCCAGCCCCTGCGCGGGCGTGTTGCCGGCGCAGGCGGCGACAGCGCTGGAACACAGGCTGTCCAACCCGCCGAGGGTGTTGAAGGGGCAGGCGTAACCGCTCCTGTACTCGTAGGAGCGCGGGTCTGCGGCGCCCGTCTTGAGGTCCAGCCCGTTTCTGGCTCGTGCCAACTCAGCGCGTGTCAGGCCGAC
>JBDTYK010000131.1:0-7380 GCA_040005715.1 Actinomycetota bacterium | reverse complement strand
ATGAGTACCTCGGCCAGTCGATCGCGGCGATCCGTCGCCCCGGCTACACCAAAGCCTTCTCGCTCACCACGCACACCTCACACGCCCCCGTCGAGGCACGACTCCCGGAGGTGAAGGCACCGACCCTCGTCGTGATGGGCCAGCTCGACCCCGACTTCCCCGACAGCAAGGCCGAGGCAGACTGGATCGCCGGGAGGCTGAACGCCCAGGTGCTCATGGTCCCCGACGCCGGGCACTACCCGCAGTCCGAGCAACCCACGCTGGTCACGCCCGCGATCGTGGGCTTCCTGGCACAGGCGCACCACCGTGCCTAGGACCAGGCTCACGTCCGACTGGGTGGTCGACACCACAGAGCGCCTCGCCGCCGACATCGACCACGGCTTCGACTACCCCAACACGGCCCTGGTCACCACACCCCAAGGCCCGAACCTCGTCGGAGTCCCAGAGCAGCAGCCATGAGCACGCACAGTGCCTCACCAATCCCTGAACGACGCAACCACCCATCGGCAACAACCCCCGCGCTGAGCACCGACGGAATCGTCACCGGTAGCGTCCACACGTGGCTGCGGTTGGAAGGCCTCACGCTCCTGGTGGCGGCCATGTGGGGCTTCGCCTACACCGGGAGCTCCTGGTGGCTGTTCGCCACCCTGCTCTTGGCCCCCGACCTAGGGGCCCTCGGGTATCTGCACAGCCGCCGCGCCGGAACCCACCTCTACAACCTCGCCCACACCACCGCGATCCCGGCAGGTCTCGCAGCCCTGGGCCTGGCCGCTCACCACACGATGGTCCTCGCGATCGGGCTGATCTGGCTGGCCCACATCGGCATGGACCGAACAATGAACTACGGGCTCAAGTACACCGACGACTTCGGCCACACCCACCTCGGCTGGCACGGATCGGCATCACACTGACCCCCCTCGACCCGGGGGTCCAATCCCCCTCACAAGTGCCATAAGTATTGCGGGTTAGGACGGGTTGCGACGTTACTTCCATGCCGCTCACCGCGCGATGACCCGTGTCGATGACCGGTGCGCGATCCTCGTGCCGGTATGGCTCCGTCGTGCTCTTCGCGCAGCAAGGGGCTCAGAACGGGTCGGCGTCGTGCGCGACGATTGCGATCTGCACCCGGCTGGCGACGTCGAGTTTGGTGAAGAGCCGCGAGACGTGTGCCTTGACGGTCGCCTCGCTCATGAACAGAGAGGCGGCCACCTCCGCGTTTGAGGCCCCGGCCCCGATCGCGACTGCAACCTCACGTTCGCGATCGGTAAGCGTGGCGAGCCGCTGCAAGGCGGCGCGGCGGCGGTCGGGTGCCTTCCCATCGCCGAAGTGGGAGAGCAGCGTGCGGGTGACGGACGGCGAGATGATCGCATCGCCCGAGGCGACCAGGCGCACGGCGTTGATGATCTCGGTGGGCGGGGTGTCCTTGACCAGGAACCCGCTCGCCCCGGCGCGCAGCGCGTTCATCACCTGCTCGTCCGCCTGGAACGTGGTCAGCACGATCACCTGCGGCGGTACGTCGAGACGGCGCAACGCGGCTGTCGCGGTGATGCCGTCCATCTCCGCCATCCGGATATCCATCAACACCACATCCGGCCGATGCTCCCGGACCGCCGCAACGGCGCGCGCTCCGTCGTCCGCCTCGCCCACGACCTCGATGTCCTCGGCCGACGACAGGATCATCCGCAGTCCGGCGCGCACGAGCGCGTCGTCGTCGACCAGCAGCACCCTCACCATTGCAGCTCGGCGTCCACCACGAAGTCGCCTGATCCGTCTGGGCCGTGCAGGAGTGTGCCGCCGGCGAGAGCGACTCGTTCCTGCAGGCCGAGCAGGCCGGCACCGGAGCCCGGTAACGTCGGTCCGGCGGGGGCGTGGATCGGTTGGCGGTTGCGCACGCTGACATGCAGGCCAGCCTCTGGTGCACCGCTCACCCGCACCCACGTGGCCGTGCCGCCCGCGTGCTTGCCAATGTTGGTGAGCGCCTCCTGGACGATGCGGTAGGCATCGCGTCCCAGCGCGCTCGGGACGGCATCGGCGTCCTCCACCCGCATCTCAAAGTCGATCTTCGCGCCAGCCCGTCGGGTCTCCTCGACAAGACGGCGGATGTCGTTCAACGTCGGCTGCGGAGCGGGCGGCGCCGGCTCCTGCCCCGGCTCCTCACGGAGCAATCCGACCACCCCGCGCAACTCCTCCAGTGCCTGCCGGGCCGTCGAGCGCAGCAGCACAGCTGTCTCGCGCACTTTCGCCGGCGGCAGGTCGGGCCGGACTTCGAGCGCCCCCGC
Organism: Actinomycetota bacterium; assembly: GCA_040005715.1. Taxonomy (GTDB): domain Bacteria; phylum Actinomycetota; class Actinomycetes; order Actinomycetales; family Dermatophilaceae; genus UBA4719. Next base: position 5,101 of record JBDTYK010000131.1, on the reverse strand, counting down.
ATGCAACGCCAGCATCGAGATCCGGTGGGCGAGCACGTCGTGCATCTCGCGGGCGATCCTGGTGCGCTCGGCCATTCGCGCGCGGTCTTCGTGCAGACGCTGATCGGCCTCCGCCCGCAGTGCACGCTCGCGCAGTGTGAGGAGAAGCTGACGTCGGGCTCGCACAAACATCCCCCATGCGGTGGCCGCAAGCGCGAGCGGGATGACAACCAGGACCACCGACAGAGGGTCGGTCGTCGGACTGTAGACGGCGAAGACCAGAAGCGAGGGAATCCACAGCGCAACGACGAGCAGCACCGGCCGGACCGGGCGGTATACAGCGAGTGAGAACAGCGCCAGAAGCCCGGCAGGGGTGGCAGAGATTGAGAACGCCCCCAGCAAAAGACACACAAGCGCAACCCCGAGCGGCCAGCGCCGCCGCCGCCAGAGGGAGAGGCAGGCCAGCGCCCCGGCCGAAACGTCGACGGCCACCTGGGTGGTCGACAACGCGTGCGCGCCGTCGTGCAATGTCGGGCTCAGGAAGAGCGTCCCGAGCGCTGCGGCGAGCAAGCACCCGCCAGCGTCGACGGCCCTTTCGCGAGCAGTCCGCGGACCGGCCGAGCCCGGCTGTAACAGATCGCCTGGCGCCAGCAGCGACCCCGGCCTCACCAGTTCGACCCACAACCTGGGCGCCCCGGACATGACCTCAGCATAGGGGCCGGGCGCTTCGGCCGACACCGACGAAAGTCGGCGCGACCGCGACGAAAGGCGGTACCCGCTCGGTTTCCCCCTTCGACTTTGTGACCAGCAACTGTCGACGGTGGGCCGATGTGCGAAAGCGTCCCCGCAGCCACCGTTAAGTATCGACACCCAACAAGGAGATCTCATCATGGACCAAATACGGGAACGACAGCTAACCAGCTCCTCCCAGCCCGACCACCCCGACGAAGGCGGCTCACGAGTCTCGGCGCAGCTCTCGCTCTGGCAGCTGAACCTGCTTCGCGTGGGTTACCTCGTCATGGGCGGCGGACTGGCGGTGGTCAAGTGGCCCCTGCTTCTGCACCACGAAACCTGGGGACTGAAGGAAGGCACCATCGAGTGCATGCTCGTGGCGATGTCGGTCCTGGCATTGCTGGGCATCCGGTACCCCCGCCGACTGCTTCCCATCTTGCTTTTTGAAGTGGCCTGGAAGCTGATATGGCTCGGAGTCGTTGCTCTGCCGCTGTGGTCGGACAACAAGCTCGAGGGTGCCACCCGTGAGCAAACCGGTTGGCTCCTCTGGGTGGTCATCATCATCGCCGTTATTCCGTGGCGCTATGTGGTCAGCCACTACCTGATGGCACCCGGTGAGCCATGGCGTCGGAACCGATAGCGCCCCTGACATCGAAACTCGGCACGGCCCCACCAGCGGCCCCACCGCCGCCCCGCGCGCTGATAGCCCCGACAGTAAAGGAACCCCGCCCATGATCACCATCGAGTCAGTCACCAGGACCTACGGTGGCTTCACCGCCGTCGACGATGTCAGCTTCACGGCCCGCCCGGGCCGCGTGACCGGGTTCCTTGGGCCCAACGGCGCTGGCAAATCGACCACCATGCGGATCATCGTCGGCCTGACAAGAGCCACGTCAGGAACAGTCACCATCTCCGGGCGCCGCTACGTGGACCTCCCGAACCCGGGACTCGAGGTCGGGGTGCTCCTTGATGCGTCCGCACAGCATGCGGGTCGCACCGGCCGCGAGATCCTGACCATCGCCCAACGGTTCATGGGGCTCCCACGAAACCGCGTCGAGGAGATGCTGGACCTTGTCGGCCTGACGCCACAGGAGGCGTCCCGGCGGGTCCGCGACTACTCGTTGGGCATGCGGCAACGGCTTGGCATCGGGACCGCACTGATCGGCGAGCCGGAGGTCCTCATTCTCGACGAGCCGGCCAACGGCCTGGACCCGGCCGGCATCCGCTGGATGCGCGGCCTGCTGCGCGACTACGCAGACCGGGGCGGCACCGTCCTTCTCTCCTCGCACCTGCTCCACGAGATCGAGGTCGTCGCCGACGACCTCGTGGTGATCGGCAACGGTCGCATCGTGGCCCAGGGCGCCAAGAGCGACCTGCTGGTATCCGCGGGATCGATCGTGCGGACGAACGACCGTGAGGTCATCGCCCAGGCGCTGGTCGACTCGGGCCTCACCTCGTCCCCCGTCGGCGATGACGGGCTGCTCGCCCAGGCCAACGCGGAGCTGGTCGGGAAGATCGCCTTCGCCGCCGGCATACCCCTGATCGAGCTGAGGCCAGCCGACGGCACTGGCCTGGAAGAAATGTTCCTCGAGCTCACCGCCGATACCGCGCGCGAGACCACCAGCGACAAACGACCTGAAGGAGCAGTGGCATGACCACCCTCGACACTCCATCCCCGCACACCTTCCGGGCCGGACGTAGGACTGCCCCCAGGGGAATCCCTATGAGCCGCATCGTTACTACCGAGCTTCGCAAGATGTTCGACACCCGGTCCGGGTTCTGGCTGATGGCGAGCATCGCCATCCTTGCGCTGCTCGCCACGGTGGCCGTCATCCTGTTCGCGCCCGACAACCAGATGAGCTACAAGTCGTTCGTGTCTGCGATCGGCATCCCGATGACGCTCGTCCTTCCGATGATCGCGATCCTTTCGGTGACCGGTGAGTGGAGCCAACGCAGCGGGCTCACCACCTTCACCCTGGTCCCGCATCGCGCCCGGGTCATCGCAGCCAAGGCGATCTCGTGTGTGGGTGTGGCCGTCGTCTCCATGCCCCTCGTTTTCGGCATCGGCGCCCTGGGCAACGTGGTCGGGACCGCGGTCGCGGGAGTCGACCCGCTCTGGGACCTGACCGTCACCAACCTGCTCACCATCGTCCTGGCCAACGTGTTGAGCCTGCTGGTCGGTTTCATGCTCGGCGTGGTGATCCGCAGCTCGGCGGGGGCACTCGTGGCCTACTCCCTCTACCAGTTCGTGTTCCCTTCGCTGGCCCTGATTCTCGCCGCCTCGCAGGGATGGTTTCGCACCCTGCAGCCCTGGGTCGACTTCGACAACGCTCAGAGCGCCCTGTTTCAGGGGGCCCTGAGCGCCGAACAGTGGACCCACCTCGGAGTCACCGGAGTGATCTGGCTGCTCATCCCCCTAACGGTCGGGCTCGGATTCGTGACCAGAGCTGAAGTCAAGTAGCCACCCGTCATGTGGACCAGTGCAGGGGCCTATCCTTCCCTGCGTTTGATCGACGCTCTTCATTTCTTTCCAGAGCCGGCTAGCCCGGTGAAGTATTCGTGGACGGAGCCAACGGCGACGGAGCCCTCGCCAACCGCCCACGCTCGGCGACGAAAGCGCGGGCAGCATCTCGAATCTCCCTCAGGTCAGACACACCCGCGAGTATGCCCTTCTCTGGGCGCTCAACTCGCTCACAGCTAGAGTCACCAACGTAATTGCGGCCCGACGGGCTTCCGTCTCAGGAGATGCCCCCACCCGCACGAGACACTTCGTGCTGCCTGGGGTTCCTTCTTGTGACGCTGTACCGTCAATCGGTCCGTGGCTTCTCGGCCGTCGAGCATCACTTCGCCGACCTCATCGCTGAGCAGATGTCCATCCGAACCGGACGCTCACCATCCGCCAGCGAGTACCAATCGTGGCAACGCAGCATCCCCGCCCTCCGGGCCGACTTGGTCTCTGCCGGGTTGTCCGACGTTGAGATGCTCTTCGAGTACCAGCTGCCGCTCACCAGCAAGCGGGCCGACGTCGTTCTGGCCGGACAACATCCGAAGACCGGCGGCCCGTCATACCTCGTCGTCGAGCTCAAGCAGTGGAGTCACGCCGAGCGGTTCGAAGGCAGCGACACACTCGTCAGGATCGAGCAGTATGGCGAGCGGCCGGTCACCCACCCGGTTCTCCAGGTCCGGGACTACTGCGACTACATGCTCGACTTCACGGCCGTTTTGGCAGACTCACCCTCATCTCTGGCCGGTGTGGCCTACCTGCACAACGCCACGGACAGTGGAGTCGCCGATCTCCTCAGCCTCCCCGGCGATCGCCTGGGAAGTCTGTTCACGGGTCAGCGACGCAGCGAGTTCCAGGACTTCCTGCGCCTCCGCTTTGCTGAGGGCAAAAGCGGAGCGCCGTATGCCGATGCCTTGCTTTCCAGTCGGATCGCGCCCTCCAAGCAGCTTCTGGCCCTAGCAGCAGATGAGGTGCAGCGACGGGAGATGTTCGTCCTGCTAGATGAGCAGCGGGACGCGTTCAACTACGTGCTGCACGCGGTCGAGCGCGCACGCCGGGCAAACGAGAAGACCACGGTGATCATCTCGGGAGGGCCGGGCTCGGGCAAGAGTGTCATCGCGCTCTCGTTGCTCGGGGAGCTTTTGCGACAGGGCCGGAGCGTCATCCATGCCACCGGGTCGCGTTCGTTCACCCAAACCTTGCGCAAGGTGGCCGGCGCGCGGGCACCCCGTGTGCAGAAGATGTTCCAGTACTTCAACTCATTCATGGGCGTTGATGCCAACGACCTCGATGCCCTGATCCTGGATGAGGCCCATCGCATCCGCGAGACCTCGGTCAATCGCTGGACCAAGGCCGAGTTTCGCAGCGGCCGTCCCCAGATCGACGAGCTCATCGCTGCCGCTCGGGTTCCGGTTTTCCTTCTAGACGAGTTCCAGGTCGTGCGTCCGGGCGAACAGGGCACTGTGGAGGACATCGAGAAGAACGCTGAAGCCCGGGGAATCCGAGTCGAGAAGATCAACCTCGACGCCCAGTTCCGCTGCGGCGGCTCGGAGGAGTACCTCCTGTGGGTCAAGCGGCTGCTGGGTTTGACGCCCGGCGGACCCATCCCATGGATTGGCGATCCGCACTTCGAGGTGCAGGTCGTCGACTCTCCAGCCGAGATGGAGGCGTCGCTGAAGGCAAGGATCTCCGGCGGGTACAGCGGACGCATCGCAGCGGGCTACTGCTGGCCGTGGAGTGACCCTGGACCAGACGGCATTCTTGTGCGCGATGTGCAGATCGATACATGGTCGCGTCCGTGGAATCTCAAGGGGGACCGGTCTGTGGGCGGAGCCCTACGTGTCAGGGTCGGGTGAGGCCAGTGGCTCAGAGCAAATCCGCCGTTTG
>JBDTYK010000130.1:0-7393 GCA_040005715.1 Actinomycetota bacterium | reverse complement strand
GGTCAGTGCGGTTCGCAGCTCGTCGACCGTGCGCAGCCGGGTGGTGAAGTCGGTATCGTCGCTGCCGCCATAGCTGTGATGGCCCTCGCCGGACGCCTTGGCCTTATACATGGCCACGTCGGCCTTGCGCAGCAGAGTGCCCAGGTCATGTCCGTCGCTGGGGAACAGGGCGATCCCGATGCTCACACTGCTGTAGACCGCGATGTCCTCCAGGGCGAAGGGCTCAGCCAGGGCCGCGCACAGCGTGGCCGCGACGGCCACGGCCTGCTCATGGCCCGCGTAATCGAGCAGGACCGCGAACTCGTCACCGCCCAGGCGCACCAGGTGGTCTGCGGGTCGCAGGTGATCGCGCAGGCGGGTACCGACCTGTATCAACAGCACGTCCCCGGTCTGGTGACCGAGGCTGTCGTTGACCTCCTTGAACCTGTCCAGGTCCAGCAACAGCAGCGCCTGGCGCCTTGACCCGGGGTCCGTCATCCGCGCGTCTGCCAGGGCGTACAGGGCGCGGCGGTTCGGCAGGCCGGTCAGGTGGTCGGTAGTCGCCTGACGGCGCAGGTCCGCCATCCGTACGAGCTGGCGAAAGGCCACCTGGGTGCGAGCCGCCGCCGCCAGCAGCGTGACCCCTGCCAGGGCAACAGCCAGCGTCGAAACCTGAGTCCTGGTCCCCATGACCAGCACCCCCAGCCCCGCGGCCGTGGCGAACCCCGACATCAACAGGGCTGTGCCCCGGGTGGCCTGGCGCTCATCGCCTGCCGCGGCCTCGTCGCGGCGCGCGGAGCCGTAGACGAACAACGCGATCAGGGCGATGGCGATCGACCAGAGCGCGTCAAGTGGCGTTCCCACCACGTAGGTTTCTGCGGTCACCTTCAGCGCGTAGACAACATCGGCGACCGCATAGGCCAGCAGCCCCACGATCAGCAGCACCAGTGGATCACCCCGGCGCAGCCCACGCACGATGACCATGCCGATGACCGCGGCCACCAGCAACAGGTCGAGCAGCGGGTAGGCGGCAGCCACCGCGGTCGCCAACGACCATGATCCCGTCAGGGCCGAAGCCAGCACCGGGTTCAACACCACCGCCAGCACCGCCGCCGCCCCGAGGGCGCCCACCGCGCAGTCCAGCCACACCGACCACCCCTGCCCCCGCAGGTCCCGGCGCACCACCATGGCCAGCTTGGCCAGGATCAGCAGGTAGAACAACATGTACCCGAGATCACCGGGGTTGGGGAACGGCGGCGACCAGTCACTGGTCAAAGGGGCGTAGTAGGTGTCCCCGGCGGCCAGGAAGGTGATGGCCAGCGCGGCGAGCAGGACCTCCCAGCGATGGAACCCGGCCCGCGCGACCGCCAGCCAGCACACAACCGCGGGCAGCCACGAGGTCATCAGTGACAACCAGAGGTCCACGAACGGGTGAGATACGCCGCCCTGCAGGACCAGGCCGACCGAGTAGGCCACCACAGCCAGGCCCATCAGCCATAGGAACCCAGCGTCAGCCCGTACGCGTGCGGGGGTCATCGCTTTGTCAGGGCCAGTCATCGACGACCCAGGAACCAAGTCCGGCCAGGAGCCTTCGGGAGATCTCTGGCCCGGTGAGTCTCGACATTCCCCGGGCACTCCTCTATGGCTAGGTCCGCAAGTGCGGCACGGTTGGGACACTAGCGAGCAACTTCATGGTGGCGCACCTAAATGCACAAAACCCGGCCGAATGGCCGATATCGTCCAAAAACCGGTCGAACAACGGTCCGGCGCCCCCTCACACCTGCGTAACGCCCCGGCGGCCAAGAGCGGGCGCCAACTTGCCGTCGTAGACATCGGATACGGGTGTCCTTAGGCTGACTCGCAACCTCCCGACCTTTGGGGACCCGGAGTGTCAGGACGGGAGACCTGAGATGTCGGCCAGCCACCGATGACGCACCCATGGTCGCGCAAGACCGCCGGTCAGGATCTGCGCGCGGGGCTGGTGCTCGGTGTGGAGAGTATCCCCGACGGGCTCGCTGCCGGTCTCCTGGCAGGGGTGAACCCCGTCTTCGGGCTCTACGGCTACCTTGTCGGGACTGTCGCCGGTGCCCTGGCGACAAGCTCGGTGTTCATGAGCGTCCAGGCCACCGGAGCGATGGCGGTGATCATCGCCGACGTACCTTCCGTCAGGGCTGGCCCGGACTCGGCCAGGGCACTGTTCACCCTCTCGATGATCACCGGACTGGTGATGCTCGGGCTCGGTCTGCTCAAGATGGGGACCCTGGTTCGATTCGTCCCGAACGCCGTCCTGACCGGCTTCATCAACGCCGTCGCGGTGAACATCGTCCTGGGTCAGCTGGCGAACCTCACCGGACACGCATCCGAGGCGGCCAACCGGGTGACCCGCGCGATCGACACCGTTCTGCACGTGGCGTCCTTCGACTGGCCAACACTGGCTATTGGCCTGGTGACCATTGCCCTGATCCTGCTGCTTGAGCGGACCCCGGTGGGGTCGCTGGGCCTGGTGGTCGCCGTTGTCTTGACCTCGGCCACCGCCGCCCTTCTGAAGCTCGACTCGGTCCAGACACTGAGCGACATCGCCACGATCCCCTCGACCCTCCCACGCCCGGCCGCCCCGGATCTGGCCCTGGCGCCCCACCTGTTGGTGCCCGCGCTCTCCCTTGCCCTGGTCGGCCTGGTGCAGGGTGCGGCCATCAGCAACTCCATCCCGAACCCCGATGGGCTCTACCCGGACGCGTCAGGGGATTTCCGCGGGCAAGGCGTGGCCAGCGTCGCGGCGGGCGTCTTTCAGGGCATGCCCGTGGCCGGATCCATGTCGGCCACGTCGCTTGTGACCGCGGCCGGGGCACGCTCGCGGCTGGCGAATCTCAGCGCGGGGCTCACGATGGCACTGCTGATCGTGACCGTGGGGGGGCTCGTTGGTGGGATCGCGATGCCCGCACTGGCCGGTCTCCTGATCCTGGTGGGGTTTCGAACGTTCAAAGCGGACAACGTCGCGATGGTATGGCGCACCGGCCCCACCCAGGCCACGGTGATGGTCACCACGTTTGTGCTCACCCTTCTGATCCCGCTCCAGTACGCGGTGCTGGTCGGCGTGGGCCTGTCGGTCATCCTCTACGTCGCCTCGGAGTCGAACAAGGTCACCCTTACCCGGTGGGTGTACGACCAGCCGGGCGGTCTCCCCATCGAGGCACCTGTTCCGGCGGAGCTCCCGGCGGGGCAGACCATCGTGCTTCAGCCCTACGGCAGCCTCTTCTTCGCGGCCGCTCCCGTCTTCGAAGGACAACTGCCCCGCGTCACTGCGCAGTCGACCGGATCCGTCGTGATCGTTCGCCTGCGTGGCAAGCAGGAGCTGGGAAGCACCTTCATCAACGTCATCTCCCGCTACTCCAACCAGCTCAACGAGGTGGGCAGCGCCCTGATGCTCGCCGGTCTTGGCGACCGGGTGTACCGCCAGCTCGAAACCACCGGGGTGCTGGAGGCGATCGGGTCGGACGCCGTCTTCAAGGCGACGCCTCGCGTCACCGAATCGCTCCAGCAAGCCTTGGTCGCCGCGGAGGGGTGGAAAGCCGAACCAGGGGACCCGCCGGATCCCGGCTGACCCGCCCGAGCCCTAACAGGATTCCGTGGCGAGCCCGATCAGGATTCCTTGGACGGATCAAGCCGAACCGGGTGGATTCGGGTGCCTGCTCCCGTCCAGCGCCGGGCGGCCCCCAGTCTGAATGGGTACCCCGTCGACGGCCGAGCCGTATTCGGGGCTGTACTTCGCGCTGTTGCGGAAGGTGTTCACGAACAGCTGCATGCGCGGGTCGGCCGGTGAGCTGACTCGCAGCTGGTACCCCCATGAGCTGAGCACGACAGGACTGGGCGGCGTTGCTCCAGAGCGCCGGGGTAGGAGTTCCCGTTACCCGGCCAGCCGGTGGTGTCCCAGGCCAGCACACCTGGCACACCGCTGTTGTTGGCGACCCGCTTCGGCAGCATCTGCGCAGTTGTGGTGCCGGTCGGCGAGGAAGGGAGGATCTGCCCCGACCCGGACGCAGGCTGGGTGGCGGAATGCCCGCGCATCACTACTGCTGTGATGATGACCATCGCCAAGAACAGCACGACAGCGATCGTCAAGATGACGCCCCGGGGGGTCGGCCCTTGGGCAGCCGACAGAACTGCGTCCGTCTTGGCCTTTCGCCCAGCGGAACGGTTGGTCGTCGTCGGCGGCTTTCGCTCGCTCATGGCCACCATTCCTGCTCTGCGGACACGCTGCGGCTTCCAGATAGCCCACCGGCGAGATCTCAGCCAGGCGTGGACCGCTTCTTCGTCACATGTTACTAGCGTCCCCACGTTTGACCCGGTAGGCCACGTGAGGACGCAGCGGATGTCCCACATCAACGTTGGGGTGTTCAAACGCCCCGAAACGCGTCATGCCGATCCGGCACATCACCGCCTGTGATGGGGCGTTAAGGACAGCGGTGATGGACCAAATCTCGGGCAAGTCGAGGGAAATGAGCCCGACCTCCAGAGCGGCCCGAGCCGCTTCCGTGGCATACCCGTTGCGCCAGGCGCTCCGAGCGAGCCGCCATCCAACCTCCTGTCTGCCTTCTCCAGGCACGCCGGAGGGCATGGGGTTGAGCCCGGTGAAACCGATGAACTCACCGGTCGCCAGCACCTGCAACGCCCACAGTCCGAAGCCTTGCTCATCAAAGCGTTGCTCTGAACGGTCAATGAGATCGTCGCTGGCGGACCGGTCCAGCATCGAAGGGAAGTAGCGCATCACTTCCGGGTCGGCGTTCAGGTCCGCGAAAGGCGCCCGGTCTGAATCGCGCCAACGTCGCATCAGCAGTCGCGCCGTACGGACCTGCTCGAAGCGCCGTGCCATGGACCCAATGCTAGAGACAGCCCGATCGGGTGCGCCCCGCCAACGAGGGCTCGCGAGCTCCACACTCACCCGACCGGCTTCGCCGAGCTCGCCGCCACCGCCATTGCGGCGGCCCAGGATCGGAGCAAGCTGGAACAGCTGACCGACGAGCAAGCTGCCCTATGTCGGGTGGCCGAGCTCGTCAGCTGAGGCGCCGCTCCCACCGATCTGTTCAACGCCGTCGCACCTGAAACCTCACAGCTGAACGCCGACCTCAGCTCGGTCCTCATCCAGTATGAGCCGGACGACACCGCCGTCGTCGTGGCAAACTCTGGCCAGGCACCGGGTGGTCACCGAACTCCGACGTTGCCCGCCACTGCGTTCAGCGAGGTACTCCGGACGGGCCGGCCGGTCCGGGTCGAAACCGTCGAGGGCCGCGCCTCAGGCGAGATCGTTCGGCAGAGCCGCACCGCCGGCGTCGCCGTAGCGATCATCGTCGAAGGACGTGTCTGGCACGATCGCGACCGCCTCCAACGGCAGGCTCACCGCGAGAAGGAGGCCTCCAACAGCAGGCTCATCGCGAGAAGGAGTCTGAGCAAGCGCCCGGAGGCCGCCTCATGCAGCCAATGAACCACCGAAGATCTGCCAGGCGAGCAGGGACTTGGCCACGAGGCTGAGCACGAGGTAGGTCTTCTCGCCATACGCGTAGTCAGTCCACTTGCCGACCCCGCGGTACTGGAGCCACTGGTTCAGCCCGAAGCTGAAGAAGAGGACAAGCTGGGTGACGACGATTCCGTAGACAAAACCTGGCACGGTCTGGGCCCCGAGGATGTTGAACCAGATCGAGATCCACGGGGCGAGGCCGACGACCGTCCCGAACCAGAACGGAAGCATCGTGGTCGTCGTGCGTCCTGGCGGGTTCATCAGCTCCTGGATCCAGCCGAAGAGGATCATCCCGACGTTGGCACCGGCGACGGCGATGACGGCGTTGATGCCCGTGATGCCCGAGTAGAAGCTGATGAGGATGACCATCAACGTGGCACTGAACGAGTACTCGACCCACCGGAACCGGTTGATCCCTCGCTGCAGCTCGCGCTCGTAGGTGCTGCGATACACGGTCGCCGTCAGCAGGTGGTCGAGCGCTGCCAGGGCGAGGAAGAGGGCGACGGCAGCTCCGATCGGCACCCCGAACAGCGACGCAGGGGCAGGTACGGCGGACCCCGGTGGCCCTTCGGGGATGGATGAGGTCACCGTGATGGCGAAGCTGCCCGAGAGCAGCACGATCGCCACGGCCTGGGCGATGTGCAGGAGCGTGAGACCGAGGTTCCACCTGCGCAGACCGGCGAGGCGCTCCGGGGTGACGCCGATGGCGGTCGGCGTGGTGTCGGTCGTGATCATGACTTCTCCTTCTGGATGCGGCCACGGCAGGGGACCGATCGGGAATATTGGTCCCCCGCGCAGATGTTGTGCGAGATGTTGGGTTCGACGGACATTAGACAGAGATTAGACGAACATCCGACGGAATGGAAGTCCATCCCTCGGTTCTGGTGAAGGCACGTCCTGTTCGATCGTTGTTCCTGGAAGGGATCAGACATGAGCATCAGCAAGCTTGACTATGAGGTGGTATCCGAGAACGCTCCGGGGGCAGGGCGTCATCTGCGGGTCGTGCACGGACACCGGGAGGTCAACCTGCCGGCGGCCGAGCGTGCCGTGCGCGACCTACTCATCGCCCTCGGCCGGGATCCCTCCTCGCCCCACCTGGCGGACACGCCCCGCCGGGTGGCCGGGTCCTTCACCGAGATGCTCACGCCTCGTGAGTTCGACCTGACGACCTTCCCCAACGACGAGCACTACGACGAGCTGGTCCTGGCCAGGAACATCCCGGTGCAGTCACTGTGCGAGCACCACATGCTGCCGTTCACAGGGGTAGCTCACGTCGGCTACCTTCCCGGCGAGCGCATCCTGGGCCTGTCCAAGCTGGCCCGAGTCGTCGAGCTGTTCTCCCGCGACCTCCAGGTCCAGGAACGACTCACCGTCCAGGTGGCGAACTGGCTCCAGGAGAACCTTGCCCCCATGGGGGTCGGCGTGGTGATCGAGGCCGAGCACACGTGCATGTCCCTGCGCGGGGTCCAGGCCCGGGGCTCGCGGACCGTTACGTCCGCCGTGCACGGTCTGATCCGTGAGGATGCGCGTTCGCGACAGGAGTTCTTCGCGCTGACCCGCGGCGCCTGAGGGCTCGCCGGCATCCATCCCCGGAAACTCACCCCGGGCGGGTGACGACCGGGTGGTCGTTGGCAGCAAGGGTGGGATCAGCCTCATCCGACCACGGAGCGTTGTGGCCATGCCGATGGACGACGTTCTACAGATCACGTGGAAGAAGCTGACTATGCCACTGCACGATCGTGACTATGTGCGTCCGCGCTTTGAGGACTCGGTCTTCGCCGACCACACCCTGACCAGTCCCGTCCCCAAGTACCGGTTCCCCAGGCAGGAGACGTTGCCCAGGGATGCCTACCAGCTGGTGGCCGACGAGCTGATGCTCGATGGCAACGCCCGCCAGAACCT